>JANXWJ010000258.1 GCA_025351185.1 Candidatus Nanopelagicales bacterium
TACAACGAGGGCATGCACCAGGCGATCGAGGCCAAGGAGACAGTCGAGATCAAGCAGGAGAACCAGACCCTCGCGACGATCACCCTGCAGAACTACTTCCGGCTCTACACCAAGCTCTCGGGCATGACCGGAACGGCGATGACCGAGGCCGCCGAGTTCGATCAGATCTACAAGCTCGGCGTGGTGCCGATCCCCACCAACCGCGACCTCGTCCGCCTCGACGAGGCCGACCTCGTCTACCGCACCGAGGAGGCCAAGCTCAATGCCGTCGTCGACGACCTGGCCATGCGTCACGAGAAGGGCCAGCCGGTCCTCGTCGGCACGACGTCGGTCGAGAAGTCCGAGAACCTCTCCGCCCTGTTGCGCAAGCGCGGTGTGCCGCACGAGGTCCTCAACGCGAAGTTCCACGAGCGCGAGGCCGCGATCGTCGCGCAGGCCGGTCGCAAGGGTGCCGTCACCGTCGCCACCAACATGGCCGGACGAGGCACCGACATCATGCTCGGCGGCAACTCGGAGTTCATGGCGGCTGCCGAGCTGGCCCAGCGCGAGCTGAGCCCGGTCGACACCCCGGAGGAGTACGAGTCCGAGTGGCCCGGTGCACTCGAGCGCGCCAAGAAGGCCGTGGCGACCGAGCACGAGGAGGTCACCGGTCTCGGTGGTCTCTACGTCCTCGGCACCGAGCGGCACGAGTCGCGCCGGATCGACAACCAGCTGCGCGGTCGTTCCGGTCGTCAGGGTGACCCGGGTGAGACGCGGTTCTACCTCTCGCTCGAGGACGACCTGATGCGGCTGTTCAAGGCCGACATCGTCGATGCGTTCCTGCGTCGCTTCAATGTGCCGGACGACGTACCCATCGAGGCGAAGATGGTGAGCAACGCCATCCGCTCGGCGCAGACCCAGGTCGAGTCGCAGAACTTCGAGATCCGCAAGAACGTCCTCAAGTACGACGAGGTCATGAACCGCCAGCGCGTGGTCATCTACGAGGAGCGCCGTCGTGTCCTCGAGGGTGAGGACCTCCACGAGCAGGTGCGCGGATTCCTCGACGACACCATCGAGGGCTACGTCGTCGCCGAGACGAGCGACGGCTATCCGGAGGACTGGGACCTCGACCGGCTCTGGACCGCGCTCAAGACTCTCTACCCGGTGAGCATGTCGCCGGACGATGTCATCGAGTCGTCGGGCGGCGGCAAGGCGGGGCTCACCCAGGAGTTCCTCGTCGGCGAGCTGCAGGAGGACGCGCACGCGGCCTACGACGCGCGCGAGGAGACGCTGACGCCCGACGTCATGCGTGAGCTCGAGCGTCGGGTCGTCCTCTCGGTGCTCGACCGCAAGTGGCGCGAGCACCTCTACGAGATGGACTACCTCCAGGAGGGGATCGGCCTGCGCGCCATGGCGCAGAAGGACCCCCTCGTGGAATACCAGCGCGAGGGCTACATCCTGTTCAACGCGATGATGGAGTCGATCAAGGAAGAGTCGGTCGGCTACCTGTTCAACGTCGAGGTCCAGGTCGAGGAGCAGGTGCCCGAGCTCGAGGGCGACCTCAGCGACGAGATCGAGCTGGCCCCGATGGCTGCCCCGCAGCTCTCCCCGCAGCCAGCCCCGTCCATCTCGGCGAAGGGTCTCGCGCCGCAGCGCCCGCAGCGCCTGGAGTACACCGCACCCAGCGTCGACGGCGAGGCGGGCGTGATGCACGCAGCCGAGGACATTGACGACGTCGAGGAGCTCAGCGCCGACGCCTCGCGCGCCGAGCGCCGCAGAGCCGAGCGCGCAGCCCGCAAGCGCGACACCAAGAAGTAGCCGGTCCGAGCAGGCGGCCGCAGCGAGTGTTGCCCGTGGTCCGCCTGCTCGGGCATCGGCTCCGTCGGTCCCCCGCTGCTCATCGCCGCTGCGCGGTGCCCGGCTGCTCGTCACGTGCTCTGGCTCGTCTACTTGGCTGTTCCTGTGGACCAAGTTGTGGATAGCTGAATCCTCGAAAAGAGTTATGCACCATGGTGTTTCGGGGTTGACAAGTCTTAGTACAGGTGTACTATCTATTCATGGCCGAGATGATGTGGCAGGAGCACCCGTCCTTGCGCGAGTCCCGCGTCAGTCTCTCGGCCGCCGACAGTCCTCACACCTGACTCGGCTGTCGATGGTGTGGTCCGCGCGG
>JANXWJ010000071.1 GCA_025351185.1 Candidatus Nanopelagicales bacterium
GGTAGGTGCCCACGGCGACAAGGACGGGCGCGACCGGGAGGAACCGCCGCAGGGCCCAGTCGTGGACCTCGGCGGTGCGCACGAGACGACCGGTCAGGAAGCCGATCACGACGCCGGCGACGACGCCGACGCCGATCTCCCGGACGGCGCTCGCAAACGGGCGCTCGGCGGCACCGGACACGGTCGCCGCAGCCACCGCGATGCAGAACGTCACGATGGGCGTGGCCAGACCGTCGTTGAGGCCGCTCTCCACGTTGATGACCGTGCGGAACTCTGCGGGTATCCGCTCGTCGGCGATGATCGAGGCACCCAGCGCGGCGTCGGTCGGGGCCAGCGCCGCCGCGACCACCGCGAGCAGCCAGATGTCGACGCCAGGGAAGAGCAGTCGAGCCACCACGAGACCGAGCAGCACCGTGAGCGGGAGCCCGATGGCCAAGAGCCGCGCGGGATAGCGCCATTCGCTCCGGAACCACCGCACACCGACCGACGACGCGTCGGTGAACAGCACCACCGCCAACGTCACCTCGATCAGCGTGCGCACCTGCTCGCTCTCGAGCAGCAGGTCGAGGTGCCACGGCGAGACCGCGGCAAGGAAACCGAGCAGGGTCACGAGGATCGGGGCGGTGACGCTGAGCGACTCGAGCCGGGCCGACACGAGAACCCAGGCCAGGGCCAGGACGAGGAAGACGACGACGGCGGTCACGGGACCGACCGCGGACCGGCCGCGAGCGGGAGGCGCATCTGGTGCGCCTCATAGTGAAAGCCGTTCGCCTCATCTATGTCTCGCGCGCCGTCGTTGCCCTCGAGCACCGTGAGAAGAACGGACGCCGCGCCCGCACCTGCGGCAAGGACTGCCGCGTGGCTCAGGATCTCGGTCGCATGACCTCGGCGCCGGAACGTCTCGAAGACGTCAAGGTCGTAGACGAACAGCGCGGGCTCCGTCGTGGGGTCGTCGTCGAAGCCCTTGAGCACATAGCCGAGAACCCCGACCCACGTGTCGCCGTCGAAGGCGGCGACATAGACCTCGTCGTCCTCGTGCAGGGACGCGTACGACTTCTGGGACTTGGCGATCGCCCGCGACTCGTCGTAGGAGCCCGACCGCACGAGCTCGGCTGCGTACTCCTCGACGACGACGGGGAGATAGACCGCCTCCTGCTCGGCCGTCATGCCACGGAAGGTCAGGCTCACGGATCTGTGGTCTCACGGGCATGTGCCGCGAACACCTCGGCCAGGCGAGCGGTGACCGGACCGGCCGAGATCTCGAGGTCGTCGATGCGCACCACCGGGTGGACGTCGCGGGTCGACGAGGTGATGAAGACCTCGTCAGCGTTGCGGAGCACGTCATAGGGCAGGTGTCCCTCGTGCATCGGCGCGACCGAGCTGCCCCACTCGAGGACGAGGTCACGGGTCACGCCCGCCAGGCATCCGGTGTCGAGCGACGGAGTGAAGACCTCGCCTGCGACGACCACGAAGACGTTGCTGCCGGTGCACTCGGAGAGCCGGCCCTGGGTGTCCGCCAGCACCGCCTCGGACGCGCCGCGTCGCTTGGCCGAGGCCAAGGCGATGGCGTTCTCGGCATACGACGTCGTCTTGAGACCCGCGATCGCCGAGCGCTCGTTGCGGGTCCACGGCACGGTCGCCAGTGATGTCGTCGACGGCCAGGGTGCTGAGGCCGTCATGGTGACGACGAGTGTCGGTGCGACGTCACCCCGCTCGCTCCCGAACGGTCCGGCGCCGGAGGTCACGGTGATCCGCAACCTCGAGAACTCGGTGCTGACACCGGAGTCGCTCACGACGGTGTCGACCGCGTGCCGGATGAGGGTGGGATCCGGACCGCTGAATCCGAGCCCCGCCAGCGATCTCTGGAGCCGATCGAGGTGACGGGTGATCGCGAACGCGATGCCGTCGCGGACCAGCACGGTCTCGAAGACGCCGTCGCCGACCGTGAGCCCATGGTCCAGCACGGAGACGGTCGCGTGCTCGGCGTCGACGAGGGCGTCGTTGACCCAGTACTTCGTCACGGGACGTCAGCCTGCCACGGCGGCGGTCGATCCCGATGCGACGGCCAGCAGCCGCGCCGCCTTGAGCTCGGTCTCGTCCCACTCGCGTGCAGCGTCGCTCCCCCAGGTGATGCCCGCGCCGGTGCCGAAGTGGAGCACACCGTCGCTCACCCAGAAGGTGCGGATCGCGACCGCCAGCTCCGCGGCACGTCGGTCGGCGTCGACCCAGCCGACGGCACCGCAGTAGGGGCCACGAGGGGCGAGCTCGACGTCGTCGATGATGCGCAGCGCGCTGGACTTGGGGGCGCCTGTGACCGAGCCCGGCGGGAACGTCGCACCGAGCACGGCGCCCCATCCGGTGTCGCGCGGCAGCTCACCGCGCACGGTCGAGACGAGATGGACGAGTCCTGGGTGCTGCTCGATGGCAAGCAGGTGCGGCACGGTCACCGAGCCCGTACGGCAGACAGCACCGAGGTCGTTGCGTACGAGGTCCACGATCATGATGTTCTCGGCGTCGTCCTTCGCAGTGAGGTCAGCGACCGTGCGCCCGGTCCCCTTGATGGGCCCGGACTCCAGGACGTCCCCCGAACGACGCAGATAGAGCTCGGGAGACGCCGTGACCACGGACACGCCATGACCCGGCAGGTGCACGACTCCGGCGTACGGAGCCGGGTTTCCGGCAGCCAGCAGGGACGCGAGCCCACCGACGTCTGCAGCACGCGGGTCGGGCAGCGCCGCCGAGAGCACCCGGCACACGTTGGCCTGATAGACCTCGCCCCGGCCGATGTGGTCGCGGACCCGCTCGACCGCGTCGAGGTAGTCCTGGCGAGACATCGAGGACCGCCAGGAGCCGAGCTCCGGGCCACGCCAGGGACCGGCCGGGATGTCGGCCTCGCACGACTCGGTGAAGCGGGCGAGCAGCGGTGGCGAGTCGTAGGCCGCGACGACCGCCCACCAGCCGGACTCGTCGAGCGCGTCGACATCGGAGGTCACCTCGGCGAGCCCGGTGTGGAGGCGGCCGGCGAACCAGGCCCACGGCTCGTGCCGTCCGGGCTGGGTCATGTCGACCACGCGACGGCTGAGACCGGTGTGACGGGAGGGGTGTCGAGCGTCTCGGTCACGGGCCCATGATCGCGCGTCTGCGTCGCGGCGGTCCCGCTTTGGAGTGTGCTGCCGGGATGGGTTATGGTTTCGTCCCGCAGAGGGGTTCGCCCCAGCCTGCATCGCGGACGTGGCTCAGTTGGTAGAGCATCACCTTGCCAAGGTGATGCTCTACCAACTGAGCGACTCGAGCCGGGCGGAC
>JANXWJ010000086.1 GCA_025351185.1 Candidatus Nanopelagicales bacterium
GGGACCGGTACGTCAGGGACCGGTACGTCAGGGACCGGTACGTCAGGGACCGGTACGTCAGGGACCGGTACGTCAGGGACCGGTACGTCAGGGACCGGTACGTCAGGGACCGGTACGTCAGGCACGGGTACGTCAGGCACGGGTGCGTCGCGGGGCGCGGTCCGGGTCACGATGACGGACGACGTGCGCTGCGCAGCCGGGGGCGTCGGGGCGTGCCGACCTGAGTGGAGCACTGTGGCGGTGGCCGGACCTGACTCGGCGGGCAGGGACTCCCACGGCTCGGACGCCGAACGTCTGCGCCACCAGAAAGCGATCGCTGCGACCACGAGGACCACGAGGGCCGCGCCCGCGACGCCCGGCCACGGGATCTGGAAGCGGGAGCCGACGGGGGACGTGCCCGCAGCCGAGGTGCCGCCGCTCGTCGCAGGCTCGCTCGCAGTCGGTGCGGGTGACGCCGACGCGGTCACGCCGGGCTCGACGAGCGTGCCGACAGGCTCGACCTTGTCGACGTTGGCGAAGCCCCAGTCGAGCAGTGCGCGCGCCGCCTTCTCGGTGGGGTCCTTGATCTGGAACAGCGTGACGACGAGCGTGTGCCCACCGCGGGTCGCCGCGCCCCAGAACGTGCGGTGTGCGAGCGAGGTGAAGCCGGTCTTGCCGCCGACCGTGCCTCGATATCCGTGCAGCAGCAAGCGGTTCTGCGAATAGATCCGGTAGGTGTGACGCGTCTCGCCGGCCTTCACCGGGCGACCGGGGAAGGCATAGCTGATGGTCGCCGTCACGGTGCGGAAGTCGGGGATCTCCATGGCAGCACGTGCGAACAGCGCCATGTCGTAGGGGCTGCTCAGCTGCGCTGGGTTGTCGAGACCGCTGTTGTTGCGCACGGTGGTGTCGTCGGCGTGGAGGTAGGTCGCCTTCGCCTGCATCTGCGCGACCGTCCGTGCCATGCCGCCATTGGCATCGGCGAGCGCGGCTGCGGCGTCGTTGGCGCTCGGCAGCAGCAGGCCGTGCCAGAGGTCCCAGATCGAGTAGGTCGCGCCGGGCACGATGCCCACGTGGCCACCGTCGGCGCGCGCCTGGTCATAGGTGGCGGTGATGACCGACGATCTGTCGAGGCTCGGCATCAGGGTCACGGCTGTCAGGGTCTTGAGCATGCTGGCCGGCATCGCCCGGTGGTGAGCGTCCTTCGCGGCGATGACCTCGCCTGTCGTCAGGTCGGCGAGCAACCACGCATCCGCCTGCACGGCGGGGAGCTTCGTGGAGCCGGGAAGACCGCGTACGACGACGCCGGGAGACCGGAGCAGCGGTCCGCCGACGGTGTCGGCACCGACGACCGACACGTGTGCCGACACCGGTGGCTGTGACGCGTACGCCACCGCACCTGAGCTCGGGAGGAGGGCCGCGGCGCAGGCCAGGGCCCCCGCGGCGGCCGCGCGTGGAAGCGTCAGCACGCCGAAGGGTAACCCCACGGAGGGCAGGACCGAAGCCGGATGCCCGGTGTGCGAGCGCTCACACAGCGTCGCCCGGACACCATCAGGGGAGTCGCGCGGTCTAGCGTGAGGACGGTCACGACGAGGGTCACGACGACGGAAGGACGCCCCATGGCACGTCACACCGAGTCCGGCCTGCCCATCAAGCCGGTCTATGGCCCCGACGACCTCGACGGGTGGGACGCGGCCACGCAGCTCGGTGCGCCGGGCGCCTACCCCTACACCCGCGGCGTCTATCCCTCGATGTACACCGGTCGGCCCTGGACGATGCGGCAGTACGCCGGGTTCGGCACGGCAGCGGAGTCCAACGAGCGCTATCAGCAGCTCATCGCCGCGGGCACCATGGGGCTCTCCGTCGCGTTCGACCTGCCGACCCAGATGGGCTATGACTCCGACCACCCGCTCGCGCACGGCGAGGTCGGCAAGGTCGGCGTCGCGATCGACTCCATCGACGACATGCGGATCCTCTTCGGCGGCATCCCGCTCGACACGGTCTCCACGTCGATGACGATCAATGCACCCGCCGCCGTGCTGCTGCTGCTCTACCAGCTCGTCGCGGAGGAACAGGGCGTGCCAGCGTCGGCGCTCACCGGCACCATCCAGAACGACGTGCTCAAGGAGTACATCGCTCGCGGCACCTACATCTATCCGCCGGCAGCCTCGATCCGGCTGATCACCGACATCTTCGGCTACTGCAAGGCCGAGATCCCCAAGTGGAACACCATCTCGATCTCTGGCTACCACATGGCCGAGGCCGGCGCGACGCCCGCGCAGGAGATCGCCTTCACCCTCGCCGACGGCATCGAGTACGTCCGCGCGGCCGTGGCGTCGGGCATGGACGTCGACGAGTTCGCACCGCGCCTCGCGTTCTTCTTCGTGTCGCGCACCACGATCCTCGAGGAGGTCGCGAAGTTCCGTGCGGCCCGTCGGATCTGGTCGCGCGTGATGCGCGACGAGTTTGGCGCGAAGGACCCGAAGAGCCTCATGCTGCGCTTCCACACGCAGACCGCAGGCGTGCAGCTCACGGCCCAGCAGCCCGAGGTCAACCTCGTACGCGTCGCCGTCCAGGGGCTGGCTGCGGTGCTCGGCGGCACGCAGTCACTGCACACCAACTCCTTTGACGAGGCGATCGCGCTGCCCACGCAGAAGGCGGCCCGCCTCGCGCTGCGCACCCAGCAGGTGCTCGCCTACGAGACCGACGTGACCGCGACCGTCGATCCCTTCGCCGGGTCCTACGTCGTCGAGTCCCTGACCGACGAGGTCGAGGCCGCCGCTGTGGCTCTGATGGATCAGATCGAGACGATGGGAGGCGCGGTCGCGGCCATCGAGCGCGGGTTCCAGAAGGGCGAGATCGAGAGCTCGGCCTATCTCGTCTCGCAGCAGATCGACTCCGGTGAGCGCGTTGTTGTCGGCGTCAACAAGTTCACGGTCGATGAGGAGGAGCACTACGAGCCGCTGCGCGTCGACCCGACCATCGGCGACGCTCAGTGCGCTCGACTGGCGACCCTGCGGTCCGAGCGCGACCAGGTCGCGGTCGATGCTGCGCTGGCGGCGGTGAAGGCGGCGGCACGCGGCGCCGACAACGTGCTGTATCCGATGCGTGACGCGCTGCGACTGCGCGCCACGGTCGGTGAGGTCTCTGACGCCTTGCGTGAGGTCTGGGGCCTCTACACCCCGGCCGACGTCTTCTGACAGGCGGCGTCAGGTGCCCATCGCCCGCGCCGGATCGTGGGGCAGCGCGGGGTTGTTCGGCGCCGTACGACACATGTGCGCCGCGTGGACGATCATGCGCGGGAGGCTGTTCACGCCTCGGATACCGACGCGATACGCCGCTGTCACGGTGATAAATGGTCCAGACCGTTCACCTGGGTCACGGATCGGTTGCGGACCGGCCCGCAGAGGCCGGTGGCGTCTCGATCACCTCTCTGCCCCCACTAGGGTCAGAGCAACTCATGTGCCGGCACTACGGCCGGTGCACTCGGAAGGAGTCCCCCTTGTTCAAGGGCCTGAAGGTAGCCACCGTGGTAGCGGTCGGGGCATTCGCTCTCGCCGCCTGCGGTAGCAGCAGCAGCACCGGCACGAGCAGCTCGCCTGCCGCGTCGACGTCCACCACCGCAGCGTCGTCGTCGGCACCCGCCACGACGATCAAGGTCGGCATGGCCTACGACATCGGTGGTCGTGGTGACAAGTCGTTCAACGACTCCGCCGCAGCCGGTCTCGACAAGGCCGTCACGGAGCTCGGCGTCACCAGCAAGGAGCTCTCGGCGGTCCCCAACGAGACCGACGCGCAGAAGGCTGCGCGCCTGACCCTGCTCGCTCAGGGCGGCTTCGACCCGATCATCGCGGTCGGCTTCGCCTACGCCCCGGCGCTCAAGACGGTGGCCGCGAAGTTCCCCAACATCCACTTCGCCATCGTCGACGACTCGAGCGTCACGGCGCCCAACGTCACGAGCCTGATCTTCGCCGCCAACCAGGCGTCCTACCTGGTCGGCGTCATCGCCGCGCAGGCGTCGAAGAAGGCGTCCGTCGGCTACATCGGTGGCGTCAAGGTGCCGCTGCTCGAGTCCTTCCAGAAGGGCTTCGACGCCGGTGTGACCGCGACCAACTCGGCCGTGAAGATCACCGACAAGTACCTCACCCTGCCCCCGGACTTCAGCGGCTTCAACGCCCCTGACAAGGGCAAGGCCACCGCAGCCGGCATGTTCGACGCCGGTGCCGATGTCGTCTACGCGGCTGCTGGTGGTTCGGGTTCCGGCGTGTTCACCGCCGCGAAGGCGTCGAGCGGCAGCTGGGCGATCGGTGTCGACTCCGACCAATACCTCTCGGCCGACGCTGCAGTCAAGGACGTCATCCTCACCTCGGCGCTGAAGAACGTGAACGTCGCGGTCTTCGACGTCATCCAGGCCGGCGCGAAGGGCTCCTTCCTCAGCGGAGTCCAGACCTACGACCTCAAGAACGGCGGCGTCGGCTACTCCAAGTCCAACGCAGCGGTTCAGCCCTACGAGGCGAAGGCCGACGCGGCCGCCCAGGCGATCATCGCCGGGACGATCGTGGTCCCCGGCAGCTGATCTGACAGCGGCTCGGAAGAGCACTCGGCTTCGGCTCGGACCTGACCGGCGGCG
>JANXWJ010000088.1 GCA_025351185.1 Candidatus Nanopelagicales bacterium
GGTAGGTCGAGTAGTTGCCCTCGTACGGGTAGGCGCGGCCGCGGTCGAGCTCGAGGATCCACTCGGCGACGTTGTCGAGGACGTAGCGATCGTGCGTGATGGCGATGACGGTGCCGGGGTATTTCTCGAGGTGCTGCTCGAGCCAGAGCACGCTCTCGGCATCGAGGTGGTTGGTGGGCTCGTCGAGCAGCAGCAGGTCGGGCTGCTGCAGCAGCAGCTTGCACAGCGCGACGCGGCGCTTCTCACCACCGGAGAGCACCGAGACGTCGGCGTCCGGGGCGGGGCAGCGCAGCGCGTCCATCGCCTGCTCGAGCTGGGAGTCGAGGTCCCACGCATTGAGGTGGTCGATCTCCTCCTGCAGGGTGCCCATCTCGGCGAGGAGCTTGTCGTAGTCGGCGTCGGGGTCGGCGAGCTCGGCGGAGATCTCGTTGAACCGGTCGACCTTGGCCTTGGTCGGCGCGACGCCCTCGAGGACGTTGTCCCAGACGTTCTTCGTCTCGTCGAGACCAGGCTCCTGCGCGAGCATGCCCACGGTGGCGCCGGGAGACAGGAACGCGTCGCCGTTGGACGCGTGGTCGATCCCCGCCATGATCTTGAGGAGCGAGGACTTGCCCGCTCCGTTGGGACCGACGACGCCGATCTTGGCGCCCGGGAGGAAGGACAGCGTCACGTCGTCGAGGACGACCTTGTCGCCGTGCGCCTTGCGAGCCTTGCGGAGCGTGTAGATGAACTCGGCCATAAGACCAGAGCCTACGGGGTCGAGCCCACCCTCCCCGCCGCGGCGACCATCCTGGCTGCCGCGACGGCACCGGGGGTGGGCGCCGGAGCGCTCTGGCCGTTCGCGACTGGCGTACCCCTCCTTTCGTCGCTCGACGTCGTCACGCGACCACGGTCGGTGAGGCTCCGGTCATCCGTTCGGTCAGTACTTGTGAACGGCGTGTTGCCGGTGCGGCTCTCGGCCCGGGGCTGTGCTTGACTCCAGCGATTCAGTGGGGTCCGCCGTAGGTATCGGCGTTGGTGAGATCGGGAGTCCGAGTGCGAGTCACGGCCACGTGGAAGAAGTCCTGCACGGCCGCCGTCACGGCGGCAGCGATCGTGGTCGGCCTGTCGGTCGCCACCGGCACCGCAGTGGTGTCGAGCGCCTCGGCGACTGAGCTGCTGGTGTCCAACGACACGCTGCGTACGGCATGGGACTCCGCCGAGCCCGGGCTGTCTCCGTCGTCGGTCGGGGCGAGCGACTTCGGCCAGGTCTTCGACGCCACCCTCGACGGCCAAGTCTATGCCCAGCCGCTCGTCGATGCGACCTCGGTCTACGTCACGACCGAGAAGGCCAAGGCATATGCGCTGGACCGCGAGACGGGTGCGACGCTGTGGACCCGCGCCTTCGGGTCACCGTTCCAGGCAGCGACCGTCAACTGCGGCGATCTGACTCCCGACCTCGGGTCGACCAGCACCGGAGTGGTCGACTCCGCCTCGCGTACCTGGTACTTCACGACCAAGCTCGCCGTGGGCACCGGAGCGGCCTGGTGGCTCCAGGCGGTCTCGCTCGACACCGGTCTCGACCGGGCGGGCTTCCCCAAGCAGATCCAGGGGTCGCCGACCAACGACCCGACCGATGTGTTCCCCGCCAAGAACGAGCAACAGCGCCCGGGCCTGCTGCTGATGAACGGAGTCGTCTACCTGGCGTTCGGTGCGCACTGCGACGTGCAGCCCTATAAGGGCTACGTCGTCGGGGTCAACGCCAGCACTGCATCGATCACGGCGTTCTGGACCACGGTCGTGGGCTCGGGCATCTCGGGCGCGGGCATCTGGCAGTCGGGCGGTGGCATCGTGTCCGACGGTCCGGGCCGGATCTTCCTCTCGACCGGCAACGGGTTCTTCGGCGGCAACCAGTCGGGCACACCCGGGCTCCTCGGTGAGGCCCTCGTGCGCCTCAAGGTCAACGTCAACGGGTCGCTGTCGACCGACGACTGGTTCACCTCGGCCAACGCGGCCACCCTCGATGCCAACGACCAGGACCTTGGCTCGGGTGCCCCGACCGCGCTGCCCGCCGGGTTCGGCACGACGGCGCACCCCAAGCTGATGGTCGTGCAGGGCAAGGAGGGTCGGCTCTTCGTCCTCGATCGCGACGACCTCGGCGGCTACAAGAGCGGCGTCGGTGGCAGTGATCGCATCGTCTCCAGCTTGTCGAACGTCGGGTCGGAGTGGGGCCACCTCGCCTTCTTTGGCGCCGGCGGCGGCTACGCCTACGAGGCGCCGTCGGGTGCTCCGCTGACCGCGCTGGCGTACGGCGTCGACGGCAACGGCGTGCCTCGCTTCTCCACCGTCGGCTCGAGCACCGGAGCCTTCGGCTACACCTCCGGCTCCCCTGTCGTCACCTCGTCCGGCACCGACCCCGCGAGCGGGGTCGTCTGGGTCGTCTACTCCGGCGGCAGCAACGGCGCCGGCGGAGAGCTGCGGGCCTACGACGCCGTGCCCAGCGGAGGTGTCCTCAACCTGCGGTGGCACGCGGCCATCGGCAACGCCTCGAAGTTCTCTCAGCCCGCCACGGACGGCGGACGCGTCTTCGTCGGCACTCGCGGCGGCCACCTCAAGGCGTTCGGCCGGCCGCAGACCACCGCGCTCGCGACCACGCCGGTCGAGCTCGGCTCGTCCGCGGTAGGCGCCACCGCCACGGGGACCGCGACCGTGACCGCGTCGCGCGCGCTCACCATCACCGCCATGACCACGACCGCGCCGTTCGCCGTCACCGCACCGACCTTGCCGCTCGGGCTGACTACCGGTCAGAGCCTGGCCCTGCCTGTGTCGTTCTCGCCCACGGCACCCGTCGACTCATCCGCAACGGTCACGATCACCACGGATGCCGGCACCTTCAGTGTCGGGCTGCACGGCCTCGGCACGGCGGCCGGCGTGACCTC
>JANXWJ010000095.1 GCA_025351185.1 Candidatus Nanopelagicales bacterium
GGCCGGTGTGCCCAAGGCGACGTGGCACGCATTGCGACGGGTGCTCGCGCCGGTCGCGGTGCTGCTCACCGACGAGGGTCTCGACGGGCTCCGCGTGCACGTGGTCAACGACCGTGCGACATCGCTCGACGCCACCCTCGAGGTGAGGGTCGCCGGCGCGCACGGGTCAGTCGAGGAGGCCACGGCTGTCGTCCATGTCGACGGTCACGGCGTCACGTCCACGACGCTCGACGGGGTGCTCGGGGTCTTTCGTGACGTCGCCCATGCCTATGCCTTCGGCGACGCGCAGTACTCCGCGGTGCGCGTGACTTTGCGGGCGCAGGACGGGACCGAGCTCGCCCGCGTGCACCGGCTGCTGCCCGACCAGCGGGTCGCAGGGATCGCCGACCCGGCTCTGACATGGAGCGTCACTGGTCACCGTGTCGAGGTGACCACGGTGGGGCTCGCCCCGTGGGTCGTGGTCGAGGCACCGGGCTATGTCGCGTCGGACTCCTGGTTCCACCTGCTGCCGGGGGAGTCGCGCACGGTCCACCTCGCCGCCCTCGATGCATCGGCCCCCGCACCAGCGGTCGTCGTACGCAGCCTGGCCGGAGGCCGCGCATGACGGCGGGCATCGGCGGTCCGACGATGCCGGAACGGGCCATGGTGTCGACTCGCGCGTGCTCTGTGCCGTCGTCGCGGCTCGATGCCGCGCGGCCAATGACCTGGCCTACAACCGTGACCACCCGGAGGATCCCTGGTCGCGGTGCGGGCGCTACGGTCGATGCGCGGGGCAGCGTCAGGTGTCCCGATCCCAGTCACCACAGGTCCCGAAGGAGTTCGGCCATGGCGGCGCCACGCCTCTCGGTCCCGGGCCTTGTCGTGGTGATCGCGCGATGACCGCCGTCACAGATGTCGTGATGACCGCTGGGTGGTTCGGCCCGGCAGACCGCCCGCTCTACGGCGTCTGGCACCTGCCGACCTCGGGTGTCGCCAGGTCCGCTGTGGTGATCGCGCCGTCGCTCGGACTGGAGCTCGACCTCGGGCACCGATCCTTGCGCGTCCTCGCCGACCGCCTTGCCGCGCACGGCATCGCGGCGCTGCGCTTCGACTATGACGGCACCGGGGACTCCGCCGGTGACGACACCGAGGCGGGTCGTGTCGAGGCCTGGTTGGCGAGTCTCCGGGAGGCGGTCGCGGCCGCGCGGGCCGCTGGAGCCGGGCACGTGACCGTCGTGGGTCTGCGGGTCGGTGCGACGTTCGCGGTCGCGTCACGGTCGCGGGCCGACGCCTATGTGCTCTGGGACGCCTGTGCGACGGGCAAGTCCTACCTCCGGCAGGAGAGCGTGATGTTCGCGCTCAACGTCTCGACGTCCCGGCCCGAGCCGCGCACCGACGGATCGGTCGACGGCCCCGGCTCGGTCTACACGGCCGAGACCGTCGCCGACCTCGGTGCGGTCGCGCTGCGCGCCGACGACCTCGTCGGCTCCCCGGCCACGCTGGTGCTCATCCGGGACGACAAGCCCGACAACCGCACGACCAAGGCGTTGGTCGGTGTTGCTGGCGTGGAGATCGAGGCGTGCGCCGGTCAGGCCGCGCTGCTCGAGGTCTCCGGCTTCATCTCGCGAGTGCCGCTCGGCACGGTCGGGCGCATCGTCGACTGGGTGTCCGCGCAGGCACCGGCCGGCGCGGGACCGATGACCCCGTCGATCGAGCCGAGCGCGGTGGTCGAACTGCGTCCCGATGGCACCTCGATCCTCGAGTCGGTGCAGAGCCTGGGGCCGCACCAACTCTTCGCCATCCTCACCGAGCCCGTCGGCCACGAAGCTCAGGATGCTCGGCAATCGCGGAATGCTCGGGAATCTCGCAATGCTGGGGATGCTCGGGACGCGGTGGCTCCCGCACCGGTGACGGTCGTGTTCAGCAACAGCGCCACGACGTATCACGTGGGGTCGGCCCGGTCCTGGGTCGAGCTGTCGCGCCGCCTCGCGCGAGAAGGAGTTCGCGGTCTGCGGGTCGACCAGCGAGACCTCGGCGACGGCCCTGAGGTCGACGAGCCCCCGGGACCCGTCTACTACAACGGCGAGTCGCTCGAGGACCTGCGCGCTGCTGCGGAGATCGCCGGCTCGGCCACCGGCTTGGGCGGCAGTCATGGCGAGGGCGACGTCGTCCTGGTCGGCCTCTGCTCGGGGTCGTGGTCCTCGGCCGTGGTGGCCCAGGACGTACAGCCGGCTGGTGTGCTGCTGCTCAACCCCTGGATCTGGCACCGCGATGTCGAGCCGGTCGGCCCGGTGGCCTATCCGCAGCGCGAGGTGTTCACCGCCCGCGTGTCCCGCGCGCTGACCGACCGGCACCGGTTGCGCGCGCTCGGCGCTCGCGTGCTGTCGTGGGTCTGGGCGATGCGCCCGGACTTCCTCTGGCGGGTCGCAGCGACCCTGCACCTCGGCGACACGACCGGTGCGACCGTCGGCCGACTGGTCGAGCGTGGCTCGCACGTCACGATCGTCATGGGTCCGCGCGAGAGCCAGATCTTCCGCCGGGGTCTCGGCTATGCGCAGGAGCGCCGGCTGGCACGCAGCGGTCGCCTCCACCTCGTCGAACGCCCGGCGCTCGACCACGGCATGCTCCACTCCCGCGAGCGCGAGGTCGTCCTCGACCAGGTCGTCGCCGACG
The DNA here is from genome assembly GCA_025351185.1 of Candidatus Nanopelagicales bacterium. Classification (GTDB taxonomy): domain Bacteria; phylum Actinomycetota; class Actinomycetes; order S36-B12; family CAIYMF01; genus Longivirga. Next base: position 2,653 of record JANXWJ010000095.1, read on the forward strand.
TACTCGCCCTCGCGGCCCGACCCCTCGAGCCCACCCCCGCCCGCCACCCCACCCCAGCTCCCGCCACCCCCTAACCCCCCACACCCACCCCCGACCTCGTCACCCGCCGCCACCCCCGACCCCGCCACCTAGGTAACCCCTTGACCTCTCAGGTCAGAAAGTGGCCTCCAACGGCACTTTCTGACCGCAAGTCGTGATCTTGGTCCGCGCGTCGTGCTGCCGGTCGGCCCCGCGGACGGGTTGCAGACCCGGCGATCTCACGCTGCGTCATGACTTCGGCACCGTGCGCGATTGCGTTGGTACGAGTGGTGTTCCCGGTGGTGGGTGCACCGGTGCGCCGTGCTTCACTCGGTCGTGCCGCGCGCGCTCCTGACCCGGTGGCACGAGCAGCACCGATCACGGCGCACGTGCCTGACTGACCACGCCGACGAACCGAGGGACCACAGCCATGGTGCGCGAGCCAGCCCGGACGGCCGCTGTCGTGGCTGCCGCGCTGCTCGCCGCAGTGCTCCCCGTCGTCTCAACCGCGACCCCCGCGCTCGCCGACCAGCGCACCGTCTCCGGTGACACGTTGCGTACGGCGTGGGACAGCGCCGAGCCGACCCTCTCGCCCGCATCGGTCGCGAGCTCGGACTTCGGGCCGCTGTTCGACGCAGCCGTCGACGGCCAGGTCTATGCCCAGCCGCTCGTCCAGGACGCCTCGGTCCTCGTCACGACCGAGAAGGCGAAGGCCTACTCCCTGGGCCGCACGACGGGCGCCGTGCAGTGGAGCCGGTCGTTCGGCGCCCCCTTCCAGGCGACCACAGTCAGCTGCGGTGACCTCGTGCCCGACCTCGGGCAGACCTCGACCGGTGTCATCGACCCGGCCACGCGTACGTGGTACTTCACCACCAAGCTCGCGGTCGGCAACTCCGACGGTGCGTGGTGGCTCCAGGGCGTCTCGATCGACACTGGTGAGGACCGGGCCGGCTTCCCCGTGCAGATCCAGGGCACGCCGACCAACGACCCTTCGACCAGCTTCCCCGCGAAGACCCAGCACCAGCGACCGGGACTGCTCCTGCTCGGTGGCGTGGTCTACGCCGCGTTCGGCGCGCACTGCGACGTGCAGCCGTTCAAGGGCTACGTCGTCGGCGTCAGCACGGTCACGCACGCGGTGTCCGCGATGTGGACCACGGCCGTCGGCGCTGGCCTCTCCGGCGGCGGGATCTGGCAGGCCGGCGGCGGCATCGTGTCCGACGGCGCTGACCGGATCTTCGTCTCCACCGGCAACGGGTTCTTCGGCGGGAGCCAGTCGGGCACACCGGGTCTGCTGGCCGAGTCGGTCGTCAGGCTGAAGGTGCAGCCCGGCGGTGCGCTCGTCACCGACGACTGGTTCACGCCCGCCAACGCTCCCGTGCTCGACGGCAACGACACCGACCTCGGGTCGGGTGCGCCCACCGCGCTCCCGGCCTCGTTCGGCACACCGGCCCACCCGCGCCTCATGCTGGTGGAGGGCAAGGACGGGCGGATGTTCGTCCTCGACCGGGACAACCTCGGTGGCTATGCCCGAGGACCCGGCAGCACCGACAGCGTCGTGTCGACCACCGCCAACGTCGGGCCGCTCTGGGGGCACCCGGCCTTCTTCGGCGCCGGTGGCGGATACGCGTACGTCGCACCCACGGGCCAGCCGCTCAAGGCGCTTGCCTACGGCATCGACGGCAACGGCACGCCGCGCATGACGGTCGTGGCGAGCAGCACCGGCACCTTCGGCTACACCTCGGGCTCCCCGGTGGTCACGTCGAACGGTTCCGACGTGTCGTCCGGGCTCGTGTGGCTGCTCTACTCGAGCGGACCGACGGGTGCCGACGGAGAGCTCAGGGCCTATGACGCGCACCCGTCCCAGGGGCTTCTGACCTTGCGCTATCACGCTGCGGTCGGCACGGTGTCGAAGTTCTCGCAGCCGGCGACCGACGGTGGTGTCGTCTACGTGGGCACTCGCGACGGTCACGTGCTGGCCTTCGGACGTCCGCAGGCGCGCGCTCTCGCATCGTCGCCCGTCGAGCTCGGGTCGACTCCCGTCGGCAGCACGGTGACCGCGACGGCGATTCTCACGGCATCGACGCCGTTGACGATCCGCGGGATCACCGCCGCCGCGCCGTTCTCGGTGACGACTCCGGGTCTGCCCGTGAGTCTCGCAGCCGGAGGCGCCGTGTCGCTGCCGGTGGCGTTCTCGCCGTCGTCGGCCGGAGACGCGGTCGGGCAGGTCGTCGTGACGACCGACATCGGGACCTTCCGCACCGGGCTGCACGGGGTCGCCACCGTCGACGGCCTGTCAGCCTCGCCGCCGACCATCGGGTTCGGCAACCAGCCGACCGGTCTGCCGCGTTCCCTGTCGGTGGTCGTCTACAACACCGGAGCCACCGACACCCACGTGACCGGCGTGACCTCGCCCACCGGCAGCTTCTCGCTCAGCGGCCCGCCGGCGATCGGTACGACGATCCACCCGGGTGCCTCGACCACGATCGGCGTGACGTTCGCCCCCGTCGCTGTCGGCGCGGAGTCCGGATCGTTCGTCGTGTCGTCGTCGACCGGCAGCGTCACCGTGGCTCTGAGCGGCACCGCGGTGCAGGGCCAGAGCGAGATGAGCCTGACCCCGACCACGATCGACTTCGGAGAGGTGCCCGTCGGCCTGACGCTGTCGAGCAGCTTCGTCGTGTCCAACATCGGCAACCTGCCGTTGGCGATCACCAAGGCCAAGGCGCCGACGGCTCCGTTCACCTCCGACAGCCCGCTGGCCGAGGGCACCGTGATCGGCGACGTGCCCTACACCCAGGACGTCCGCTTCAGCCCGAGCCAGGCCGGCTTCTTCACCGGCTACTACGAGGTCACGGGCGACGACAACACCGGCGCGCACTATGTGATCCTTCACGGCCACGCGACGACACCGGTCGTCTTGTCGGCACCCTCACCGGTCGTCGGTGGCTGGGCGCTCAATGGTGTGTCCCACGTGCAGGGCAACGACCTCGTGCTGACCTCAGGTGCGGCGAACACCGCCGGAAACGCGGTCTATCCGCGTCAGGTCGCGAGCAAGAGCCTCTACGTACGCTTCCGGACCACGATCCGCGGTGGGGGCGCCGGTGCCGAGGGCATCGCCCTCGGGCTGCTCGACCCAGCCACGCAGAACCCCGGATCGATCGGTGAGACCGGTGCCGGGCTCGGTGTCAGCGGTCTGCGCGGTGTCGCCGTCACCGCTGACACCCGCCGATCCTCGTCGCTCGAACCGACAGCGCCGTTCGCCGGAATTGTCACTGACACGAGCCGATTCCCCGCGACGCTGCGCTACGCCAAGACGGCCGTCGTCGCCGGTGGCCTGCGCAACGCCAGTCGGGGCTTCACGGTGACCTACGTCAACGGAGTGCTGTCGGTCTACGTCGACGGCAGGCTCGCCACGTCGTCCGTAGTCGCGCTGCCGCCGTCGGTCCTCGTTGCGTTCTCTGCGTCGACCGGTGCGCTCGCTGACACCCAGTCGGTCCGTGACGTCGTCATCGGGCGCGTGCCCGTGACGGATGTCATTGCCGGCACCAGAGGCTGGAAGCTCAATGGTGGAGCCGCATCTCGGGGATCGTGGACCACACTCACCACAGCCGTGCGTGGGCGCGCCGGCTCTGCGGTGCGGGCCGCCCCGGTGAGCACCGCGGAGCTCACGGCATCGTTCACCGTCGCTCTGGGCGGCGGCACCGGTGGCGACGGCATGTCCTTCGGACTGCTTGACCCGGTCTACCGGCCGACCTCGGCCGTGGGCGGGAAGGGCGCTGCACTGGGGGCCGGGGGAGTCGCGGGCACCTTCGTCACCTTCGACACCCGCAAGGACACGGGCCAGCCGTCAGCCAACTTCGTCGGAGTCGCGACGAGCACCCGCGGTGGACGCCTGCACTACCTCGCGACCACGACCCGGGTGCCCAACCTGCGTCGAGGCAGCCATGCCGTCGTCGTACGCACCTTTGCCGGGCACCTGCTCGTGCAGGTCGACGGCCGACTCGTCCTCGACGTCGTGGTCCCCGTCCCACCCGTCGCTTGTCTGTCGTTCTCCGCCTCGACGGGGACGAAGACCGACGCGCACCGGGTCGCGCGCGTGAGCGTCCGAGCGGTGCGTACGACGACCGGCAGTGCGGTGGCCGGCAGCGCATGGACCCGCAACGGCTCCGCTGTCGCGGTCGCTGGTGCCGTGCGGCTCACCGCGGCGGCGAAGGGGCAGCGGGGCACCGTGCTCAGCAACGCGGTCTATGCGTCGTCGGGGCTGCGCCTGCGCTACGTCGCGACCATCTCCTCGGGCGCGGGTGCCGATGGCATGGCTCTGGCCCTCGTGCCGTCGTCGGTGCCTGCGAGCTCCGTCGGTGCAGCCGGAGGTGGGGTCGGCTGGTCCGGTCTCGGCGGGGTCGCCGTCGTGTCGGACACTTTCGCCAACGCTGGCGACCCGGGTCGCGACTTCGTCGGAGTGACGACCGGGACACGTGGCCCCTCCGACCTGTTGTCCTACGTCGCCACGTCGCCTGCAGGTCGGCACCTCACCACCGGCTCACACCTCATCGATGTCGCGTATGTGGGTGGCCGCCTCTACGTCTGGGTCGACGGGTTGCCCTGTCTGTCGCCGCGGGTGACGCTGCCGGCCTTGGTCCGGGCCGGGTTCACCGCATCGACGGGTAGCAGCGTCGACGCCCACACCGTGGGCTCGGTGTCGTTCACGAGCTGGTGAGCCACGCCCAGCGAGATGCCCACCGCGACTGGGGAGCCACAACACGGGATGCCTCGGGGCGGCACCTGTCGCGGCGCTATCGTCAGCAGGCCACGTCGGATGGGCGCGAACGCTCGCCGAGTACCACCTGACTCCAGCGGCCGGAACGGAAGCCGCTGTCCCACGGCCACTTCCCACGGTCGTCGCACCACACCATCTGGATCGCGCGGACATCAGGTCCACCGATCCTGACGGCGATCGGCAGATGCACGGCAGGCTGTGAAACCTCAACGATCTCGAAGCGGGGTGCGCCGATGGGCTGCGTCGTCTCACCCGGCGACGGGGGTTCGGCATGCATGAGGCGGGAGGCCTCGTCGTTGAGGTACTGCATCGCCAACCTGATCGGAAGGCCAGTGACGACGAGCTCCGGGAGCCCGCACTGGGACAACCCGACGGTGTAGGCCCAGGGGGAGCGGGGTGAGCGATCGTCGACGTACTGGATGGCCCAGCCGTAGGCATTCATGAGGTTGCGCATATCGGTGAGGTAGTCGTCCGGGTCGTTCGTGGGATGGTCGCAGTGCCAGCACATAGGTCCTCCTCGCGTCGGGAGGTCGAAGGCTGCACGAACGGGAACCCGCGCATGCTGACGCCGGCGGCGGAGCTGGGGACGCCACGCTGGTGTTCTCCACCTGTGAAGCTACGCGGTGGCCCTTGGCTCGACGTCGCCTGCACCCATTCTGCGCGGCGGGCCTGGAGCGGGCGCGCAGCCCGCTGCTCACACATGCTCAGGGGCGAAGGCACTGTCGGCGGCACTGTGGAAAGCCGCACCCGCCTCGCGACGTTGTCAGTGGTGTCCGCACTGCGACGGTGGTCGTACGTGTCGTCCACCGGTTGCGCGCCAGGATCCCCGGTGTCGAGGAAGCAGAGGGACGGACACGACCATGAGCCTCGAGGCAGAACCAGTGGCAGGAGCTCGAGTGCGTCGCGCACCGGACTCACCGGTGTCGCCCAGCATCAGGGCGCAACGGCGTAGCTGAAAGAGGATCGGTCCATGTCGCCGCTGGATCTTGTGCGCCTCGCCGCGAACCTCTTCTTGCGTATGACGTAGGGGCGATCGACCTCCCGTCGGCGACCCGCTACGGGGTGCACACGGTGAGCGCGCCGGGCCGGGTGCGGAACGCGAGGCGGCGTCGAGCCTCGACGAGGTCACCGTCGATCTCGGCGGGCAGCTCGCGCGACCACGCGATGTCCACGGTTGTCCCGCGCAGGACGCGCATGTGCTGGGGTCGTGGCGTCCTCCGGGAGAGCAGCTGCGCCCCGAGACCGACCCACTCGGGGATGGTGTTGGCGGTGAGGACCGCGACGTGGACCTGCCCGTCGTCGGCGTCCGCGTCGGGCAGCAGCTGAAGCCCGGCGGTGAGGGTGCCCACGTTGCCCACGACGACTCCGACGGCGCGCATGCGGTGCGTGCTGCCGTCGATCGTGACCTCGACGCGGTGCGGCCGGGCCTGACGCAGGGCTCCGACGCCCGCTGCGGCGTACGCCAGCCAGCCGACCCGACCCTTGAGCGCCTCGCTGGTCTTGGTGAACATGAGCGCGTCGATGCCGGTGCCCGCCATCACGACGAAGGGGATGCCGTCGAGCTCGACGACATCGACATCGAGCAGGGTCGGGGATGCCAGCACGGCAACGGCTTCGGGGACGGTGAGGGGCAGGCCGAGGTTGCGAGCCAGCAGGTTGCCGGTGCCCGCGGGGAGAAGTCCGAGGACGGCGTCGCTGTCGGCGACCCGCGCGGCGCAGGCCCGCACCGTGTCGTCACCGCCGTGGGCGATGATCAGGTCGGCACCGTCGTCGAGCGCCTGCTGCGTCTGGCCGTGTCCGGGGTCATCCGCCGTGGTCGGATACCAGCGCGGAGACGGGAGCCCGTTCGTGTCGAACAGCGCGTCGACCATCTCCCGGTGGGAGTCCAGATCGTCGACCTTCGTGGGGTTCACGATGACGGCCGGGCACCTCCAGCGGGACGAACCTGACGAGGACGGCTGAGTCGAGACGGAAGCCTGCATGCCGGTACTCTCCTGCGCTTGCACTGCTGCTCCCTCGTCGCGCCGCATGTTTGGCATCCTGGCCAGATGCGGCCGGTGTCGAAGGGTTCCCGATGTGTCAGCGGGTAAACCCCGTCCGGGTGCGCGCGACGCATGATCCGCCGCCGCCGACTACTGTCCATAGGGTCACGGGTGGCGCACGCCGAAGCTCCTGATGGAGCCCACCGCGCCCGGGCCTCGGCCCGGTCGCCCGACCGCAAATGAGGGGACGTCGTGCCAGCACGTGGGCGAGATCGGCCGTCGGCAAGGCTGCTGGTCGCGAACCAGACGGCCAACCCGGACTCCTTCGTCGAGACTGTCGCCGCGGCCGTCGAAGGGATCGGCGGCCACGACGTAGAACTGCTGCTCATTGACTACGCGCACGTCGCGCTCACCTCCATGCCACGCGTCGCGAACTCCGGTGCCGAGCCGGAGGTGGTCTCCCTCGACGGCTCCATGGCGGGCCGGGCCTTCACCTCCTCGAGCGTCGTGGCGGTCGAGCGAGACGACGGATGGGCGGTCTGGGTGCCCGTCACCGAGCGGTCCGACCGGATCGGTGTGCTCGCCATGCAGCTGCCCCGGTGGGACGATGAGATCGAGGTCCTCGTCACCGAGCTGGGCCTGACGGCGGCCCCCCTGCTGGTGGCGAGCGCGCTCTACACCGACCTCCCCCATCTGACGCGTCGACGCCACGACATGGACCTCGCCGCGGAGATGCAGTGGTCGTTGCTGCCGCCGCTGTCCTTCACGGTTGCGGGTGCGACCATCGCTGGACTCCTCCAACCGGCGTACGAGGTCGGCGGAGACTGCTTCGACTACGCCTTCAACGCCGGATACCTCGACTTCGTCGTGCTGGACACGGTGGGACACGGCCTCACCAGTGCGGTGCTCGCCGCCCTGATGATCGGCGCCTACCGTCACGGGCGACGCGCAGGCGACGACCTGGCTGGTCTGGCCACCCGGATGGACGCCGCTGCTCGCGCCTTCCCCGGCCGCCCGGCGTTCGGGACGGCCGTGCTCGGGCGGCTCGAGACGGCCACCGGAGTGCTCCACTGGATCACCTGCGGACACCCGTTGCCGATCTTGGCCCGTGGCGGGGCCGTCCTGACCGAGCCGACCGTGACGCCGGGTCTTCCACTCGGGTTGGGAGACCTCGGACCGGTCGTCGGGGACATCGTCGAGGCCCGTCTCCAGCCCGGCGACGGCCTCCTCTTCTATACCGACGGGGTCACCGACCGCACCATGCCGGACGGCGAGCCTTTCGGCGAGACACGGCTCGGCGACCTGTTCGCCCGGGAGCACAGCGCCGGTGCAAGCCCCCACGAGGTGGTCCGTCGGGTCACGCGTACCTCGGCCGAGCACACCTCGAGCGACCTGCGCGACGATGCGACGGTGGTCTATCTCGGGTGGCAGCGCTGATGCCGTCGGCGGCTCACCCGCGCCCACACACGTCGGGTCATCTGCCACCCGAACACCGCGCATGTCGGGCCGGTCGCGCGTGTCTGCCGGTCACGTTCGCAGCATGGAGAAGCGGCCGGAACCTGCATCCAGAGCGCAGTGCAGCGCAGCGCTGTGCCGTCTCGTGCCGTATCCCTGGCGCTGCACCGCAGAGCGGCGCGGTGGTTTGCACCTTCATCAGCCGGGAAGGCATGGGAGGTGACGTCCCAGCCTTGCGAGCCCCAGACACAACGGTCAGCCCCGACCCTCGACCGGAGCCCGTCGACGCCCGCGGCTGTCCGCAGCGACGCCCGCGGTTCTGGTCGGGCCCGAGCCCACGGACAGGTCCCGGCGCCGGAAGAGGGACGCATCCGAGTGGCGGGGGGCGAGATCGCCTACACAGTCGCCGGCGACGGCCCCGCCGTGGTGCTGATCCACGGTCTCGGCGGTAGCCGAAGCACGTGGCGCCATCTCATCGGCCCGCTCTCGCGGCATCACACGGTCGTCGCGATCGACCTTCCGGGCCACGGAGACTCGGAGGTGTCGGCTGGCGGCTATTCACCGGGCGCCCATGCCGCCACGATCCGCGATCTCATGGTTGCGCTCGGACTCACCCGTGCGTCGCTGATCGGGCACAGCCTCGGCGGCCGCGTCGCGGTGCAGTTCGCCTACCAGTTCCCTGAGCGGATCGAACGGTTGGGCCTGATCAGCAGCGCCGGATTCGGGGCCGACGTGACGCCGCTGCTCCGTGCCGCTGTCCTTCCGGGCGCCGAGACCTTGCTCTGGGGACTGGGTCATGTGCCCGAGTTCTTGACCCGTCCCGCGCTACGTGTGGTGGGCGCGGTGGTGGGTGTCGGGTCGGCCGGTGATGCAGGTCCGCTGTCCCAGGACCTGAGCGGCATGTCCGACGCGCGACGGCGCCACGGGTTCCTGCACACGGCACGAGCGGGACTGGACAGGCACGGGCAGCTCTTGCGAGCTGCTCCGTTCCTGGGCCGGCTCGAAGGGCTGCCGGTGCTCCTCGCCTGGGGAACAGGCGACAAGATCATTCCGCCGGCTCATCACCACGAGCTGGCGAGAAACTTGCCACCACGTCACGTCGTCGAGATCGCCGACGCGGGGCACTATCCGCAGGACACCGAGCCGGCACAGCTGCTGCGTCCGTTGCTCGCCTTCCTGCGCAGGACGGACCCGTTCGAGTACGACGACTCCGTCGCCTCTTCCGCCCGCGACGACGTGTCGGCACGGACCGAACCGGTCGAGGCGTCGGCGTGAGCGCCGCTCCGCCCTCGTGGTGAGCGCACCTGGCCCGGGCCGTGCGAGCGCACACCAGGTGATCGAACTCCGTGGCGACCAGGACCTGTCCACGGCGGAGGTGCTGCGACGCCGGCTCGACGAGGCGGACGTGGCCCAACACCTGATCGTCGACGTGTCCGCCGTACCGTTCATCGACTCGACGGCCTTGGGCATGCTCGCTGGCGCAGCGGTTCTCCGCGGAGCGGGCGATCGCCAGGTCGTCCTGGTGGGCGCGGGCCACATCATCCGCAAGCTGCTGGCCATCACCCGCCTCGGTGCACTGCTGCCCCACGTGGAGACGCTCGCGGAGGCGGACGCGCTGTTGCGCGAGCTGCCTTCCAAGCCCGTGTGAGAGACGACGTCCTGGGCTCGCGTACGGGCTTGCCTAGACGCTGGGGCGAGATCGCATTGTGGCAGGCGGCGCCGAGGGGCTCGCCGATCAGCGGCCGAGCGACCATGGAGCGGTGGGGAGTGGCACCTGGCTCGCGCTGCCCACCCGCGGTGCTGTCGGTGCCGACGGCACACCAGGCGGTGACGGTCAGGAGGCGAGCTTGCCGACCAGCTGCATCACCTGGGCGCGCGGGCGCTGCATCTCGCCCTGCTGCGAACCGAGAACCACGATGGTCGTTGTGAGAGCCGGGGTGGCCCATGGGAGCGCCTTGAGCTGACGTCTGCGCAGACGCGACCCCGGGCGGTGTGGCGCTGTTCGGCTCGGTGGGATGTGAGCCCTGTGCTTGGCCGCGAATCGCCGCGCCCATGACGATTGGGGAGACGGCGAGCGGGTAACTGCGAACAGCGCGAAGCCGTCGTGGCCTCGCCTGAGCGCAGGAGCCTGCGATGAAACACAAGACACCCGCGTCGATGGTGCCGGGCGGTTCGACGACCACCTGCACGTCCTTGCGAGAGGCAGCGAGCTTTGTGATCACCATCGCCGGATACCTCGATTTCGCAGCCGTCGAGGGGTCGGCGCTGGCGGCTACCTTGTCCAGCTACCGCTCGGACGCAGCCCTTGACGTCGTGCTCGATCTCCATGCCGTCACGTTCCTGGACTCTGCCGGGCTGGGTTGGCTGATGTCGGTCCGAGCGGCCGCCGAGCTGGCCGGCCGCAAGGTTCGGCTGCGGCGCAGCTCCGCGTCCGTCGACACGGTGCTGTCGATGACTCAGCTGACGAGGTATTTCCCCACCGAGATGCAGCAGACGCCCAGCACCTGATGGGCATCGAGCGCCGAACGCTGTTCGTGACGGCTGGTTCCCCGCGTCGCCACCCCGTGGATGGTCGCACCGGCGGGTGCCCGGCTCCGTCGCGGGCGCGGTGACCCGGCGACCCCTCAGATCGCGAGCCCCTTCCTCCTGTTCGATGTCGACGGCGCAGAGCCAACTCGATGATCAGAACGCGCTCGCCGGGTACCACGTCCGTAGGCCCACTCGACAGCTACCGATGTCTCCTCCGTCTCCCGGCGGCTCCCACGGGCTGTGCTGGCAGCCGACGGGTTCCGCCGCATGTCCGACGGTCCGCGAGTTCGATTCCCGCCCCCTCTGGTCACGTCAGCGAAAAACGGCGATGAGTTCACCGATGGGGTGGCCGGCCTCGGCTGGGTGCCGGAATGGTCGTTCGGCGTGGACCTGGTAGCTGTTGCGACGTCCGGTACGGCTGCGAGTGACGTAGCCGGCCTCCTCGAGGTCCCCCACGATCGACCCGGCTGCCCGCTCGGTGATCCCGGCCCGTTCGGCCAAGTCGCGGAGGCGCGCGTCGGGGTGGGAGGCGATGAGTAGGAGAACGCGCCCGTGGTTGGTGAGCAGCGTCCACGAACGGGTCTGGGGCTCTGTGATGGGTCCGTCGTCGTCGGTCACCACAGCATGGTGCCCCACCCATGACCGAAACGAAACACAGGAAATAAGATTCAGGTATTATGCATCGCATGTTGAGTCTGAGGGTGGCCCGCAACGTCCTTATCCTGCTCGCGATCGGCGCTCTGCTTGCATTGCCCGCTGCCTCGATGCGGGGCTTCCACCTCACGATGGGGGTCGCCGATCTCGGAGCACTGGGTCCCGCCGAGTTCGGGATCGTGGGCGGCCTAGTCCCGTCATTCCTGCTCGTGCTGGTGGCTGGCATCGGCGCGGTGGTGGGCACCTACGCCGCCCGCAACCTGGTGGGGCAGAGCCGGTTGCGACGGTTTGCCGTACTCGAGGTGACAGCGGTGCTCGGCCTGGCCTCGGCCGTGGTGGCGCCCAACCTCGTTCAGCTGGCTCTGGGCTGGACGGTCGGTGGCCTCGCCGTCGCGGCTCTCGTGGGTCACGCCGGCACCGCGCAGTCGCGGACGTCATCCCGGCTCATGATGCGGCACCTGGTCGTCAGCGACGCCGCGCTGTGGGCCGCAGTGATCATGTCCGGACTTGTGCTCGGCACCGTGGAGCTGGGGTCGCTGGATCTTGCAGTGGCCACGGCTCCCGGCGGGGCGGTCACGGCGATTGCGCTCCTGGTCGTGGTGGCCGGAATGGCACGCAGTGGGCTCGTGCCGATGCACAGCTGGCTGCCCGAGACCGGGGAGGCTCCGTCGCCAGTGAGTGCACTGCTGCATGCCGGCCTGGTCAACGGGGTCGGTGTCCTCTCCCTTCTGCTGTGGCCGGTGCTCGCTGCCTCGGTGCCGGCCAGGGGGGTGCTGTTCGTGGCGGCAGTCGCGACGGCCGTGCTGGGTACGGCACAGGTGCGGACCCGTCCGGACGTGAAGGGTCGGTTGGCGGGCTCGACGACGGCGCAGATGGGCTACCTCGGCATGCAGGTCGCGCTGGGCCTGCCTGCGGCGGTCCTGGCACACCTGGTAGGCCACGGGTTGTGGAAGGCGTCGCTGTTCCTGGGTGCGGGCGGCGCGGTCGAGAGAGCGCGACGCGGGGTCGGGCACCCCCGTCCGGGCGGTGCGCTGCGCGTCGTGCGCGTGTCCCTCGCGGCCGTCGTCGTCGTCTTGGTCGCGAGCGCGGTGCCGGGGCCGTGGGGGCCCCCGCTGGTCCAGGGTCCCGCGGCAGCGTTGCCCGTCCTGCTCGCTGCTGTGTCGCTGGCCGCTGCGCTGTGGGGCGGATGGCGGCTGGGCACGCGGGCGCACGCGGTAGCGGTGGCGTCCAGCGTGGTCGCTGTGGTGGCGTATGTGCTCGGCCTGAGGTTGCTCACGACCGCGACAGACGCGGTGCTCACGCCCGCGACCCCCAGCTGGGGGGAGCCGGGTGCGTGGGTCGTGGCCGGTCTCGTCACGGTGGCCGTCCTTGGCGGTGCCGCGTTCTGGTGGCTCGACGGGCAGGCACGAGCGGGGCGAGCTCGCCGAGTCGTTGACGCCGCAGCGCTCAGCTCTCTACCGCCGACAGCGCTCCGGGACCTGCTGCGCACATGGGCTGTGGTCGACGCCGGCCTCCTCGCCTCTGCCGAGGTACGACCAGCTGACGCAGAGTTGGGGCGGGCCCGCGCCGTCCTCCTCGTTGCTGCGGACGCGGTCGCCCCGCTGTGGCCTCTGGAGTCCTTCGTGGCCTCGAACCCCCTGGCGTCGTTGGAATCCCTGGACTTTCACGACGCCCTGGAGGTGGCGTCACGATGGTGGGGGAGCGCAAGCGGCCCTGGTGCCGACCTGACCCGCCTTGCGTTCGCGGCAGGCCGGATCGACGAGCAGGCGATCGCGCGCGTCATCCGCGAAGGCCTCGAGGGAGCAGACGTCCTCGTCGCCGGGGTGCCGCGGCTCGACATCGCACGAGAGGTGCTGCTCCACGACGCGGGCGCCTCAGGCGCGGTGCATCCGGCACGGTCCGCGTACGTCGACCTGGTGCATGGCCGCGCGTACGCCGCGACCGCATGGCCGCCACCGCCGGACGGGGTGTGGGCGTCGGTGCGCGCGCATCGCGGTCTCGACAGGGTGCTGCGGGTCCGCGGTGCCCGTGAGCTGGCCCTCGCTCTGCCCGCCGAGCCCGACCATGCCGTGGCTGTCCTGCTGCGCCTGCTCGACGTACCGGCGGCCGACCGTGTCCGTGTGGTCGGGCAGCTGCTCACCTCCAGTGCAGGTTGGGCAGCCCACCTCGCGTGGCGCCTGCGTCAGGGGGCGCCAGTGCCCGGAGTGTCCGCGACGGACCCGGACGGCCAGCGGGTGGCGGCCTACTCCGATCTCCTCGTCCTCCACCTCTTCGACCAGCTGCTGCGGGCGCGCTCGCCCCGAGGACAGAGGGTCGAGGCTCCCGCGGCCGACGTCGCTGATGCGATCTCGACCGGATTCGGCCTCGACTCGTCGATCGCAGCCGCCGAGATCGCCGAGGTGGTCGATGAGGTGCGCCAGGCAGGGCTGGAGCGTCTCCGTCTCGATGCGTGGGAGTTGACCGTCCGCCGACCTATCGTGGCTGGGATCGCCACTCGCGCAGCAGATCTCGCCGAGGTCGGGATGATCTCCCCGTCGTGGCACGCCCCCGGCGGGCCCGACGCGCAGATCGTGACGTGCATAGACGTGCGCTCAGAACGACTTCGGCGTCGGCTTGAGGAGGTCGGACCGTGGGAGACCTATGGCGCCGCCGGGTTCTTTGGGCTCCCGCTCCGCCACGTGTCACCGTCCGGTGCAGTGACCGAGCGGTGCCCGGTCCTGATCCGGCCGGTGCGTACCGTCACCGAGGTAGCGCGCACCTCTGGCTGGACGTGGTCGACAGCCGAGAGCGGTGACGCCGTGCACGAGGTGGAGGCTCGTCCCTTCACCCCGTACGCGCTGGCGGAAGCCTCAGGATGGATCCTCGGCCCGCTCGCGGCCCTGCGCACAGCGGCACCGCGTTGGTGGTCCCGCACGTCGCTCGGCGTGCACGCTGCGGCCGGCGCCCCCACCCGTGGTCGGCTCGCCACGTCGAGCGAAGATGCTGCCGCCGGCGTCGGATTCGACACGGACGAGCTCGTGGATCTCGCCGCGGGGTTCCTGCGCAGCACGGGCCTCGTGGACCTCGCACCGGTGGTGGTGCTCTGCGGGCACGGTGGCGCGGCGACGAACAACCCCCACCTCGCGGCCTACGACTGCGGCGCCTGCGGCGGCCAGGCCGGCGACGTCAGTGCACGCGCGATGGTGCAGGTGCTCTCCGATGCTCGAGTTGTCGAAGGGCTGCTCGCGCATGGCATCGATGTCTCCGGCACGGTGTTCGTCGCCGCGCTGCACGACACCACGCGCGACCGGGTCACCCTCCTCGACGTCGACGGAGAACCGTCACCACTCCTGGCACGACTTGTAGCCGACCTCGCGCGCGCCACGGACGCTGTCGCCCAGGAGCGGAGTGACACCCTTCCGCAGGCGCCGACGACGAACGGCATTGGGCGGCTGCGCCGCCACCTCGACCAGCGGGCGGCCGACTGGGCTCAGGTCCGTCCCGAGTGGGGTCTCGCCGGCAACGCCGCCATGGTGATCGGACCACGTTCGCTCACCACGGGCGTCGATCTCGGCGGCCGCGTCTTCCTGCAGTCCTACCGACCCGACATCGACCTCGACGGCACGCTTCTCGAGTCCCTCATGGCCGGGCCCCTCGTCGTCGGACAGTGGATCAACATGCAGTACTGGTGCTCCACCATCGACCCCGACCGGTTCGGTGCCGGCGACAAGACCACCCACAACGTCGTGGTCGGCGCAGACGGCGCGGAGCACGCACTGTCCGGGGTGCTCACCGGAGTCCGGGGAGACTTGCGCATCGGCCTACCCTGGCAGGCCGTGTCGGCCTCGGCGCCGATCCAAGGACACTGGACCGAGCTGCCGTTCCACGACCCCGTCCGCCTCCTCGTGGTCATCTGCGCACGGACCGAGGTCCTCGACGACATCCTGACCCGACTGCCGCAGGTGGCCAGGCTCGTCCTCGGCGGATGGATCGCGCTCCAGGCCGTGGACCCCGACAGTGGCCACGTCCTGCGCCTTGACCCCCAGCATGGGTGGCTGACGAACGCCGACGCTGGTGCGACGGACACGCGCAGAGGGTGAAGGGGCACTCCGTCTCCCGCGGACGCTCGACGACAGTGGATCGGCTACCTCCCGACAGGTTCAGACCCCACGTGAGCCGGTCGGGACAGGCCAGCCACCCGGTGCTTGGCGACATCTTCGCCAGCCAGGACGCCAGGCGGTCCAGCAAGATCGCAGGGGCGCTTCGCCGAGCCGGCACCACCACGTGCGGGAGCGCCCCGCTATGACCCCCTGGAGAGCTGGCCCGGGCGAGCACGTGGAAGACCGGTGTCGTCCGGGGAACGCCGGGCCGGGCGAGCAGATCCCCTCGGCGAGGCGACAGTAGGCCTGGTTGCACCGCAGCTCGTGGTGAAAGCGGCGCACCGTGGTGGTGTCGTCGATCACGACGAGCTCGGTGCGGACGATCTCGGCGAAGTCCTGCCACACGTCGATGCCGACCGCCGTCGCCAGGACGGTCTGGTGGGCTGCGCCGGCGAGGTGTAGTCGTCCATGAGGCCCGCTCCGCCAGGCAGGCCGGCACCCGTCACGCTGGCGACGCGCACCAGGATGGAGGTCTTCCAGTCGCCCTCGGACCGGAAGTCCTAGCCCTCGGCCATGAGCCGTTGCACGGCGAGCCCGGGCAGCTGCGTCAGCGCTCCGAGGTCCTCGAAGTTGGGTCGTGAAGGCGGTGAAGCCTGCGGCGTCGAGGAACGAGCGGAGCCCGAGCTCGATCGCCGCTCCATCACGCAAACGACTCGTGGCGCTCACCGCCGCGATGATCTGCCTCCACGCCCGAGCCGAACGCGACCACGCCCTCACCGACGCCCTCAGCGCCGCAATGACTGCGACACCCGTCCCCGAAGTCTGACCCGGGTCCGCCCGGCGGTGCGCCGACACGGAACGCTTTCCTCGTCGTCAGCAGCACGCGGCGATCCAAGATCTACGGAACGTGCGATGCATGACGGCGGCGAGCACCGGCCCGACGTCTTGTCACGCCTGTCGTGTCGGTTCGGTACGGCACAGAGTTCCGCGAGTCGGGTGACAGCCCTATGCATCAATATCGGGCTGCTTGCCCAGAGCCAGCCACCACGCGGCTGTTCCCCATCAGGCGTCGAGATACTTGTCGGGGGATGATCTGTGGGGCACTCAGGAGGTTGGCATCCGCTACGAGGTGACCGAGAACGACGATTCGGTCGAGATGCGGGTGTTCGGTACGCGCGAGCGTGCTCCGGCGCTGCTCGCCCCGATGCAGGTATGCCGAGAGGGCCGGTGCTCGTGCCCCACGGATCAGGGTGACCGTCTTGAGAGTATGGAGGTCCACGCTGGTGAGGACGACGTGACGGTGAGTCTCCGGCCGTCTCCCGGTGAACGGCTGATGTGGAGGACTTGGCGGTCTGCTTGGACTACACGATCGCGAAGGCTGCCAGCGCCTGACGGGTGCGCACCAGCGAGGTTGCGGCCTCGGCGGCTACGCGTGCCGCCAGACCTTGGACGCCGAGAGAAGCAGCAGCACCACGATCAGTGGAACCAGGACGGCCTCTGACACGACGCCGAGGAGCAGCGCTCCGAGGAAGGTGCCCACGATCGACCCGGCGGCCATCGTGAGG
Source organism: Candidatus Nanopelagicales bacterium (assembly GCA_025351185.1). Taxonomy (GTDB): domain Bacteria; phylum Actinomycetota; class Actinomycetes; order S36-B12; family CAIYMF01; genus Longivirga. The sequence goes on from JANXWJ010000095.1 coordinate 19,709, forward strand.
ATGAAGCCGGGGTGCTGCCCTAGCACGGTGAACGCCTGGTCACGGCTGTACCGGAAGAACGCGACGAGCATCGTCGGCAGGGACACCAGCAGGGACAGGCTGCCCGCGAGCTTCACGTCCACGGCGTAGAGGACGACGATGGTCGGGATGAGCAGCTCGCCCCCGGCGACGCCCATGATCGCGGCGACGACTCCGATGCCGAACCCTGCTGCGACACCCACGACGGCCTGAGCGACCGGAGGCAGGGCGAGGGTGGGCAACGCGCCGACGTGCTCGGCAGCGAACACGACCGCGATGGCGACGAGCAGGATCGCGAGGACGCGGTAGAGCGTCGTGGCCCGCATGCGGGTGGCCCACGACGCTCCCAACCAGGCACCGACGAGGGAGCCCACGAGCAGGTTCACCACGATCGTCGAGTG
>JANXWJ010000101.1 GCA_025351185.1 Candidatus Nanopelagicales bacterium
CGACGGGGGTGCAGGGCACGATGGAGGCGTCATGACTGCGCCCACGCTTGCCGAGCTGATGCCCGACCCACCGGACGAGGACTCGCTCTACGAGGCGTTCACGGTGTGGACGCAGGGTCAGGGTCTGTCGATGTACCCCGCGCAGCAGGACGCCGTGCTCGAGCTCATCACCGGTGCCAACGTCATCCTCGCCACGCCCACCGGGTCGGGGAAGAGCCTCGTGGCCACTGCGGCGCACTTCATCGCGCTGTCGGGCAAGCGGCGCAGCTTCTACACCGCACCGATCAAGGCGCTGGTGTCGGAGAAGTTCTTTGCGCTCTGCGAGACGTTCGGTGCGGACAACGTTGGCATGCTCACTGGTGACGCGAGCGTCAACCCCGAGGCACCGATCATCTGCTGCACGGCGGAGGTGCTCGCCAACATGGCGCTGCGCGCGGGCAGCGAAGCCGACGTCGGTCTTGTCGTGATGGACGAGTTCCACTTCTACGCCGAACCCGATCGCGGCTGGGCCTGGCAGGTGCCGCTGCTCGAGCTGCCCCAGGCGCAGTTCCTGCTGCTCTCGGCAACCCTCGGCGACGTCAGCTTCTTCACCGGCGACCTCACCCGTCGTACCGATCGACCGACGGCGCTCGTGAGCTCGAGCGAGCGGCCGGTGCCGCTCTTCTACTCCTACGTGCTCACCCCGTTGCAGGAGACGATCGAGGAGCTGCTGGCCGGCGGCCAGGCGCCGATCTACGTCGTGCACTTCACTCAGGAGTCGGCGATCGAGCGCGCCCAGGCGCTCATGAGCATCAACGTCTGCACCCGCGCGGAGAAGGACAAGATCGCCGAGCTCATCGGTGACTTCCGCTTCACGGCGGGCTTCGGGCGTACGCTGTCTCGCCTTGTGCGCCATGGGATCGGCGTGCACCACGCAGGGATGCTGCCGAAGTACCGCCGCTTGGTCGAGACACTGGCGCAGGCCGGACTGCTCAAGGTCATCTGCGGCACGGACACCCTCGGGGTCGGCATCAACGTCCCGATCCGCACTGTGCTGTTCACCGGGCTGAGCAAGTACGACGGCGTCCGCACTCGGCACCTCAAGGTGCGCGAGTTCCACCAGATCGCCGGTCGTGCTGGTCGTGCCGGGTTCGACGAGGCGGGTGGCGTCGTCGTGCAAGCGCCTGAGCATGTCATCGCCAACGAGAAGGCGCTCGCGAAGGCGGGCGACGACCCGCGCAAGCGCCGCCAGGTCGTGCGCAAGAAGCCGGCCGAGGGATTCGTGTCCTGGGGTGAGCCGACGTACGACCGGCTCGTCGGCTCGGAGCCCGAGACGCTGACATCGCAGTTCAGCGTCACGCACTCGACGGTGCTCAACGTCATCGCGCGACCCGGCGACCCCGTCGCAGCGATGCGCAAGCTGCTCACCGACAATCACGACGACGAGCGCACGCAGCGCCAGCACGTCCGTCGCGCCATCGCGATCTACCGCTCCCTGCTCGCCGGCGGGGTCATCGAGCGCCTGGCGGAGCCCGAGCCTGACGGGCGCACGATCCGGCTCACCGTCGACCTGCCGCCCAACTTCGCGCTCAACCAGCAGCTCTCGCCGCTCGCGCTCGGCGCTCTCGAGCTGCTCGACATGGAGTCACCGACATACGCCCTCGACGTCGTCTCGGTGATCGAGTCGATCCTCGACGACCCGCGCCAGATCCTGTCGGCGCAGACGTTCAAGGCGCGCGGTGAGGCCGTCGCGACGATGAAGTCCGAGGGCATCGAGTACGAGGAGCGGATGGAGCTGCTCTCCGACGTCACGCACCCGAAGCCGCTCGCGGAGCTGCTCGACGCGGCGTACGAGATCTACAAGGGCGGCCACCCGTGGGTCGCCGACTACGAGCTGCGGCCTAAGTCGGTGGTGCGCGACATGTTCGAGCGCGCCATGAACTTCGTGGAGTTCGTCGGCTTCTACTCCCTCGCGCGGTCCGAGGGGCTCGTGCTGCGCTACCTCGCCGACGCCTATCGCACGCTGCGCCAGACCGTGCCCGAGGCGGCGCGCACCGAGGAGCTCGACGACATCATCGAGTGGCTCGGCGAGCTCGTGCGCCAGGTCGACTCGAGCCTGCTCGACGAGTGGGAGCAGCTGCGTGCGGGCACGGACGAGAGCGGCGCGGGACCGGCGCCGATGCCCAGCGGGCCGCCGCGGGTCACCGCCAACACGAGGGCGTTCCGCGTGCTCGTACGCAATGCGCTCTTCCGTCGCGTCGAGCTCGCCGCGCGTCGCGACTGGCTCGCGCTCGGCGACCTCGACGCCGCCGACGGCTGGGGCGCCGACGAGTGGCGCGAGGCGTTGATCCCGTACTTCGAGGAGCACCGCGACATCGGCACCGGCCCCGACGCGCGCGGACCTGCGCGCCTCATCGTCGAGGAGCTGCCCGGGCACTGGAAGGTGCGCCAGATCCTCGATGACCCTGCCGGTGACCACGACTGGGGCTTCACCGCCGATATCGACCTTGCCGCCTCCGACAAGGCCGGCGAATGTGTCCTCACCCTCCAGGACGTCGGCCAGCTCTAGCCCAGCCCCAGCCCCGCGTGATCTTGGTCCAGTGGCTGTTTCCCCGGCCTGAAAACGACCACACGACCAAGATCACGCGAGGGGGCACGCGTGTGGGTCGCGCCGAGATGCTGCGCGCGAGGCGGGTGGCGGTGGCAGCACGCCTGCTGCGTGCACATCTCGCGGTAACCCTGCCGCGCGAGGCATCGGCCCGCCGGTATACCCCTCTGACCTGGGTGCTAGAGGGGCTTCCGGCGGACTGGGACACCCAGGACACCCAGGTCGGCGGTGGGGTCTCCGGGGGGCGTCTATGGTTCGGGGGTGATCGCTCCCGGTGTTACTGTCCTCGACTGCGCCGGCACGGGCACGGAGCGCGGTGTCGCGCACGGTGAGGGGCGGCGCGACCAGGTGCGGGGTGCGATTGCCCGGTGGACCGAGGCCACCCTGGCCAGCCTGGGCGGCGGGACGAGCATCGAGCACTACTGCGCCGAGTTCCTAGGTCGTACGTCGTTGCTCGAGGCCATGGAGCGCGAGACCCCCGACCTGCTCGACGAGGTGCGTGGCATCGCCGTCGGCGCCGGCGTCGCCGTCGACCTCGTCGCGGCCTACAACCTCATGGACGAGCAGTGGTGGTACGACCTGCCCACTGAGTCTGCGGCCCAGCCTGGCTGCAGCCTCGTCGCACGCGCGAGCGGTGACGGGATGCTGCTCGCGCAGAACATGGACCTGCCGGCGTGGATGGACGGCTCGCAGGTCGTGCTACGGCTGAGCCCGCCGGAGCGGCCACAGCTGCTCGTGCTGACCTCGGCAGGGATGATCGGACTCGTCGGCGCGAGCAGCGCCGGCTTCGCCGTCGGCGTTAACACCCTGCTGATGCTGAGGCACGACCGCGCCGGGCTCCCGGTCGCTGCAGTCATGCGGGCAGCGCTCGCGGCCGACTCGGCCGCCGACGCGGTGACGCGGCTCGAGGGCGTGACACATGCGAGTGGCCAGCACTACGCCGTCGCGGATCGGGGCGGAGTCACTGGCCTCGAGTGCTCCGCCGGCGGTGCAGTCGTGAGTCATCCGACATCGCGCACACCGTTGTCGCACACCAACCATCCGCTGGTGAGCACCGACGTCGATCCCGACAAGCAGCGGATGCTCAGCGACGGTGGTCGGCTCTGGAGCTCGCACGACCGCCTGGCGGTCGTGACATCAGACCCCAGGGCCGAGGGTTCGTCGACCGATGTCGGCGCCCTGCTCCGGGACCCGTCCACGTCGGTCTGCATGCGCGCCGGGTCGGCCTCGTCGCTGCAGACCTTCGCATCCGTGCGCTGTGAGCTCGGGGCACAGACTCGTATCACGATCCGGTCCGGCACCGCCGACGCCGGTCTCTGGCAGGACCTCACCTTCACGTCGTAGACCCCACCGCCGACCTGGGTGCGGTGGGCGCTTCCGGGACC
>JANXWJ010000141.1 GCA_025351185.1 Candidatus Nanopelagicales bacterium
ACGACCACACGACCAAGATCACGCGAGTTGTGGCGCTCGCGGTACGGAGCCGGGATGGTCAGGCTCCGCGTAGGAGCTCCACCACGGTGATCACTGCCAGCACGGCGAGCAGGGCTCCGGAGATGAGGCGTACGCGCCACAGCGGCACGCGCTTCTGCAGCCACGAGCCCGCGAGCACGCCGAGGCCAGCGACCATGGTGAGAGCGCCCCAGGACCCCAGGAACACCGAGAGCGGGGAGTCGGTACGCGCCGCCTGGCCGGCGGCGATGAGCTGCGTGAGGTCACCCCACTCGGCGGTGAAGATGACGGCGAACGTCGTCGCGAACGAAGCCAGTCCGCGCTCTCCTGGAGTTGCGCGCGCGGCGATCTCTGCTTCCTCCTCCGCCTCGTCGGCCTCCTCGTCGGGCTTGGCACGCAGGCCACCGCGGATGAGCACGAGCGCACCGGCACCGAACAGCAGGGCGGCGACACCGAGCACGAGCGTGCGCGGCAGCAGCGAGAGCACCTGACCGGCGGCGACCGCGATGACCATCTGGATGCCGAAGGCGAGAGTGGCTCCGAGCCAGACCCACAGCCTGGGATAGCGCGTCGCCAGGACGAGGGTGGCGATGAAGGACTTGTCTGGCAGCTCGGCCGGGAAGATGATCGCGAACGTCGCCAGCAGGACACCGAGGTCGAGGGCGAGATTCACCCGCCCATCATTCCCCGATCACCGGCCGCCCCGAGCGCCCGCCCGGCATCCGGTTGGTCGGCCGCGCTGGCAGGATCACCTCGAGATTGCCCGCGCGTGGCCCGCTCCATGCTGCGGGCGGCGCATCGATCGCCTCGGCGAGGTGGTAAGCCGCCTGCTCGTAGTTGACCCGCCAGCCGCGAAAGTGCGGCCACGCAGCCGCCGCGCTGCGCTCCATCGGGTAGCCCGCGCTGGCGACGTCGTCGTACGCAAGCTCGAACTCCTCGAAGGTCAGGGAGATCCCGGCGTCGGGGTCGGGGTCCTCATCGACGGTGATTCCCTCGGCCCGGGCGATGTCGCGCACGGCCACGAACCCCTGACGGATCGCGACGCGCGCGGTGCCCTGGGGCACCCCGGGGTTGACCGACATCTGGAACGCCGCGGCGTCCATCACCGCGAGCAGGGCGATGAGCCAGTTGCGCATCGGCTGCGCCGACCTGACATGGATGAGCACGGGGTAGTTGACGTGGCTCTCCGCGATGTCGGCGGCCCAGCGCTCCCACCCGCGGAAGAGCGTGAGCATCTCGTCGGTCGAGTTGATGATCGCGTGGCGAACCAGGATCTCTGGCCCCCAGTTGGGTTCTCCGGCGCGCGAGTGCAGGAGGGCGACGTCGACCTCGCGGCGGTTGTACGACGCGTAGATGCTGGGCAGATATCCGACGAGCAGGCCGACCACGACCGGTCCGGTCGCCGCCGCGATGAAGTCCACGACGGTGAGCTGGCCACGGTCGGTGCTCGCGAAGCCGAGTGTGAACAGGCTTGACCCTGCCTCGCGGAACGACGCCGCCCAGTCCAGCGGGGAGAGCGAGAAGAGCAGGAACGCGAAGCCCACGAACAGCAGCGCGAGCCAGCTCATGAGCGTCACGATGAGGGAGACGGGTGCGGCGTAGGCCAGCACGGCGTCGCGTGCCTCATAGGTGGTCGTGCGCCGCGCCACCATGCGGAACAGGGCCAGCGTCACCCGCAGCACCAGGGCCGAGAGCTTGCTGCGCACGCCTCGCGGGACGACGAGGGTGCGCAGGATCGAGGAGCCGACCGACAGCACGATCCCGAGGCCGACGACGAAGCACAGGACGGATACGGGAAGCGAGGTCGTCATGACGGCTCCAGTCCCTCGGGCAATGCGCGCACGACTCGCACACTAACCCGCACTAACCTGGGCCGCGTGTCCCTCGACCCCACCGTCCGCGACGTGCTCGTCGTCGCCACTTCCCTCGTCGCCCTGCTGGCGGTCGTGCTCGGGGTGGTCGCGCTGCTCCACCTGCGACGCATCCGCCGCGACCTGACGCTGCTGGCGGCGGATGGTGACGCCCCCTCGTTCGTCGAGGCGGTGGCCCGCAAGACCGAGGAGGTGCGCGGGCTGCGCATCGAGGTCGACGACCTCGCCGCGCTCCTGGCGCGCACCCGCGCCGAGCTCGCCGATGCGCTGCGCCACGTGAGCGTCGTGCGCTATGACGCGTTCGGTGACATGGGCGGGCGGCTGTCGTTCTCGGCGGCGATGCTCGACGACGGCGGTGACGGGCTCGTGCTCACCGCGATCCACGGCCGCTCCGAGACCCGCTCCTACATCAAGGGCGTCAAGAACGGCAGCAGCGAGGCGTCGCTGTCGCCCGAGGAGCAGCAAGCCGTCACCTTCGCGCTGCGGGGAGCGTCCGCGTGAGCGACCTGTCGATCGCCTACCTCGGTCCGCGAGGGACTTTCGCCGACGCCGCCCTGCGCGCCATGCCCGTCAGCGACGGCGCGCGCCTCGAGCCGTTCCCGACCGTGTCTGCTGCGCTCGATGCCGCGCGCGCCGGCGAGGTCGACTATGCGCTCGTCCCGATCGAGAACTCGGTCGAGGGTGCGGTCACCGGCACTCTCGACGAGCTCTCCGGCGGAGTGCCGCTGGTCATCGTCGATGAACAGGTGCTGGCTGTGCGCTTCGCGCTCCTCGTGCGCCCGGGCACGGCGATGTCCGACATCCGAAGGGTCGCGACGCACCACGTGGCGCACGCGCAGTGCCGCACCTGGCTCGCCGAACAGCTGCCCGAGGCCGAGGTCATCCCCGAGTCGTCGAACGCGGTGGCGGCGCAGTCCGTCGCCGAGCAGACGACCTACGACGCCGCGATCGCGTCATCTGCCGCGGGTGCGGCGTATGGCCTCGACGTGCTCGTCGACGGCATCGGCGACAACGAGGAGGCGTGGACCCGCTTCGTCCTGGTCGGCCGTCCCTCGACTCCGCCGGCCCGCACCGGTGCCGACAAGACGACGCTGTTCCTCTACATGCGCGAGGACCACCCGGGTGCGCTGCTCGAGATCCTCACGGAGTTCTCGGTGCGTGGAGTAAACCTCACGCGCATCGAGTCGCGTCCGACCCGCAAGGCGCTCGGTGACTACTACTTCTCCGTGGACTGCGAAGGCCACGTCGAGGATTCCCGTGTAGGAGAAGCACTTGCGGGCTTGCACCGAGTCTGTGCGACCGTACGCTTCCTCGGCTCCTATCCGCGTCACGACGGCAAGGCGCCGAGGGTGCGCCGAGGCGTGACCGACGCGGACTATGCCGAGGCGCAGGCCTGGCTGTCGTCGGTGCGCGGCCAGGGCTGAGGCCGGGACCGCCGGTGGTGCTCCCTCGGCGGGTCGGCCCTCGCACCTCCCGGTGCGGGCCGTGCGCCGGGCCCGGCCGACGGACCGTCTGGACGAGGTCGTCGCGTTCTACTGCGACGGACTCGGGCTGCCGCGGCTCGGCAGCTTCGAGGCGCACGCCGGCGACTCCGGTGCGTTCGTCGGGCTCCCCGGTGAGGGAGTGCACCTGGAGTTCACGACGCACAGCGAAGGCAGCCCGGGGCCGGCGCCGAGCGACGACAACCTCCTCGTGCTCTACGTCGAGGACCGGTCGGCGCTCGAGGCGATCGCGCAGCGGCTCGCAGGACAGGGCTAGGACTTCGCCACCGACGTAGACGTCGCCACCGAGCACGCCATCCGGGCCGAGCTGGCCCGGCTGCGACCCGGCGATGGCGTCGTCGGCGAGGCCGTGACGACCGCTGCCGTGGTCGACCCGGCGCTCGACGAGCTGTTCTGGACCGATGGGTCGACCGCGTGGCAGCGCTCGCTCGGCAGTGGCGGCCGGGACCCTGACGACGACAGCCCGCTGGCCCCCTCGAGCTCGACCGTTCTCGTGTGCATAGACGCAGAGGCGTCAGCGCGGATGCGTGGTGCCCGCCTTCGCGGCTGGCATCGCGCTGTGTGAGGCGGCAGGGTGCGTCGTCACCGACCTGACGGGCGCCGCGCTCCGGCCGGAGGAGACGACCGCAGGCGGTCGATCACGGACGAGGTGTCGTTTCGAGGTCGTCGGCGGAGCTGGTCAGGCCTTGGCCGGTGACTGCTGGACGGTCCAGGAGTTGCCGTCGGGGTCGTCGAAGAAGACGAACGAGTTCCAGTCGCCGCCCGGGCCGTCCTCCCAGCCGCCTTCGCCCATGTGACGCACCGGCGACACCTCGACACCACCGGCGACCAGGTGGGCGTGCGCGGCCTCGATGTCGGTGACGACGAGCTGCAGGCCCTTGAAGGTGCCGGGCTCCCCGGGTGCCACTCCGACGCCGAAGACGATCGAGCATCCGGAGCCGGGGGGCGTCACCTGCACGATGCGCATGTCGCCGCGGACGACGTCGTGGTCGAGGGGGAACCCGAGCTTCTCGGCGTAGAACTCCTTCGCGCGGTCCACGTCCGATACGGGTACGACGACGACTTCGAGCTTCCAGTCCATGCGCAGACTCTGCCACGGACGCCGGAGCACGTCCCCCCACCAACGCCGACCCGGGTGCTGTGGGGGTCTCAGCAGCGGGGAAGCACCCAGGACACCCAGGTCAGCGGCGAGGTTCTAGTGGAAGCGGCGCAGGCGCAGGGAGTTGGCGACGACGCAGACGCTGGAGGCGGCCATCGCGACGCCGGCGATCATCGGGGTGAGCAGGCCGGCGGCGGCGAGCGGGATGGCGGCGATGTTGTAGCCGAAGGCCCAGCCGAGGTTCTGCATGATCGTGCGCAGTGTTGCGCGCGAGAGGCGCACGGCGTCGGCTGCCGCACGCAGGTCGTCGCGCAGGAGGGTGATGTCGGCGACCTCGATGGCGACATCCGCGCCGCTGCCCATGGCGATTCCGAGGTCCGCGGCGGCCAGTGCGGCGGCGTCGTTGATCCCGTCGCCGACCACGGCGACGATGCGACCTTCGGAGCGCAGGCGTTCGACCTCGTCGACCTTGTGCTCGGGTCGCGCATCGGCGATGACGCGATCGATGCCGACGGCATCGGCGACGGCCCGCGCGACCGGTTCTGCGTCACCGGTGACCATGACGGGCTCCAGCCCGAGCTCGCGCAGCCGGGACACCGCCACCCGGGTCGTGGGTCGCACCTCGTCGCCCACGGCGACGAGGGCGCGGATGATGCCGTCGACCTCGACAGCGATGATGGTGAGACCATCGTGACGCCACCGGTCGACGTCGGTCAGCCACGTGTCGTCGAGCGAGAGCCACTCCGGGCGTCCGACGCGTACGCCGTGCCCGTCGACGCGACCGAGCACGCCCGAACCACGGACGGCCTCGTGGATCTCCACGACCGCCAGAGAACCCAGCGAACCGGCATAGGTCGTCACGGCGTGCGCGATCGGGTGCGTGGACCCTGACTCCAGCGCACCCGCGAGGAGCACGGCATCGTCGTCACCGCGACGGTGGACCACGGTCATCACACCCGTGGTCAACGTGCCGGTCTTGTCGAGCATCACGGTGTCGACCCGTCGGGTCGACTCGAGCACCTCAGGGCCGCGTACGAGGATGCCCATCGAGGCGCCGCGACCGGTGCCGACGAGCAATGCGGTCGGTGTCGCGAGCCCGAGTGCGCACGGACAGGCGATGACGAGCACGGCGACGGCTGCGGTGAACCCCTGCTGCCACCCGGTCGTCAGGCCCCAGCCGAGCAGGGTGAGGAGAGCGATCACGAGCACGACCGGCACGAACACCGACGCGACACGGTCGGCGAGACGCTGCACCGGCGCCTTGCCGCTCTGCGCTGCCGACACGAGGGCGCCGATCCGCGCGAGCGCGGTGTCGGACCCGACCCGGGTGGCACGGATCACGATGAGCCCGTCCTGCACGACCGTGCCGCCTGAGACCTCAGCTCCCACAACGACATCCACCGGCACAGACTCGCCGGTCAACATGCTCGAGTCGACGGCCGATGCGCCCTCGACGACCTCGCCGTCAGCAGCGATGCGCTCGCCGGGGCGTACAACGACGAGGTCACCCACGACGACGTGCGCGGTCGGCACCTCGGTGTCACCCGCGGCGGTCCGCACCCACGCCGTCGCGGGTGCAAGGTCGAGGAGCGTGCGCAGTGCTTCGCCAGAACTACGCTTGGCGCGCTGCTCGAGCCAGCGCCCGAGCAGGAGGAACGTGATGACCACCGAGGCCGACTCGAAATAGAGATCGGGGTGGCCGTGCAGACCTTCGTCGCGCATCGGTAGCCACGACACGGTCATGGTCATGCCGAGGTCGCCGGCGCTCGTGAACAGCACGGCGACGGCCGACCAGAGGTAGGCCGCGAGCACGCCGATCGAGACGAGAGTGTCCATCGTGGTCGTGCGGTGCCGGGCGTTGGCCCACGCGGCGCGATGGAAGGGCTTCCCACCCCAGAGCACCACGATCGAGGCCATCAGGAACGCGAGCCACTGCCAGCCGGTGAACTGCAGGGCGGGCACCATCGACACGAGGAGCACGGGCACGGTGAGGATCGCGCTGATCCGCCACCGGCGGCCGAGCCGGTCGGGGTCGTCCTCGGCCACCTGGTCGGGCGGCAGCACGCCGTAGCCCGCTGCCTCGACGACGGCGACGAGGTCGTCGAGGCTCACGTCCGCCGGGTGCTCGACGTGGGCGTTCTCGGTGGCGTAGTTGACGGTCGCGACGACGCCGGGCACCTTGTTGAGCTTCTTCTCGATGCGAGCCGCGCAGGACGCGCACGTCATCCCGGTGACCTGAAGGTCGATCGGGGTGACGACTGGCGTGAGCGAGGTCTTCATGAGGAGCTCCTGGATCAGCGTGCACGAGAGTGCGGATGGACCGTGCGGTGCGGTGCGGTGTACGAGTGGACCGTGCGGTCCGGCGTAGGGGGTCAGGCGGTGACCAGGGTGTAGCCGGCCTCGTCGACCGCTGCGGCGACCGCCGCGGTCGTAGGGTCGCTCTCGGCGGTGACGGTGACCTGACCGGACTCGAGATCGACGTCGACGTCCGAGACACCCGGGATGCCCGAGACCTCCTCGGTGACAGCGGCGACGCAGTGCGCACAGGTCATCCCCTGCACGGTCCAGACGGTGGTGCTCATGAGCGCTTCTCCTCGATGTGTGGTGGATCCGGTCCTCGAGTTACTGCCGCAATCCTTGGTTGTGGGACTTGGAGCAAGGGATTCGGGCAGTTACTCGAGGGGTCTAGGAGCGGACTAGGCGGGCGATGGCGGCGGAGGCTTCGGCGAGCTTCTCGTCGGCCTCGGTGCCGCCGCGCTGCGCGGCGTCGCGTACGCAGTGGTCGAGGTGGTCGTCGAGGAGGAGCAGCGCGACGTTCTCCAGCGCTCGCTTCGACGCCGACACCTGGGTGAGCACGTCGATGCAGTAGGTGTCGTCCTCGACCATGCGCGCGATACCTCGTACCTGGCCCTCGACCTTCCTCAGTCGCGCGAGGACCGCGTCCTTGTCCGCGCTGTAGCCGTGACTCATCCCGACCCCTCCCTGACACGGACGTGCGCCCGCTTTCACGCGGACCTCCGCCTGCGCTGGTGCCAACGACGCTACCCCCAGGGGGTATTCCGACGACACCCGAGCAGCCGTGACCTCGGCCACGGTGCGGCGACCGGAAGTCCGGGAACGACGAAGCCCGGCCCCCGCGAGGGGACCGGGCTTCGACATACGTCGTTCCCGTGCGGCAGGACCGAACGGGTGGTGGGTCAGATCAGACGACCCGCACCGCTGTAGCGCGAGCCGTACCAGCCGGAGAAGACCGAGTCGATCTTCACGCCGTGGCGCGGGTTGGTCGCGCTGACCATGCGGCCACCGCCGATGTAGATGCCGACGTGGTGCGCACCGTGGCGGAAGAAGAACACGAGGTCACCGGGACGCAACGCCGACTTGGCGACCCGCTTGGTGGCCCGGAACTGCGCCTTGGAGTAGTGCGGGAGCGACCGTCCGGTCGCCTTCTTCACGACGTAGAGCGCCAGGCCGGAGCAGTCGAACTTCGTGGGGCCGGAGCGACCTGCGACATAGCGCGAGCCGACCTTGGTGCGCGCGATGTGGACGACGCTGGCCCGCACTCGCAGGGCGCGGACGGCGGCGAGATGCATCGCAGCGCGCTGGGCTGCTGCCTTGCGGGCAGCGACCGAGGCCGCAGTCTGGGCCGCGGTCGGGACGACGGTGACGGTGGGCACGCTCGTCGTGACGACGGTCGTGGAGGCCACGGTGGTGGTGGTGGTGGCGGCCTGAGCCGGGACGGAGGCACCCATGAGTCCGACGCTGAGAGCGCCGGTCATGAGCAACGAGGCCGGGATAACTCGGCGACGGGTTGCGGACAGCACGAAACAAGGCTCCTCTCGACGCCGACCGGGTGAGCTGACGGGCTCGGGCTAAGAGGTGCCCTACGCCGCACGAGTGCGGTGATTCGCCCCACGTGAATGGGTCCCCGGTTCGTCAGGCGAGAGTGCCCGACGATTGAGCGCGTCGTTCGTGCACGGCGGACCCGTACGGAAGCGAACGACGGAGGAAGGTAGGCATCCCACCCCCCTCGAGGTCACACCGGATGTCCGGTGAGGGGACGATTCGTGCCTGTTTGTGAGGGTGCTCACGTCTCCCTGTGAACGGCGCTCAGGGTTTCCTCACCGGAGCCGCACCACCGGTGGAACCCGCCGGCACCATGTCGAACGGGGTCAGACGCACGTGATCTGGCGACGACTCTCGAGGCGCTATTCGGCCCCGAGGACGGCGGCGACGAAGCGGGCCACGCCGTCGTGGGACGGGCCGGGGAGCACTGCGTCGGCCACCTCGAGCACACGCGCGTGACCGCCCTCGACGCCGAGTCCGACCCGCGCCCAGGTGAGCATCGGGATGTCGTTGGGCATGTCGCCGGCCGCTGCGACGGCGGCGGCGGTGAGGCCGAGCGACTCCGCGTGCTCGGCGAGCGTGGAGCCCTTGCTGACGCCGTAGGCGCTCATCTCGAGGAGAACGTCGTCGGCGTTGGAGTGCGTGACCGTGACGAGGTGCTCGACGTGCTCGAGCGCGTGCTCGAGGAAGCTGTCGGCGTCGTGACCGCTCCCCGTGACACGGGCCAGCAGCTTGACGACCTGGTGGCCCTCGACGATGTCGCGGATGTCGGCGGCTGTCTGCGGGGTCCCGACGGCGTAGCGCGGGACGAACGCGTGCTCATGGGCGAAGTCGGTGTCGCGGGCGGTGTCGTCCGGCACCGCATCGATCCACTCGGCGGCGAACCCGATGCCGGGGACCTCGGCGCGCAGCGTCGTCACGACCTCGTCGATGGCTGACGGCTCCAGCGCGTGCGCGCGCAGGATCAGCCCCGACGCGAGATCGACGAGGACCCCGCCGTTGGCTCCGATCGCCACTCCGGTGTGACCGGTGGCCTCGGCGACGATCGGCAGCCAGCGCGGCGGCCGACCCGTCACGAACACCACCGGCAACCCGGCCTCGCGGGCCCGGGCGAACGTCGCGACCGTGAAGGCCGACACCGAGCCGTCGGGGCGCAGCAACGTGCCGTCGAGGTCCGTCGCCACCAACCCGACGCCATCAGCCAGCGCCAGCCACGCCTCGGTAGTCACCCCCCCATCCTCACCCACCCCCACGTCCGCCCCCGACCACCCCGGCACCCCCACCATCACCCGCCGCCGCAGGCCCGAGGCAACTTCTTGACCCTCAAGGTCAACAACTGCCTCTCAAGGGCACGTCGTGGCCGCAACTCTGGGGATAACCCTCGCTCGCAGCCCAGAGGCACGGCGGTCAGCCCCGTGACGGCGGGAGCCACGTCGGGTGCAGCGACCCACGCAGGTCGAGCAGCGCCTCCAACGCGTGGCCGGCTGCGAGCAGCCGAGCCTCGGAGTGCGGCCGACCGACGAGCACGAGCCCGACCGGGAGACCTTCGACCAGACCCATCGGCAGGCACAGCACCGGCCACCCGGCGATCGAGGGCGCGGCACTCGCCAGGCCCCCGCCGAGGAAATGGTCGCCGCCGCGCAGGTCGCTCTTCCACGCCGGCGCGTACGCCGGTGCCACCAGGAACTCCGGCGCCTCCGCACCCTCGAAGCTCGGCTCGAGCGTCTCCTCGAGTGCCCACTGCAGGCAGCGGGCACGTGCCTCGGCGTACGCCGGATCCGCCCGCCCCTCCGAGCTCGCGGCCATCTCGAGGAACTCCTGGCCGAAGTGCGCGAGCTCGACCTCAGAGTGCTTGGCGTTGAACGCGACCAGCTCGCCGATCGAGCCCGGGCCCTCGCCTCCTCGAGCGGCGAGGTAGGCGCCGAGATCCTCCTGCAGCTCGCACACCAGCACGGTCAGCTCGGCCGCGCCGGTGCCGGCGACGGGTGAGACGTCGGCTGGCGAGAGCATCGCTCCCGCGCCCTCGAGGACGCGCAGGACCTCGGCGAAGAGCGCGTCGGTGCCGGGGTGGTTCGACAGCCAGCCGGCCGCGACGCCGAGCCGCAGGTCGCCGGGCGTCAGTGTGCCGGGGGCGTCGGAGTAGGACGGCTCACCGGTCAGTGCCGAGAGCAGCAGCGCAGCGTCGTGCACGCTGCGGGCCATGGGACCAGGCGAGTCCTGGCTGCCGGACAGCGGCACGACTCCCACGGTCGAGACCACGCCCACGGTCGGCTTGAGCCCGACGCAGCCGTTGAGCGAGCTCGGGCAGGTGATGGAGCCATCGGTCTCCGTACCGATCGCGAGCGGTGCCAGCCCGGCGGCGATCGCGGCACCCGACCCCGACGACGAGCCACCGGCGCTGCGGTCGAGCTTCCACGGGTTGCCAGTCAGCCCGCCGACCGCCGACCAGCCGCTCGTCGAGTGGGGCGAGCGCATGTTGGCCCACTCGGAGAGGTTGGTGGCGCCGAGGACGACGAGCCCGGCGTCGCGCATCGCGGTGACGAGGGGTGCGTCGCGTACGACCTCCCGCCCGGCCAGCGCCAACGACCCGGCACTGGCCGGGAGTCCCAGCACCTCGATGTTGTCCTTCACCAGCACGGGCACGCCGTGCAGCGGCCCTCGGAGGTGTCCCGCGGCGCGCTCGGCATCGAGCGCCTCGGCGTCGTCGAGCGCGGCAGGGTTGAGGGCGAGCACCGAACGCAGCTCCGGACCGGAGTGGTCGACCGCTGCGATGCGCTCGAGCAGTGCCTGCGTGACCGCGACCGACGTGGTGCGTCCCGCGGCAAGGTCAGCCGCGATCTCCACGGCCGTCGCGGCAGCGAGCGAGGCGGTCGACGGGTGCGGGTCCATGATCACTCCGGCAGCGTCCCAGAGGGCGCGCCACCGCGCCACCGGTCCGCACCCTGCCGCTCCCCGGACCTGGTTAGCCTCGGCACATGCCTTTCGCTCTGATCACGGGTACGTCGTCCGGACTCGGTCGTGGTGCGGCTGAGCGGCTCACGGCCGTCGGCTGGGACGTGGTGGGCACGGTGCTCGCCGCCGGTCAGGGCGATGGCCTGGACTTCGAGACGGTCGTCGCAGACGTCACCGATGATGTCGACGTCGCGCGTCTCGGTGCCCTGGTCCACGAGCGAGGCGAGCGTCTCGACGCGCTTGTCAACAACGCGGGTGTCGCGATGAGCGGTCCGTGGGAGGAGATCACGGCGACGGAGCTGCGGCGCCAGCTCGGCGTCAACCTCGTCGGGGCGATGGCCGTGACCGGAGCATGTCTGCCGGCGCTGCGCGCCGCGAAGGGCGTCGTGGTCAACATCTCGAGCGTGTCGGGTCAGGCGGGCGACCCGCTCATGGGTCCCTACAACGCCTCGAAGTTCGGGCTCGAGGGGGCGAGCGAGGCGCTGCGCCAGGAGGTCCGGCCGTTCGGCGTGCGCGTCGTGCTCATCGAGCCGGGGCCGTTCCGTACCCCGATCTCGGGCGCATCGCCGCAGGCCGCCGCGAGAGGCTCCGACGGCCCGTATGCCGAGCACTGGAAGGTCATCGACCAGTGGCTCGCGTGGCACGCGGAGTCGAGCGCCGATCCGCAGCAGTGCATCGACGCCATCGTCGGCGCCGTCACGCGAGCCGACGCGCCGTTCCGCATCCCGGTGGGCGACGGCATCGCCGACGTCGTACGCAAGCACGCGGCGTCGCTCATCCGTCAGGCCGACGCCGCAGACGCCTGGCTGCGGACCCTCTGAGGGTGACGGCTGACGCGCGTCTCCGCCGGCCCTCGCCAGCTCAGGGATGGTCGGGGGCGTGCGAGAGGCGAAGGCTCAACCTGCGTAGTCGGCTGCCGCGATCTCGTAGATGAGCTCGAGGCCGTCCTCCGGATCGTCCTGCTCGCCGACGTGCACGAGCCCGGCGCCCTCGATGAGCGCGATCGATGCGGCGTTGCCGGGCGACACGGTCGCGCGCAACCACTCGACGTCGGGGCGAGCCGCGACATGGGTCCACATCGTCGTCGCCATCTCGCGCGCATAGCCGCGCTGGCGATGGTTGGGGTGCACGCGGTAGCCGATCTCGACCATGCCACGCTCATCGGGCGGAGCGTGGAAGTTGATGAGCCCCACGATCTCACCGCTCTGGCGCAGGACCGCGATGCGGATGAGCCACGGGTTGACGCGAGCGTCCTCGATGACCTGCGCGACACGGAAGTGCAGCGGTGAGTCGTCGGGCCCGAGGACATCGTGCGGATCGGCGTAGCCCAGGGGGATCGGCCCGTCACTGGCGTCGCGCGCGAGCAGCTGCCCCACCGACACCAGGACGAGGTCGAGACTCGGCCCGGAGATGACATCGGGCAGGGAGGACGTCGCAACATCGTCGGTCATGACCTCATCGTCGCGTGCGCCACCTCAGGGCGCACTCACGATTGTCCACCGGGGTCGTGCATCGAGAGTCGCATCGGCGTAGGTTCCGAGGTGACGGCGTTCGCAGCCCCCACCACGACGAGTCCGGAAGGCTTTCGCGAGTCGAGCAGACAGGCGGACTCCACGGGAGGTGATCGAGATGACCGGCAGCGAGATGGTCATGAAGATGTTGTCCGGCCTGCTTCTCGGCATGCTGGTCGGCGTCCCGGTCCTCATCTGGCTCGTCGTCCTCTTCGGGCTCGTCCGCCGCTTCGCACGCGACCTGCACGAGCGCCTGCTGGACCACGCTGACGAACGTCGCCGACGCAAGGCCTCCCGTCACGTCTGGGTGTCTGTCGACGACGTGCTGCCCGGACAGCGTCAGCCGGTCTCGGTAGACCACTCCGTACTCCCCGGAGCTCCTCTCGACGACCAGCCTGCGGCAGTCATCGCAGCGGTCGCGCAGCGCGTCTTCCACACGTCGTCCTGACCGCTCTCTCCTGCTCTCGCCCCGGCACAGGGCGCGGACCTCCACCGTGCGCGACACCCGCGGCCGAGTTTGCTGCGGCGGATCGTGCCACCCCGCCGCTGCCGCGCCTTAGAGCGGGGTGAGCAGCTCGCGACCGCCGAGGTAGGGGCGCAGCGCGACCGGGACATGCACCGAGCCGTCGGCCTGCTGGTGATTCTCCAGCAGCGCCACGATGATCCGGGTGATGGCGACCAGGGTGCCGTTCAGGGTGGCCAACGGTCGCACGCCATCTGCGTCACGCATCCGTACGCGCAGGCGTCGGGCCTGGAACTCCGTGCAGTTAGAGGTCGACGTGACCTCGCGATAGTCGCCGTAGGACGGGATCCACGCCTCGATGTCGAACTTGCGTGCGGCCGATGCGCCGAGATCGCCTGAGGCAACGTCGATCACGCGATACGGCAGCTCGAGGCTGTCGAGGAACTCGCGCTCGAACCCCAGCAGCCGGGCATGCTCGTTCACGGCGTCTGCCGGGTTGCAGTAGGAGAACATCTCGACCTTGTCGAACCAGTGCACGCGCCAGATGCCACGGGTGTCCCGACCACCGGAGCCGGCTTCACGTCGATAGCTCGGCGACCAGCCGACATAGCGACGCGGCAGGCTCGCGGCATCGAGGATCTCCTCGGAGTGGTAGGCCGCCAGCGGCACCTCGGCCGTGCCCACGAGGTACATGTCGTCAGCCTCGAGGCGATAGACGTTCTCCGCGGCCTGGCCGAGGAATCCGGTGCCCTCCATGGCGGGCGGGTTGACGAGCGCCGGCGGGATCATCGGGATGAAGCCGTTGCCCGTCGCGAGGGCGACCGCGTGGTTGATGAGCGCGAGCTCGAGCAGCGCACCGACGCCGGTGAGGTAGTAGAAGCGCGACCCGGACACCTTGGCACCGCGCTCGATGTCGATCGCGCCGAGGATCTCGCCGAGGTCGACGTGGTCGCGCGACGTGAACCCCTCGGCGGCGAAGTCGCGCGGGGTCCCGACGTGCTCGAGGACGGTGAAGTCGGCTTCGCCACCGACGGGCGCGGCCGGGTCGATGAGGTTGGAGAGCTGACCGAGGAGCAACTGCGTCTCGACGTCTGCCCCATCACGGGTGGCCTCGGCGGCCTTGACACGATCGGCGAGATCGGCAGCGGTGCCCATGAGGGCGTCGACGTCAGCCTGAACCGTCGACCGCTCGTCGACGGTGGCCTCCTTCAGGGCGCCCTGGAGCGGTCCGATGCGCTTGCCGAGCTCCTTCTGCTCGTTGCGCAGTGCTCCGTAGGAGACCTCCGCGGCGCGGCGGGTCTCGTCGGCTGCGACGAGCCGGTCGACGACGGACTCGTCCTCACCGCGGGCTCGCTGAGACGCACGAACACGGTCGGGGTCCTCACGGACAACCTTGAGATCGATCACAGGCCAACCCTATGGCGCCCAGCCGTTCCGAGCCGACTCGGCGGTATCAGGGGTGGCTGGGCGGGTTCAGAGATAGAGGCCGTTGCCGTCCTGCTGTGGTGCGAGGACCTGGCCCGGCTCGGCGCCGGCACCGGGGCCGAGGGCGCGCCGATGTGCCTGCTCGAGCTGCGCCTGGGCCGCCACCTGCTGGGCGAAGAGTGCGGCCTGGATGCCGTGGAAGAGGCCCTCGAGCCACCCGACGAGCTGGGCCTGGGCGATCCGCAGCTCGGCGTCGCTCGGCACGTGGTCGTCGGTGAAGGGGAGAGACAGGCGTTCGAGCTCGTCGACGAGCTCCGGAGCGAGACCGTCCTCGAGCTCCTTGATCGAACGGCGGTGGATCTCGAGCAGCCGCGCGCGCGACGCGTCGTCGAGCGGAGCGGTCCGCACTTCGTCGAGGAGCTGCTTGATCATGCTGCCGATCCGCATGACCTTGGCGGGCTGCTCGACCAGATCGGCGACCGAGCCCTCGGACTGGCCCCGGTCGGGCTCCACTGCCACGACGACCACTGGCTGACCATCAGGTCCCACGACGGCGGTGCGCGCGTCAGCGACCCCGGCATCGCCGTGCGGGGAATCGGCCGTGTCGCCACCAGACGCGTCGTCGTGCGCGGTCGCGTCTGGCATGGCGTCACCGGGAGTCTCGGGCATGACGACATCCAACCACCGCTGCGTCGTGGCCACGAGACGGCAGCACTCGGTGAACGACGGGTGAGCAGAGCCATCCGTACGCTCTCCCCAGATCCTGAATCGCTGTTCAGCGTTGCACCCCATGGGGTTTCAGGATTCGCCGGTGTTCACCATGATGTGATCTCATATCCCGGCACGACGTGCATGCAGGCACTCACCTGCTTTCACCGTGAGGGCTGAGAGCGCCGGACCCTTGGGGCACCGGGCTACGCGATCGTCACTGAAGGAGACGACACGTGGACTACAACTGGCTGTTCCCGGGCGCGGATGCCCGACCCGTCGGTGCGAAGGGCTGGGGCTCGTTCGCGACCGAGGCGATCGCCGCAGGCACGACCGTCGCCGCGTTCGGTGGATGGATCGTCACGCGCGAGACGCTCTCGACGTTCAGCGAGGACCGTCAAGGCCGCTCGATCCAGGTCGACGAGAACCTCTACCTCGTCTCTGACGAGACGCCGGAGCCGGGCGACATGCTCAACCACTCCTGCGAGCCGTCCTGCGGCCTCGTCGGCGCGACCCTGCTCGTCGCTCGCCGCGACATCGAGCCGGGCGAGGAGCTGACGTTCGACTATGCCATGTGCGACTCGAGCGACTACGACGAGTTCACCTGTCTCTGCGGTGAGCCCACCTGCCGGGGTGTCGTCACCGGGCTGGACTGGGCGAGGCCGGAGCTCCAGGACAAGTACTCCGGCTGGTTCTCGCCCTACCTCCAACGCCGCATCGCTGCGCTGCCAGCGGCGCGCTGACGCACGACCGGCGGGGCCTGCCGCCACCGGAGAAACCCGCACGACACCTGTGCGTCGGCGGGGTCATCCTCGTCGGATGAACCACGCGGAACACCTCGTGTCCGCGACGGTGCTCTCGACCCGGCCGCTCCGTTTCGGGGCCGACGGCGTCGACCGTGCAGACCTCGACACCGTGGTGGCGCTCGCTGCAGCGACTGACACCGCGGTGATCGGTGAGGCGAGCACCGGTGTCGGCGAGGTGGCGTGGATGCTCGCCCTGCCCACCTTGGACAGGGAGGCGACATTCCTCGCCCACGACGGCGACGAGGCCGTGGGCTTCGTCTTCATCGAGGACGACGCGACCGCGCGCGACACGTTCATCGACCTCGCTGCCCCTCCGGGACCGTGGCGCCGCACGGTGCACGAGGTCGGCATCGCCGAGGGTCTCGAGGCGGCTCAGCGGCATCGCACCCGGACGCCAGGTGCCCGCACGGTACGGGCCGGTGCGTGGCTGCAGGACACCGAGCTCATCACCGACCTCGGTGCGCAGGGACTCATGCCCGTGCGCCGGTTCCACCACATGCGCATCGAGTCGTCGTCGCCAGCCGTCCCCGCGGTGCTGCCCCCGCTCCCCGACGGCGTCGAGATCGTCGTCTCCGACGACGAGGCGACGCGACGTCGGATCTGCGCCGTCGACAACGAGGCCTTCGCCGACCACTGGCACTTCACCCCTCGCGACTACGACGAATGGTGGTCGGTCTGGGAGGCCGCGCCCAACCGGGACCCCGCGGGATGGTGGCTGCTCACGGTCGACGGCGAGGACGCGGGCATCTGCCTGCTCGACGAGGGGCGTGCCGCGCTCGGCGACGGCTACGTCGCGATCCTGTGCGTGCGACGTGCGTTCCGTGGTCGCGGTCTTGCACAGATGCTGCTGCGACGAGCCTTCGTCCACTATCGCGATCTGGGGCGCGAGGCCACGCAGCTCGGCGTCGATGCGGAGAACCTGACCGGCGCCGTGGGCCTCTACGAAGGTGTCGGCATGACGGCCGTGCAGACGCGTCAGGGTCACGCCCTCGAGCTGGAGTGACGGCGCGAGCCGAGAAACGTAGGAGACAAGCGGCCGCTCGGAGCGACAGGCTCAGGGCATGACGGCTTCTGCCCTCCCGGATGGCTTCGTAGTGCGGACTCCGACCTACACCGACGACGGCATCGCGGAGCTCGATGCCGTCGTCGCGCTGCTCGCCGCCTGCGACATCGCGGTGGTGGGTGAGGCCGACACGGGTCGCGACGAGACCCTGAGCATGTTCACCTCGTCGAGCAACGACCGCGAACGCACGGTGCTGGTCGAGGACGCCGACGGGCGAGTCGTCGGGCTGGTGTGGGTGGAGCTCGACGCGACTGCGGGCGACACGTGGTGCGACGTCTACCTCGACCCCGCCCTCGCGACGGCGGCGCTCTACGACCTCGGGTTCGCGCACGTCGTGGCTGCCGCCTCCGCGCACCGGGCGAGCACCGGAGCCGCCTCCTGGGAGGTGTGGACGGGGTGCTTCGCGCAGGACTCGACGCTGCAGGAGACGTTCCTGCGCAAGGGGTTCGGACAGCGGCGCAGGTTCTGGCGGATGCGGATCGAGAGCGACTCCCCTGCTGTGCCGGCGGTCGTGCCCGACCTGCCGGACGGCGTGACCCTCGTCGTCGCTCGTACGGAGGAGCAGAAGCGGCGGGTGCACGTGGTGCACACCGAGGCGTTCCGTGACCACTGGATGGCGACCGAGCGACCGTGGGACGAGTGGATCGAGCAGGTCGAGTCGCACCACCCCTC
Organism: Candidatus Nanopelagicales bacterium; assembly: GCA_025351185.1. Lineage (GTDB taxonomy): Bacteria > Actinomycetota > Actinomycetes > S36-B12 > CAIYMF01 > Longivirga. The sequence goes on from JANXWJ010000141.1 coordinate 17,934, forward strand.
GCCCGACGGCTGGTGGTTGCTGCAGGTCGACGGGGTCGACGCGGCGGTCTGCATGCTCGACGAGTCGCGCGCCGACCAGGGCGGCGGCTACGTCGGAGTGCTCGGCGTGCTGCGCGAGTTCCGCGGGCGCGGCCTGGCCAAGCACCTGCTGCAGCGCGCCTTCGTCCGCTCGCGCGACGAGGGCCGGGCGTGGACGGCTCTCTCGGTCGACAGCGACAGCCCCACCGGCGCGCAGCACCTCTACGAGAGCGTCGGCATGACCTCCTACCGCATCATCGACGCCTTCTCCCGCCCCATCACCTGACCCGACCCGGGACGGACGCACGAGCTGTGTGTGCGCGGTGTGGACGGCCTGCGCTTCAGGGGGTGGAGCTCGCGAGGTCAGCGCAGGGTGAGGAGGACCTTGCCCACGTGGGTGCTGGCCTCGACGACGCGGTGGGCCTCGGCGGCGTCGCGCATGGGCAGGACCTGGTCGACGACGGGGAGGATCGCGCCGGCCTCCACCAGCGGCCACGCCTGGGCGGTCACAGCAGCGCAGATCTCGGCCTTCTGGTCGAGCGGACGCGGCCGCAGCGACGTTGCCGCGACCGACGC
>JANXWJ010000264.1 GCA_025351185.1 Candidatus Nanopelagicales bacterium
CACGCCCCGGCGCGAGCCGAGGTGGCCCTGCAGAACACCGAGGGGAAGCACGGCCAGCATCAGCGGCCCGATGGCGTTGCCCGGCACTCGTGCTGTGATCAGCGCGCCCACCAAGGCGAATGCGACGCCGGCCACGGTCGACTCGAGCCAGTACTGGTAGTGGTACGGCTGGTCGGACACCCACTCCCACACAACGGCAAGGTCGACCACGAGCATCAGGGCCGCGGACACCCAGACGACAACCCAGGGCCACCTCGGCTCGCGCCGGGGCGTGGGGGAGCCGACACTGAAGGAGGCGCCCGAGGCCGACGTCGCGCTCACGACGGGCCTCCGATCCACACCGCGGATGCCTCGGGCTGGAGCGTGCGGCCCACCACCGCACGCAGCTCGCCAACGACGTGCTCAGGTTCGGCGCCATCCACCAGGCGCGCGCCGAACCTGTCGACGGCGCGCTGCGCGTCGACCTTCTCCCGATTGAACCGACGGTCGACGATTCGCTGCACGCGCGACAGCAGCGGGCGGAACAGCGCCGCCGCCGCGAGCGTCGCCGTGGCCACGGCCAGCGTCGACGTGTCCCCCAGCAGCCGCGACGCTGACGTCACCACGACTGCGTAGGTCGCGAGGAGCAGCCCCGTCACGATCGCGTACGCCGCGGTGCGACTGATGATCCGCCCAATGTCGTAGAGGCGATAGCGCAGGATCGCGATCCCGCAAGCGATCGGCACGAACGCCAGTACCGCAGAGAAGATCAGGTCGCCGTACACGGTCGACAAGCCGTCGAGCGGCACCTGGAGCACGAAGGTCGCGCCGAGGAGCGAGGCCGCCAGAGCGAACCAGCGCAGTTGGAGGCGCTCGATGCCGGTCGAACGCCGGAAGCGCAGGATCACGCTCACCACAGCGAGCAGCAACGTCGCGACGAACACCACGAGGCCGATGCTGAACGCCGGGGAGTTCTCGACGTCGGTCATCGACGCCATGAAGGGCGGCGAGAGCGGGTTGGCGATGCCGAGACAGGGCTGATGTACTCCGGGTTCCGTATCTGGGCACAGCGCCTGGATGTCGGCGTAGGAGCCGAGAGCGATTCTCGGCGCCATCATCGACAGCGCGGTGATCCCGAGCATGGCGATCCCGTTGACCCAGAGCACCGGCCTCCACCGCCGCGACAGGAGGCCGTCGGGGAACAGCAGCATCGTCCAGGTCATCATGAGCGTTAGGACGACGAAGTAGGGCCACGTGTTCAGCCACGCCCCCAACCAGCCCCACCAGGGGACCTCGACGAGCGCCGGCGGCTGAGCGCCCGCGGCCACGGCCTGCTCGAAGGCGAGGTGCGAAAGCTCGGTGCCCCCGGCGACCAGCGAGCCGCCGACGGTCACGCCGAGGAACACCCAGCCGACGGGGTTACGTGGACGGTTGCGGGTGACGAGCCAGCCGACCACGGCGTAGGCCAGGAACGCGACGCTCATGGACGGGTTCTGCTGCTGGTTCACCGTGGGGAGGCTGGTGACGAGCATCAGGAACGACAGCGCGAACAGCGCGGAGCTGAGCCGTCGCAGCCATACGTCGCGCGTCATCGCGTGGACCCGCGCAACCACAGTTGCGTGCCGCTCGGCGCCATTGTCTGGGATGTCACCTGCACCAGGTCTTCGCTCACGTCCGCCTCGTCGAGCCGGTCGCGCAGCCGAGCGGCGAAGTCGTCGATCGCACGTTGATGGTCGACCTTCTCGCGGTTGAACCGACGGTCCACGACACGTTGCACGCGCGTCAGCAGAGGCCGGAACAGCGCCGCCGCGGCAAGGGTCGCCGCGGCTACCGCGAGGGTCGTCGTCTCCCCGAGCAGCCGCGACACCGACGTCACCACCAACGCGTACGTCGCGACCAGGAATCCTGTGACGATCGCGTACGACGCGGTCCGCGAGATCACCCGGTCGAGGTCGTAGAGGCCGTAGCGGGTCACGGCGACAGCCAGGGCCAGTGGCTGCGCATTCATCGCCGCGACGAGGAGCAGGCTTCCGCCGATGCCGTAGGTCGCTGCAAGGGTCACCATCGAGACCGCGATCGCAACGAGGAACCAGCGATACTGCTGGCGCTCGGTGCCGGAACTCGCCCGCCATCGTGGAACCAGGCTGACCAGGCCGGCCAGCAGGAGCAGCGGCACGAGCAGGAAACCCTGCTCGAGGACGAGCGCTGCGGGGCCTCGCGCTGACGAGATGCCCCATGCGCTGACCCGCCCAGTGCCCTGCAACGGCCTCGGGTCGATCAGGACGGCGATGGGGAGCACCACCATGAGCACGAAGTACGCGAGCCACACGAGTCGGCTGAGCCGGGACGCAGCACGTCCCGACGGGAACAGGGCCACGATCGCGATCAGGCTGAGGAAGGCGAACGTGCCCGAAACGAAGGCCCCCTGCTCGAGCAGCACGGGACCATGTCCAGGAGCTGGACCGACGACGCGCTGGCCCCAGTCACTGAGCGAGATGAAGACGGCCACTGCCACGCACAGCCAGCCGATTCGATTGCCGGGTCGGTGCCAGAGGATCAGCGCGCCCACGGCGCCGTAGCCGAACCAGGCCAGCCCCCACTGATCGGTCACCCCGGCGGCAAGCAACGCAACGGCGGCCAGCACGCCGATGAGCGTGCTGGCCAGCCGCTGCAGTGGAAGCGGGATCCTCATCGCACCTCGCCGCTCAGGTTCGTAGCGAACGGAAGGGCGTCGTGGCGGTGTGCCAGGCGGACCTCAGCCCCGAGTTGTGCCTCACGTTGGTCCAGTTGTGCCACAGCCGCTTGCGGTCGACGCACGACGTCGTCTCCTCGACTGGCACGTCGGTGATGCCGTGATCCTTCGCCAGGTTTACCAGCGTCGCCGACCAGAAGGCGTCCTCCTTGCCCTTCATGACCGGCCACCCCAGCTCATAGATGGGATCGCTGGTGCGGATGAGGATCTTGACGTCGGCCACCGTCGCCCCGATGGCGTCCTCCTCAGCACCGAAGGTGATCCACCCGGCGAACATGTGTCCCTCCGGGCACATGAACGTGAACGAGATGTCGTCCATGTAGAGCACGAGGATCCCGGTCGAGACCGTGAGACCGGGTGCGCCGCTGGCGATCGCGATGGGCGACACCGTGCCGGGCTGCAGGCCGGTGAGCGCCACGTGGAACGTCGCGCCGTCAGGCCAGTACGTCGCGAACCGCTGCTTCCAGTCGGCCACGACCTGCTCGGGGGTGACGGTGGTGCCGAGGTCGATCGAGTAACGGCGCTGCCAGAGCTTGCCGAACCCCTGCTGTGCTCCCGCCACTCGTTTCCCGGCGATGTTGAAGCCCGCGTGGGCGAGCTCGTCGCTCACCTCGAGCCGTTCGACCTTCGAGGCCCAGTTGCTCTCGTCGTGGACGTTCACGGCGTGTCCTCCGTCCTAGAGGGCCGCGACTGCGGCGGTCTCGTCGTCGTGCAGGGTGATGGCCTCATCGAGGCGGGTGAGCTCGAAGATCTGCCGGTAGTGCGGCGTCAGACCGCACGCCGCGAGCTTCTGCTTGTTGCGGTTCGCCCGCACGAGGAGCGTCACAAGCATCCCGATGCCGCCGCTGTTCATGTAGTCGAGACCGTCGAAGTTGAGGACGATCCCCTTCGTGCCCGCCGTGCTGGCGTCCTCGTAGGCACCCATGAGCACCTGCTCGCAGTGCGAGGTCACCTCGCCGCCGATGTCGATGACCGCGACCTGCGGACGCGGGTGGCGTACCCACATCGTCGCTACCGGAGTTGGCATGTCTTCCCCTCGTGTGGACTGACGTGGTCAGGACGACGTCGCGCCGGACAGCGCGCTCGAGACGTCCGGGTACACGGCGATGAAGTCCGAGAGCCGTGTGATGGCGAAGATGTGCTGGTAGTGCTCGGTGAGACCAGTCGCGAGAACGGAGCGGTTCTCCGCGCGGGCGCGGCCGAGGATCCCGACGATGAGAGCGATACCCGTCGAGTTGATGTAGTCGACGTCGTGGAAGTCCAGGAGCACCGACTGCGTCGACGAAGACGCAACCGTGTCGTACGCCTCGTTGAGTGCGGCCAGCGCGGACCGGTCGATCTGCCCGGACAGCGCGATCACCGCGACAGGCGGATCCCCCTGCGTGGCAACGGGATAGGAGGTCGTCATGTCGGGGGCTCCTCGAGGTTGAGGGTGAGTCGGACTGTGTGCCGGGAGCCGTCGACCTCGTGGATGACCGAGTCGACCATGTTCTCGACGAGGAACAATCCCCAGCCGCGCGGCGTCTGCAGGCCGGCGAGCTTGAGCTCGAGGTCGGGCTCCACGGGATCGATGTCGGGTCGGGTGCCGCCCTGGTCGGTGATCATGACCTCGACGACGGTCGGACGCTGGAGCACCACGATCTCGACCGGCTTGCCGGCGTCGAGCCCGTTCCCGTGCTCGATCGCGTTCATGGTGGTCTCGGCCACCGCTGTGCTCAGGCGCGAGCGCTGGTCGCCGCTGAGGTCGAGGTGTGCCGTTGCAGTCTCGACCCGTCGTAGCGCGTCGCGCTCGTTGCCGGTTTCGCTGCGGACGGCGAACCGAGCGAGCTCGACATCGACGTCGTCGTCCGAGGAGTCGGCAGACCTTGTGGCGTCTGCCGCATAGCCGGCGCCGCTGGCGCGCTCGAGGGCGACCATCGTGATGTCGTCCTCCTGCTCGACGTCCGGGCCGGTGAAGCGGGCGAGCTCGGAGACGCACAGATCGGCGAGCTGGTCGGCCGACGTCGCCTGGGCGACGACGTCGGCCGTTCGGCCGAACCCGAACATCTCCCCGGCGGCGTCGTGCTGCTCGGTGAGCCCGTCGCTGTAGAGCAGCACCTGCTCGCCCGGCGCGATGACGGCCGTGTACTCGTCGTAGCTCAGGCCCGGCATGAGTCCCAAGGGCATCCCGGTCGCCCGCAGCTCGCGGACCGTGCCGTCCGTGGCCCGCACGTAGGGCAGGTTGTGCCCGGCGTTGGCGAAGTCGACCCGACCCGTCACGGCGTCGATGACGAGGACCAGGCAGGTGACGAACATGTGTGCCGGGATGTCGTCGCAGAGAAGGTCGTTGACTCGTGCGAGCACCTCGCCCGGCGACGAGAGCCGGGAGCCGGTCTCGCGGAGCAGCGCATGGGTGCTCGCCATCACCAGTGCCGCCGGGACACCCTTGTCGGTGACGTCGCCGACGACGACCATCACGCGCCCGTCGGGCATCGTGATGAAGTCGTAGAAGTCGC
>JANXWJ010000152.1 GCA_025351185.1 Candidatus Nanopelagicales bacterium
GAGCCCGACGAAGTTCTTGACCGTCTTGGGTGCGTGGTTGGCGAAGAGCTCGATCTTGATGTCGCCGTGGTTGGTGCGCAGCGTCGCGTAAGTCGTCACCCCCGAATCCTCGCATGCCCCGCCGGTCCGGCGCACCGCCGCCCGCCGGCACGGCCCAGCGGGTCGACCCGAGCCGTCGTCGGATCAGTCGCGAGCGGCCAGCAGCGCGGCGATCTCTCCAGCAAGGACGTCGAGCATCGCGGGGCGCAGCCAGACCCGGCTCATGCTGTGGTCGATGCCCGCGACCTCACGGATGCGGAGCAGACCGCGCGAGCGCAGGTCGGCGATGCGACGGCCGAGGCGGTCCTGGAGATACTCCACGCCGTCGTCTCCCTCGGCGAACACCAGGCTGACCGGCACGCCGCGCTCGGTGAGCACGTCGAGCCAGCGCGCCGCGGGCGGTCGGTCGCCCCGCTCGTCCTCCGCGTCCCACTCGCCGGCCTCGGCGCGCCGACGGATCTCAGCGATCTCCGGCAGCCGGCGTTCGCGCGTGGTCGACATGAGCGCCTCGATCGCGTCGCCGCGCGCCCAGTAGAGCTGGGCGTTGAGGGCGAGCACGGCGTCGACGGGCGAGTGCCGGGCCACGTCGAGTGCCACCCACGCGCCGGCGCAGAGCCCTGCGAGCACCACGCGCGCATAGCCTCGTGCGCGCAGCGCAGCCGCGGCCGAGAGCGTGTCGTCACCGTGGTGCAGGTCGTACGGCCGACCGGTCGCCGACTCGAGGTGCGGGCTGTCGCCCCACCCGCGGAAGTCGAGGCGTGCCACGTCCTGACCGGCGAGCGCGAGGTTGCGGGAGTACTCCACCCAGGCCCGGCCGGGGCCGGAGTGCGGATCGGACCCGGTGTTGAGCAACAGCACGACGTCACGCGACGGCGTCACACCGTGGGTGAGCACGGCCGCGAGGTCATGAACTCCTAGATGCACGAAGTCCTCGATCACCGTGCCGTCGTGATCGCTTGCGTACCAGAGGATCTCAGTGCTCGCCGAGCCGGGCACGACGAGGCGCTGCGGCGACGAGGTCGCGGGAAGCTGGTCGGCGAACCACCCGGCCAGGGCGTCGACGGTCTCCACCCCGATCTCGGAGTCCTCGCTCGGCCGGTCGAGGAAGCGATCGTGCTGACCCACCTGCACCGAGGTGACCGTTGCGCCGCCGGACCGGAGCGCTTCGGCGAGCGCGTCCTGCGCCGGACGGTCCTCGCGGTCGAGAACCAGGACCGCTGCGCCCGGTGACACGGTCGTCGCGGTGAGGTCGACCGCGGCGAGGTCGTCGAGCAGCGGCGTGGGAAACAGCCAGCCACCGATGACGACGGATCCGGTCGGCGCGGTCGCTGCCTCCTCCTCCGGCACGCGCACGCCCATGAGGGACAGCTCGCGCCGGTGTCGCTTGCCGCCGGCTGTCGCCCACAGCACCAGGCCATCGACGTCGCGTCGAGCCGCTGCGAGCAGCGCGACGGTGGCACCTGCGCGCAAACCCACGATCGAGACCCGCTCGGCGCCAGCCGCCCGGAACAGGTCGATCGACTCGACGAGGGATCCGATGAGTGTCTCGAGGTGCTCGGGCCCGGTCGCACCACCGGCGTCACCGGTGCCCGGCAGCTCGACGCGGACGGCTAGGTGACCCTGGGCAGCGAGGGCCTCGGCCGCTGCGCGCAGGGTGCGGTAGGACGACGAGGACTCATAGCCCAGAGCCGGGACGAGAAGCACCACGGAGGTCGACGCGACATCGGGTTCGGTGATCCGCGCAGCGACAGCGCCGTCGCTGGTCGCCCACCAGACACCGACGGGCGAAGGACTCGTCATGGTCCCCAGCCTAGGCGGCGATCGGTCCGTGTCTCATCGGGCAGACGGGGGAGCCAGGGGTGTCGTGGCGGCTCGGATGAGCGGCCGCGCGGGGCCTCAGGTCGACGGTCCCTCCACCACCGAAGGGCCGCCCCCACAGGGACCGCCTTTCGGTGCTGCGTGGAGGCTAGGGGACTCGAACCCCTGACTTCTGCCTTGCAAAGGCAGCGCTCTACCAGCTGAGCTAAGCCCCCTGTGCCGTGGTTAGCGGAGATCGGGTGCGGAGGTGGCTTCGGTCCAGAGGTCCTGCTCGGCCTGGGACGCTGTGATCTGACGGTAGACGACGTAGCCGGCTGCGGCGATGACGGCGAGCACGAGGAGCTTCTTCACGGTTCCAGCCTCCTGGTGGTGGGACGCGGTGGTGGGCCTAGATGGACTTGAACCATCGACCTCTTCCTTATCAGGGAAGCGCTCTAACCGAGCTGAGCTATAGGCCCGTGCGTCGTGCCGGAGAAGGTTACCTCAGGCGTGACGAGGCACCCAAACCGCCTGGCGAGGGTCATCGACCGCCCTGTGGTGCCGATGGTGTCAGGCGTCCTCGGACAGCGTGACCTCGAGGCCTCCGGTGAGCCCGACGGAGAGGTTGTAGAGGAACGCGAAGAGTGTCGCGAGCGCCGACCAGAGCACGATCTCGATCGCGACCAGCACGAGCGCGACCCCCATGACCCGGCTGAAGCCGACGAGGGAGAGGAAGTCGAACGAGGTGGTGCCCGACCCGGCGATGTCGTTGACCGTGCGGCCGATCGTGGAGAAGACCTGGGTCACGTCGAGGGTCCACCACAGCAGCGCGGTGGCGACGAGCAGGACGATCCCGACCGAGACCGACAGCATGAACGACGTCTTCATGACCGACCACGGGTCGAGGCGCGTGACGAGCAGGCGCGCGCGACGCGGGCCGGCCGGACGCGGTGCCGCAGCGGGAGCCGAGGCCACCGTGGCTGCGGCCGCACCGGACCCGCTGCGCGGATCGGTAGGCGCCTGCCGCGGCGAGGTCCCGACCGTGACCCCGGCAGCCGAGCCACCGGCGGCAGGCTGCGACCGAGGAGCCGCCGTGGGCGCCGCAGGTCGTGATCCGGGGGATCCTGGCTGCCCCGCCGGAGGTCCGCCGGGACGCGACGGTGCTGCTCCACCGGGTGCGGGCTTGGTGGGTGTGGCCTTCGACGGTGCGCCCTTGCCCGACGAGCCGGCGGAACCCGACGAACTCGATGTCTCGGGTGAACCGGCCGACGCGGGCGAACCCGACGAACCTGACGAGCCCGGCGCACCCGATGGTCCGGGAGACGAGGTCGTCGTGCTCGCGCGCGATGAGCTGCCCGAAGGGGTTCCGCCCGGCGTCCCTCCTGAGGACTGCGCTCCTGAGGGCTGCGCTCCTGGAGGCCCCCCGCCGGACGGTTGGCCGCCTGTGGGTGCGCCCGAGGTCGGATCGCCGGAGGACGGACGCGACGGCGTGGAGTCGGTGGGCACCGATGTCGCTCCTTAGCCCTCGGTCCGCGGTTCCGTCCCGAAGTCCGTGTCAGGACTCGGGTCGGACTGGTCGTCGTCGCTCACGGTAACCGACGAGGCAGGTGTCGACGCGTCCGGAGCGGCCGTGGCGCTGCTCGCGTCGTCGGTCACAGCCTCGGTCCCGCCGTCTGCTCCGGCACCGTCTGCCTCGATGCCGTCAGTCTCGACACCGTCGGCGTCGAGATCGTCATCGTCGTCGGTCGCCTCGCCGCGTGCGACCGCGACGATCGTGTTGACACCGCTGACGTCCATCAGCGACACACCCATCGTGTCGCGGCCGGTGGCGCGGATCTCCGAGACGCGCGTGCGGATGACGACACCGTCGGACGCGATGGCATAGACCTCGTCGTCCTCAGCAGCCACGAGCGCGCCGACGAGCGACCCGCGCTCCTCGACGAGCTTCATCGCGCGTACGCCGTAGATCCCTCGGCCCTTGGGCGTCCAGTCGTCGACCGGGGTGCGCTTGGCATAGCCGCCGTCGGTGACGGTGACGACGTAGGAACCCGAGACGATGGTGTCCATCGCCAACAGCTCGTCGCCCTCGCGGAAGCGCATGCCGATGACACCGGACGTGGCCCGGCCCATCGGACGCAGGGTGCCGTCATCAGCCGTGAAGCGCACCGACATTCCCTTGCGGCTCACCAGGAGTACGTCGGCGCCCTCACCCACCAGCTGCGCGCTGATGAGCTCGTCGTCGTCGCGCAGGTTGATGGCGATCACCCCGCCGCTGCGGTTGGAGTCGAACTCGTCGAGGCGGGTCTTCTTGACCATGCCGTCGCGGGTCGCGAGGACGAGGTAGGCGGCCTCGTCGTAGGTCCGGATGTCGAGCACCTGCGCGATCTGCTCCTTGGGCTGGAACGCGAGGAGGTTGGCGACGTGCTGGCCACGGGCGTCGCGCCCGGTGTCGGGCAGCTCGTAGGCCTTGGCGCGATAGACCCGACCCTTGTTGGTGAAGAAGAGCAGATAGTGGTGCGTGGTCGTCACGAAGAAGTGCTCGACCACGTCGTCCATGCGCAGCGCTGCTCCGCGCACACCCTTGCCGCCGCGTCGCTGCGCGCGGTAGAGCTCGGAGCGGGTGCGCTTGGCATAGCCGCCGTGGGTGATGGTGACCACGACGTCTTCCTCAGCGATCAGGTCCTCGTCGGTGACCTCGCCGTCCCAGGGGACGATGATGCTGCGGCGCTCGTCGGCGTACTTCGTGGTGATCTCGGCGAGCTCCTCGCTCACGATCAGACGCTGGCGCGGCTCGTTGGTGAGGATGTCGTTGTAGTCGGCGATCTTGACCTGCAGCTCGTCGTACTCGTCGATGATCTTCTGGCGCTCGAGGGCCGCCAGCCGACGCAGCTGCATGTCGAGGATCGCGGTGGCCTGCAGCTCGTCGACCGAGAGGAGCGCCATGAGGCCGGTGCGCGCCTCGTCGACCGTGGCGCTCGCGCGGATGAGCGCGATGACGTCGTCGAGGGCGTCGAGGGCCTTGAGGTAGCCGAGCAGGATGTGCGCGCGCTCCTCGGCCTTGCGCAGCCGATAGCGGGTGCGACGGACGATGACCTCGATCTGGTGGGTCACCCAGTGGCGCACGAACCCGTCGAGGGTGAGCGTGCGGGGCACGCCGTCGACGAGCGCGATCATGTTGCAGGAGAAGTTGTCCTGCAACGCGGTGTGCTTGAACAGGTTGTTGAGCACGACCTTCGCGACCGCGTCGCGCTTGAGCTCGATGACCAGGCGCATACCCGTCCGCGACGAGGAGTCGTCGCGGACGTCGGAGATGCCGGCGATCTTGCCCTCGTTGGCCAGCTCGGCGATGCGCAGCAGGAGGTTGTCGGGGTTGACCTGGTAGGGCAGCTCGGTGACGACCAGGGTCGTGCGACCGCGGTTGTCCTCCTGGGCCTCGACGACGGCACGCATCATGACCGACCCTCGACCCGTGCGGTAGGCGTCCTCGATCCCCTTGCGGCCCACGATGAGACCGCCGGTGGGGAAGTCCGGGCCCTTCACGCGCTCGAGCAGCGCCTCGAGGATCTCCTCGCGGCTCGCCTCCGGGTGCGCGAGCACCCACTGCGCGGCGTCGGCGACCTCACCGAGGTTGTGCGGCGGGATGTTGGTGGCCATGCCGACCGCGATGCCGGCCGAACCGTTGACGAGCAGGTTGGGGAACCGCGCCGGCAGGATTACCGGCTCCTGGGTGCGACCGTCGTAGTTGGGGATGAAGTCGACGGTGTCCTCGTCGATGTCGCGCACCATCTCCATGGCGAGCGGCGCCATCCGCGCCTCGGTGTAGCGCATCGCGGCCGCGGGGTCGTTGCCGGGCGAGCCGAAGTTGCCCTGGCCCGACGCGAGCGGATAGCGCAGCGACCACGGCTGCGCGAGGCGCACCAAGGTGTCATAGATCGAGGAGTCACCGTGCGGGTGGTACTGCCCCATGACGTCGCCGACGATGCGCGAGCACTTGGAGAACTGTCGGTCCGGGCGGTAGCCGCCGTCGAACATGGCGTAGAGCACGCGGCGGTGCACCGGCTTGAGGCCGTCACGCACGTCGGGCAGGGCGCGCGACACGATGACCGACATGGCGTAGTCCATGTAGGACCGCTGCATCTCGACCTGCAGGTCGACCGCTTCGATGCGCGGGTTGAAGTCGTCGGCCTCGGTGGTGGTGGTGTCGTCAGGCACGGTGCAGTCCTTCTTGGTACGACGGAGATTCGGTGCGGGGTCGTCGTACGCCGGCTAGATGTCCACGGCCGGTCAGATGTCCAGGAACCGGATGTCACGAGCGTTGCGCTGGATGAACGCACGGCGGCTCTCGACGTCCTCGCCCATGAGGACGCTGAACATCTCGTCGGCCTGCGCGGCGTCGTCGATCGTGACCTGCAGGAGCACGCGGCGCTCGGGATCCATCGTGGTCTCCCACAGCTCGTCGGCGTTCATCTCGCCGAGGCCCTTGTAGCGCTGGACGTTGTCTTCCTTGCCGAGCTTCTTGCCCGTCTCGAGACCGAGCTTGATCAGGGCGTCGCGCTCGCGGTCGGAGTAGGCATAGCCCGGGTCCTCACGCAGCCACTTGATCTTGTAGAGCGGCGGCTGGGAGAGGTAGACGTGGCCCTGCTCGACGAGCGGCTTCATGAAGCGGAACAGCAGCGTGAGGAGCAGCGTGGTGATGTGCTGCCCGTCGACATCGGCGTCAGCCATCAGGACGACCTTGTTGTAGCGCAGGCGCGCGATGTCGAACTCGTCGTGCACACCGGTGCCGAACGCCGAGATGAGCGCCTGGACCTCGTTGTTCTGGAGCACGCGGTCGATGCGTGCCTTCTCGACGTTGAGGATCTTGCCGCGGATCGGGAGGATCGCCTGGGTGCGTGGGTCGCGACCGCTGCGGGCCGAGCCGCCGGCGGAGTCACCCTCGACGATGAAGACCTCGCACTCGTCGGGGTTGGTCGACGAGCAGTCGATGAGCTTGCCGGGTAGGCCGGCTCCGCCCATGAGGCCCTTGCGATTTCGGGCGAGGTCGCGCGCCTTGCGCGCGGCGATGCGGGCCGACGCCGCCATGACCGACTTGCGGGCGATCTCCTTGCCCTCGGTCGGGTTGGCCTCGAACCATGCACCGAGCTGGTCGTTGACCAGCTTCTGCACGAAGGTCTTGGCCTCGGTGTTGCCGAGCTTGGCCTTGGTCTGGCCCTCGAACTGCGGTTCGCCGAGCTTCACCGACACGATCGCGACGAGGCCCTCGCGGATGTCCTCGCCGGAGAGGTTGGTGTCCTTCTCCTTGAGGATGTTCCACTCGCGCGCGAACTTGTTGACCAGGGTCGTGAGCGCCGCGCGGAAGCCTTCCTCGTGCGTGCCCCCCTCGGTCGTGTTGATCGTGTTGGCGAAGGTGTAGACCGACTCGGAGTAGGTGTTGTTCCACTGCAGCGCCACCTCGGCGGAGATCCGGCGCTCCTCGTCCTCGTTCTCGACGTGGATGACGTGCTGGTGCGCCGGGCCCTTCGTGGTGTTGAGGTACTTCACGAAGTCGGCGATGCCGCCCTCGTAGTGATAGCTCACCTCGCGCACCGCGGCCTCGTCGGGCTCGACCATGTCGTCACCCTCGGCGGCCGGCTCGGGCACCCGCTCGTCGACGAGCGTCAGGGTCAGGCCCTTGTTGAGGAAGGCCATCTCCTGGAAGCGGCGGGCCAGGGTTGTGAAGTCGTGGAGGGTGGTCTCGAAGATGTCACCGTCGGGCCAGTAGGTCACCGTGGTGCCGGTGTGATCGGTCGCCTCGTCCTGTGACAGGGGAGCGACGGGCACGCCGTAGCGGTAGGACTGGCGGTAGACGAAACCGTTGCGGCGGACCTCGACATCGAGGTCGGTCGACAGCGCGTTGACCACCGAGACGCCGACACCGTGCAGGCCGCCGGACACGGCATAGCCCGAGCCGCCGAACTTGCCGCCGGCGTGCAGGACGGTCAGCACGACCTCCACGGCGGGCTTGTTCTCCACCGGGTGCATGTCGACCGGGATGCCACGACCGTTGTCGATCACCCGGACGGCGCCGTCGGCGAGCAGGGTGATGAGGATGAGGTCGCAGTAGCCCGCGAGGGCCTCGTCGACGGAGTTGTCGACGACTTCCTGCACCAAGTGGTGCAGGCCTCGCTCACCGGTGGAGCCGATGTACATACCTGGCCGCTTGCGGACGGCATCGAGGCCTTCGAGGACGGTGATCGCGCTCGCGTCGTAGGACACGGGTGGGTGTTCCTCCTGCCGATGACCACGGTCATCCGCTGTGGCCGGCACCCGGAGGCGCTCGACGGTCGGCGACGACCGGTCCGGGTGACGGCCTCACGACCTGCGAGGGGCCCCGGAGAACTGGCCTTCAGTCTAGCGCCAGGGGACCCTCGACCGCGCCGATCGGGCCTCCGCGTCTGGGGGTATGTCGGCGGGGGTCCGTGGCCTGTGGACGGCTTCTGAGCGGCATCGCTCGGCTGCGGCCGTCCCGTGGGAGCGCCGCGGCACCTCAGCCGTAGGTGTCGCGGGGTCCACGACCCTGCACCCGGAGCTTGCCGTGCTTCCAGCTCGGCGCGGCCGGCCCGAGCACGGTGATGTCGCGCACGGCGCCGGACCCGAGCTCGGCATCGATCCGGGTGCGCAGCGTGGGCAGCATGTACTGCAGGGTCGTCGCCCACGCCGTGGAGTCAGCGCGCAGCACGAGCACGAGCCCGCGCCCATCGGGGGCCGGCTCGAACGTCTCGACCTGCACGTGCTCGGCGACGTCGACGCCGACGATCTCGGCCCAGCGACCGGTGAGGCCGCCCGCTGCCGTGGGCTGCTCCCAGCCGCGTTCCCTGAGGAGTTTGTCGACCGAGGAGCCGAGCAGCATCGGGTCGCGGCCGTCGGGCCCCGGGCCGCTGCGTCGGTCGGAGCCGGTCGCCTGCCGTGCTCCACCACGGGTGGCCCGGGTCGAGCCCGACGAGGCACCCGCACGGGCGGCGGCACCGCTCGCCGCCCGCGCCCGGGCGAGAGCCTCCTTCGCGGCGTCGATCCCGCTCGGCGCCGGCGGGACGACAGGGTCGATGACGTCAGTCCGGTCGGCGGGGTCGGGGACGGCCGGGTCGCCACCCTGGGTCTCGATGCCGTCGTCAGCCACGGGTGACCTCGCCGCCCGCAACCTGGATCCGGTCGCCGGAGAGGAGGCTGGGCACGTCCGCCTCGACTGCGGCCGTGACGAGTACCTGCTCGGCGCCGGCGACAAGACCCGCGAGGCGTTCGCGACGTTCGACGTCGAGCTCGGCGAAGACGTCGTCGAGCACGAGCACGGGCTCACCCGACTCGGACCCGTCGGTGCTGAGCAGCTGGTAGGACGCGAGTCTCAGCGCCAGGGCGTATGACCAGGATTCCCCATGGGACGCATAGCCTTTCGCTGGTGAAGCACCGAGGCGCAGGAGCAGGTCGTCGCGGTGCGGACCGACGAGCGACACACCACGATCGAGCTCCTCACGTCGGCGACGCTCGATCCCGGCGAGCAGCAACTCCGCGAGCACGGCGCGGTCGGCAATGAGATCGACCTCGGGTCCCAGCGAGGAGACATAGTCCAGCGCCGCTGGTCCGCCGCCTGAGCTGACGGTGTCGTAGGCCTTGTCCACGAGGGGGTGCATCGATGCGACGAGGTCGAGGCGAGCAGCCAGGATCTCGGCGCCGACCGTCACGAGGTGGGTGTCCCAGACCTCGAGCGTGCGCAGCACGTCACCCGCGGCGGACCCGCCGCGTCGCGCCGCCGCCGCTGTCTTGAGCAGGGCGTTGCGCTGCTTGAGCACCCGGTCGTAGTCCGAACGCACGCCAGCCATGCGCGGCGATCGCGAGACGAGGAGGTCGTCGAGGAAACGTCGCCGCTCGCTCGGGTCGCCCTTGACGAGGGCGAGGTCCTCGGGCGCGAACAGCACCGTGCGCAGGAGACCGAGCACCTCGCGCGGTCGGGGCACCGGGGAGCGGTTGATCCGGGCCCGGTTGGCCCGACCCGGGTTGATCTCGATCTCGACCAGCGTGCTGCGGTCATCGCGCGCGACGGCCGCGCGCACGATCGCGCGCTCGGCACCGATGCGCACCAGAGGTGCGTCGGTGGCGACGCGATGGCTGTCGAGGGTGGCGACGTAGCCGAGCGCCTCGACGAGGTTGGTCTTGCCCTGTCCGTTGCGACCCAGGAACAACGTCACTCCCGGACGCAGCTCGAGATCGACCTGCGCATAACTGCGGAAGTCGGTGAGCGAGAGGCCGGTGACGTGCACGCGTGACCCTGTGGTCTCAGCGACTCTGCGGCGGTGCGGCTGAAGGGCGTCAGCCCGACAGGCGCACCGGCATGAGCAGGTAGCGGTAGTTGGAGGCTGAGTCGGCGGTGCCGGCGGTGAGCACGGCCGGGCGCGTCGATGCGGTGAACGACAGCTTGGTCGACGGGTCATCGAGTGCACCGAGCCCGTCGAGGAGGTACTGCGGGTTGAACGCGATCTCGATCGGTTCGCCCTCGATCGAACACTCCACGGCCTCGGTCGCCTGGGCCTCGTCGCCGGCACCTGCGCGCAGCTCGACCTCGCCGTCGGAGAAGGCGAGGCGCACCGGGGTGTTGCGTTCGGCCACGAGGGCCACCCGCTTCACGGCGTCGACCAGGCTGCTGGTCTCCACGATCGCGACCGACGCCGACTCGCTCGGCAGGAGTGCGCGGTACTTCGGGAACTCGCCGTCGAGCAGGCGCGAGGTGGTGCGTCGCCCGTTGCCCTCGAAACCCATCAGACCGTCACCGGCACCGGATGCCGACAGGGCGAGATGCACGAGATCGCAGTGCCCCAAAGACTTTGCGGTTTCGGCAAGGGTGCGTGCCGGGATCAGCGCGGTGGTGTCGAGGCCAGAGTGCTCGGGATTCCAGGCGAACTCACGGACCGCGAGCCGATAACGATCGGTCGCGGCGAGAGTGATCGTCGCGTCGGCGATCTCTACCCGGATGCCGGTGAGGGTGGGCAGCGTGTCGTCTCGACCGGCGGCGATGGCCACCTGCGCCACGGCTGACGCGAACACCGATCCGGTCACCGTGCCCGACGAGCCGGGCATGTCCGGGAGCGTGGGGTAGTCATCGACCGGGAGGGTGGGGAGGGTGAACGAGGATCGGCCGCAGCGGACCTCGACCCGGCTGCCCTCGGACGTGATCGTCACCGGGGCGGCGGGCAGCGCGCGGGCGATGTCGGCGAGCAGTCGACCGGAGACCAGCACGCGACCGGGCTCGTCGACGTCAGCCGCGACGGCCACGCGAGCTGAGACCTCGTAGTCGAAGCTCGACAGCGTGAGCCCGCCGGGGGCCGCATCGATGAGCAGGCCGGCCAGCATGGGCATCGACGGGCGGGAGGGCAGGGTGCGGGCTGCCCACGCCACGGCTTCGGCGAGGACGTCGCGCTCGAGCCGGAACTTCACGTCGGGTCACTCCTATCGCAACGAGCGGGGGGCGTGCGGGGGTCGGACGGGTGCGAACCGGGAACGGTCGCACCGACGTACGGGTGGCTCATGCTTCCACGGACCACCCACGCGCGGACAGACGGCACCCCGGTAGGACAGGGGCGGACCATGTCACACCCGCGGTTGGACGGGGTGGCGCGTGGGGTCGGGGGGTGCCCGAGGGCAGCACGGGTCGGCTCTGGACAGGTGCCGGCGAGCCCCGGACTGGCGAGCATCCCCCAGGGGTCGATGGCCGGTCGTCCACAGGTCGGGCGGTGCAGAAGGCTGTGCGTTGCCTCCCCATAACTCCATCTGTCGTTGTAGTCATAGGGGGTGTGGACAGTGTGGACAACCTGCGTCGTCGCAGTTCGAACGGCGTGTCGCCGTCCCGTGAAGCTGTGCAGAACACCTGAGGACAAGGACGTCGGCCTGGGGATGACGTGGGCCGGACACGAGGTTGTCCCCGGCTGTCCCCAGGTTGCCGGGTCGAGCGGGTGGGTTGTCCCCCGGTCCGTCCCCAGGGCGACGCCTCTGTTGTACACAGGGTTATCCACAGGCTGTGAACGCAGCCGGTGACGACGACGTGCAGGGCTGTCACAGTCCGTGGCGATGCGCTCGACGGATGGGCGCGTCGAGGAGTCCAGATCGGCACCCGAGTGCGCCGCGGTGACGCACGGTGGGAAGACGGTCACGCCTGGCGCGCGGTGCTCTTGATCCGGGCGGTGAGGTCGGTGACCTGGTTGTAGAGCGAACGACGCTCGGCCATGAGCTGGCGGATCTTGCGATCGGCGTGCATGACCGTGGTGTGGTCGCGGCCGCCGAAGACCTGCCCGATCTTGGGGAGCGAGAGGTCGGTGAGCTCGCGGCACAGGTACATCGCGATCTGGCGGGCCGTGACGAGCATCCGTGAGCGCGAGGCACCGCAGAGGTCGTCGACCGACACCCCGAAATAGGCAGCCGTCTGCATCATGATGATCGATGAGGTGATCTCCGGGCCGGCCTGGTCGGTGATGAGGTCCTTGAGGACCACCTCGGCCAGCGGCAGGTCGACCGGCTGGCGGTTGAGGCTGGCGAAGGCCGTGACCCGGATGAGCGCACCCTCGAGCTCGCGGATGTTCGAGGAGATCTTCGAGGCGATGAACTCGAGCACCTCGGGGGGAGCGGAGAGTCGCTCCTGCGCCGACTTCTTGCGCAGGATCGCGATCCGGGTCTCGAGGTCGGGCGGCTGGACGTCGGTGATGAGGCCCCACTCGAACCGCGAGCGCATCCGGTCCTCGAAGTCCTGCAGCTGCTTGGGAGGCAGGTCGCTGGTCACGACGATCTGCTTGTTGGCGTTGTGCAGGGTGTTGAACGTGTGGAAGAACTCCTCCTGCGTCTGCACCTTGCCCGACAGGAACTGGATGTCGTCGACGAGGAGAACGTCGACATCGCGGTACTGGCGCTGAAAAGCGGCCGCCTTGTCGTCACGGATCGAGTTGATGAACTCGTTCGTGAACTCCTCGGAGCTGACATAGCGCACGCGCGAGCCGGCATACAGCGTGCGGGTGTAGTGGCCGATCGCGTGCAGCAGGTGGGTCTTTCCCAGGCCGGACTCGCCATAGATGAAGAGCGGGTTGTAGGCCTTGGCCGGCTGCTCGGCGACGGCCACCGCAGCAGCGTGGGCGAACCGGTTGCTCGAGCCGATCACGAAGGTGTCGAAGTTGTACTTCGGGTTGAGCCGGCTGGTCTCACCACCGCGGGTGCCGGGGGAGCCGGTGCCGGGGCGCACGGTCTCGGGTGCCGGCACGACGACTGCTGGTGCGAGCGCGGGCGTCGACACCGGGTCGGCATAGGTCGAGTCCGCAAGGTCGTCGGTGGCGTCCTCGTCCAGGGTCGGCGCGATGGTCGGGTCGACCGTGACGGCGATCCGTACCTCTCGACCCAGGGTGCGCGACAGGGCGTCGACGACGAGCGGGCGCAGCTTGCTCTCGAGGACGTCCTTGGTGAACTCGTTCGGGGCGGCCACGAGGGCGGTGTCCTCGATGAGTGCCAGCGGACGGGTCAGCGACACGAAGGCCCTCTGTTGCGGAGTCATTCCGGTGTCGCCGAGGGACTCGAGTGCGCGGGCCCAGACCTCGGTCAGATCCAGATCGTCGTCGGCCACAGGCTCGGGTCCCCTCGTGTTCTCGTGCCTGGAGCATCAGGTGCGCAGTCACATGCCTGTCCACAGGTGTGGAAGGGCGTACCGCGAACATCACTGCAGGTCAGGGGCCTTCGAGACCCCAGTCGTCGTACGGCGATCAGCCTGCCCGGGCTGACGCTGTGGCGAGACCGTAGCCTGCGCCAGGCGTGCCCCGTCAAGAGGTTGTCCACAGGCAGGGGCCGGAGTCTGCCACGATCTGCGAGGAATGTCCGCGTGTCGGTCCCGGCTGAGCACGACCCAGGCCGAGACACTGTGCGGTTCGTCCTCGTGGCACACACCGACGCCCGGTGCGGCCGGTCCTGGCATGCCCGCGGTTTGACCCTGTCGCGGCGGGCCACGTACCGTGGACGAGCCGACCTGTGGTGACACCCTCGAGTGTGCCTCCGTGCTCACCCGATGATCCACGCTGGTCAGCGGCCTCCGCCGCATGCCGACGACTCGTTGCGTCGGCGTCCGGTGGCGGCCGACCGGCTCGCCGGTCTGCTGCACCGAGATTGTCCGGATCGGCTCGCCGATCCCCCACGCCTGACCGGGCATCCCCGGTCTCACAACGGTTCGGAGCCGACCGATGAGCAAGCGCACCTTCCAGCCGAACAACCGCCGGCGGGCCAAGACCCACGGCTTCCGCCTGCGGATGCGCACCCGCGCCGGTCGCTCGATCCTCTCGGCTCGCCGCCGCAAGGGTCGCACCGAGCTCTCGGCCTGACGGTCCGGCAGAGCCGCAGTGCTTCCGCGCCATGCGCGGTTGCGCCGTAGCCAGGACTTCACTGAGGCCGTACGTCGCGGGGCCAGGGCCGGTCGGCCGCTCCTCGTCGTGCACCTCGAGCTGTGCTCCGACGCTTCCGTCACCCCGACATCCCGCCCCGGGTCCGACCCGCGGGCGGGTTTCGTCGTGAGCAAGAGCGTGGGCAACTCGGTCGTGCGTCACGCGGTCAGCCGCAAGCTGCGTCATGTCGTCCGCGAGCGACTGGTGCTGCTGCCGGCCGGTGCGCACCTCGTCGTCCGGGCGCTGGCGGGTGCTGGCACCGCGACGTCGGCACAGCTCGCGGCGGATCTCGACGCGGCACTGCCGCGGGCACTGCGCAAGGCCGCTGGAGCCTTCCCGGTGGCGGCATCGGAAACCGCGCCTGCGGGGGTATATCCGCGATGAGTGCCCTGAATACGGTGTGTCGCGTGCTCGCCGCGACGGTGGGTCGCGCGATGCGACTGCTGCTCACCGGGCTGATCATCGGCTATCGCCGGCTCCTGTCCCCGCTGCTGGGACCCCGCTGCCGCTTCTATCCGAGCTGCTCGACCTACGGGCTCGAGGCCATCACCGTGCACGGCGCCGCCAAGGGCACGTTGCTCACCGTGTCGCGGGTCTGCCGCTGCAACCCGTGGAACGCCGGCGGTGTCGACCACGTCCCGCCGCGAGGTGCCTGGAAGCCTGAGCCCTATGTCTCCCTCGACTCCAGTGGCGCGCTGGCCGTTCCCGCCTCCCCCGAGTCGGCTGACCTCCCGGGTGGCGCCGCCGTGAGTGCGCCCGCCGGCACAGCGGGCTCGCTTCGACCCGTTCTCTGCACCGATGACCTCTCCACCGATGACCGGAGTGCCGCGTGACCCTCAACCCCCTGGCCTGGCTCGAAGACATCGTGAGCTGGATCCTCATCCAGTTCCACGCGCTCTTCGGCGCGATGTTCGGCCCGGAGTCCGGCTGGGCCTGGGTGCTGTCGATCGTCGGGCTCGTGGTCGTGATCCGGATCGCGCTGATCCCGCTGTTCGTGCGACAGATCAAGAGCCAGCGCAACCTGCAGATCCTGCAGCCCAAGATCAAGGAAATCCAGAAGAAGTACGCGGGCGACCGCGAGAAGCAGAGCGCCGAGATGATGGCGCTCTACAAGGACACCGGGACCAACCCGCTGGCCTCGTGCCTGCCGATCCTGGCCCAGGCGCCGATCTTCTTCGCTCTCTTCCGGGTGCTCAACTACGGTGTCGCGCAGGGTGTCGCCTACGGCGTCATGACCACCGAGCAGGCGCTCCAAGCCAAGGCGTCCTCGATCTTCGGGGTGCCGATCTACGCGACGTTCACCGGCGCTGATCTCACGCCCTTCCCGACGAGCACCAAGATCCTCACGGCGATCCTCATCGTGCTCATGACGGCTACGACCTTCCTCACCCAGCGCCAGCTCATCGTGAAGAACACCGCCCGCGACAACCCCATCGCGCAGCAGCAGAAGATCCTGCTCTACGTCTTCCCGTTCTTCTTCATGATCACCGGCATCAACTTCCCGGTCGGCGTGCTCATGTACTGGCTGACCACGAACCTGTGGTCGATGGGTCAGCAGTTCTACGTCATCCGCAACAACCCGCAGCCCGGAACCCCGGCCTACGCCGCCTGGGAAGAGCGTGGCCGCAAGAAGCGGGTGCGCAACAACGGCGGGATCGACCCCGAGGAGGTCGTTCCTGTGATCGCAGCTCCCGCGGTGCGCGAACAGCCGAAGAACGTCCCCCGGGCCAAGCGCAAGAAGTCTGGGCCGGCTCAGAACGGCGGCCCGAGGGCGACGACGTCAGGCGCGGGCGACGCCGCCGCAGCCGAGGACGCCGCCGACACGAGTGACACCACCTCGTCCTCCTGATGCGTACGACACACGAGCTCGACGAACACACACCAGACCATCACGACGTCACCAGCACTACCTGACTCGCACCACCTGACTCGCACCACCTGACCGGCACCACCTGACTCGCACCACCTGACCGGCATGAACCTGACCTTGGCGTCTCATCCGAGCCGCCATCCGTGGCCGGGCCCACCGTTTCCCGTGAAACACGACATCCATCGCTGTCGTGTTTCACGGGAAACGCGGCCCTCGTCCA
>JANXWJ010000165.1 GCA_025351185.1 Candidatus Nanopelagicales bacterium
CCGACCAACGTCTAGCCAGGGCTGCGCCCTCGCCGGCTGAGGCACCCAGATCGAGCGCTGACCACGTCCGAGGCTCAGGTGTTCCTGGCGAAGACGAGACGCAGGCCCTGCAGGGTGAGGTCTGGACGGTGCACGGTGACCGTCGAGGACTCCTTGATGACGACCGGTGCCAGGCCTCCGGTGGCGATGACGGCCGTCACGCCTCCGCCGAGCTCGGCGATGATGCGGGTCACGATGCCGTCGACCTGGCCGGCAAAGCCGTACAGCGCACCGGACTGCAGCGCCTCGACCGTGTTCTTGGCGATGACCGACCGAGGTGCGACGAACTCCACCTTGCGCAGCTGTGCCGCCCGCTGCGAGAGCGCATCGAGGGAGATCTCGACTCCGGGAGCGAGCGCGCCTCCGAGGAACTCACCCTTGGCGCTCACCACGTCGAAGTTCGTCGACGTGCCGAAGTCGACGACGATGCACGGGCCGCCGTAGAGCGTGTGTGCGGCAAGAGTGTTGGCGATGCGGTCGGCGCCGACCTCCTTGGGGTTGTCCATGAGCACCGGCACCCCGGTCTTCGCGCCCGGCTCGACGATGACGTGCGGCACATGGCCGTAGTAGCGCTCGAGCATCGTCCGCATCTCGCGCAGGACAGCCGGCACCGTGGAGCACAGCGAGACACCGGTGATGTCCGGGTCGTCGCGCAGCAGCCCGCGGAACGTGAGGCGGTACTCATCAGCGGTCGACCGAGGATCAGTCTTCACCCGGTAGGAGCGCAACAACTCATCCCCGTCAAAGAGCCCCAACACCGTGTTGGTGTTCCCGACATCAATAGCAAGCAGCATGCAGTCTCCTGAAGCAGTTCCCGAGTAACAGGTCGAATGGTCGCTGACTCAACCGAGTGAGCGACCATTCGACCTGTTACTCGGGGACCTGAGGGGTGAGGGGGCGGAGGTCGGCGCCGACGTCGAGCACGGGGGCGGAGTGGGTGAGGGCGCCGACGGCGATGTAGTCGACACCGGTGGCGCCGACTGCTGCGGCATCGGAGAGGGTCAGGCCGCCGCTGGCCTCGAGGAGGGCTCGGGGCCGGCCGCTGTGCGCGGCGTGCTCGACCGCGATCCCGACGGCGACACGCATCTGGTCGGGCACGAAGTTGTCGAGGAGCACGAGATCAGCGCCCGCGTCGAGCACGTCGGACAGCTGGGAGAGCGAGTCGACCTCGACCTCGACGGCCAGCCCTGGCCACATCGTGCGTACGGCGTCGAACGCGGCAGCCACACCACCGGCAGCCACGACGTGGTTGTCCTTCACGAGGGCGGCATCCGACAGCGACATCCGGTGGTTGACACCACCACCGCAGCGCACTGCGTACTTCTCGAGCACGCGCAGGCCCGGAGTCGTCTTGCGGGTGTCACGGATCCGCGCCGGGGTGCCCTCGAGCGCGTCAGCCCACTGCGCCGTCGCCGTCGCGACCCCGGACAGGTGGCAGAGCAGGTTGAGTGCGGTGCGCTCGGCGGTCAGCAGGTCACGGGTACGGCCAGTCACGGTGAGGAGCACGTCGCCAGGCACGACACGAGTGCCGTCGGAGGAGACGACGCTGATCTGAGCGTCGCCGTCGGATACGACGTCAAACACCGCTGCTGCGACGGGGATTCCGGCCGCCACACCAGCGCCGCGCGTGACGAGGTCCATCGTAGAGCGCTGGTCGGCGGGCACGGTGGCCGCCGAGGTGACGTCGACCCCGCCGTCGAGATCCTCCGCGACGGTGCGACGGATGAGGTCCTCGACATAGGCCGGGTCGAGACCTGCCGCCGCGATCGCCGAGACGACGGTGGGACGGAGGCTCATGTCTTCTCCTGCTGCGCGACGAGGGACGCGACGGGAACGTCCTCGGTGGTGGTGACGAGCACGCCGTCGGGATCGAGCGTGCTCGTGAGGCGGACGTGCCAGTGCTCGTTGTCGGTGCCGGGGTAGTCCTCGCGCCAGTGCGAGCCGCGGGTCTCCTTGCGCATCTTGGCATTTGCGGCGAGCACCGTCGCCACGGCGTGGAGGTTGGTCGTCTCCCACGCGGCCGTGTGCGGATCCGACGACGTCGTGCGTCCTACTGCTTCGAGGACACCGAGTGCGGCGGAGATCGAGTCACGTGAGCGCAGCACGCCCACCCCCTCGGTCATCGCCGCCTGCAGCGATCTGCGAGCTGCCTCCGACACCACGGACCCGGCCACCTTGGGCACCACTGGGTCGCGGCGTTGCGGCAGCCCCTCGGCCAGCACGTCGCCGATGCGTGACCCGAAGACCAGGCCTTCGAGCAGCGAGTTGGATGCCAGCCGGTTGGCGCCGTGCACCCCGGTGCACGCGCACTCACCGACGGCGAACAGCCCGGGGATCGACGTACGTCCATAGGGGTCGGTGCGCACGCCACCCGAGGCGTAGTGCTGCGCCGGCGCGACCGGGATGAGATCGTCCGACGGGTCGACGCCGATCTCGCGCAGCGAGGCGAGGATCGTCGGAAACCGCTTCTCCCACATCTCGTTGCCGAATCCGCGCGCGTCGAGCCACACATGCTTGGCACCGGTCTCGCGCATCCGCCGCATGATGGCCTTGGCGACCACGTCGCGCGGCGCGAGGTCCGCGAGCGGGTGCTGCCCATCCATGAAGCGCACCCCGGCGTCGTCACGCAGCACTGCGCCCTCGCCGCGTACGGCCTCACTCACCAGCGGCTGCTGCCCGGTCGCATCGGACCCGAGCCAGAGCACCGTCGGGTGGAACTGCACGAACTCGAGGTCGGCCACCGCCGCGCCCGCGCGCAGGGCGAGCGCCATCCCGTCGCCCGTCGCGACCGACGGGTTGGTCGAGAGGCTGAACACCTGGCCGAGGCCACCGGTCGCGAGCACCACGGCCGGGGCGAGCACGGCACCGACACCGTCGCGCTGGCCCTCGCCCATCACGTGCAACGTGAGGCCCTGCACCGCGCCTCGCTCGTCGAGCAGCAGGTCGAGCGCGAGCGCATTGACGATCAGCTCGATGCCGGCCCGCCCGGCAACGGCCGCGACGAGCGCACGAGAGATCTCCGCGCCCGTCGCGTCACCACCGGCGTGCGCGATCCGGTCGCGCAGGTGGCCTCCCTCGCGGGTCAGCGCGATGTCACCGGAGTCGTCGGTGTCGAAGCGCGCACCGATCTCGATGAGGCGGCGCACTGCGTCCGGCCCCTCGGTCACGAGCGCGTGGACCGCGATGGGGTCGCAGAGACCCGCGCCTGCGACGAGGGTGTCGACCTCGTGCTCGGCCGGCGAGTCGTCGTCGGCGAGTGCCGCCGCGATCCCGCCCTGAGCCCAGCGGGTCGAGCCCTCGTCGACCTGCGCCTTCGTCACGAGCAGCACTCGGTAGCCCGCCGCACGCGCGTTGAGCGCCGTCGTGAGGCCCGCCACCCCGGAGCCGACCACGACGACCTCGGAGTCGATCGACCAGCCCGGCGCGGGCGCCGCGAGCCGACGGGGAAGATGCAAGCTCACTCTGCGCCTCCGAGCACGAGTCGGGTGTTGTCGAGAAGCCGTGTGGTTCCTATCCGTACGGCGATGAGCAGCCGAGCCTCGCCGTGCTCGGGCGGCGCGCCGAGCTCAGGATCGGTGACGACGGCGTAGTCGGTGATCACGTGTGTCTCCTCGTCGAGATACGTCTGCACAGCCGACACGACGTCACGCGCCGAGCCACCGTCGCGGGCGGTCGCGACCCCGATCTCGAGCGCTCGCGGCACGACGAGCGCGGTCCTGCGTTCGGTGTCGGCGAGATAGGCGTTGCGACTCGAGAGGGCCAGCCCGTCGTCAGCGCGTACGGTCGGGACCGCGACCACCTCGACGGGCATGTCGAGGTCACGCACCATGCGGCGCACGAGCACGAGCTGCTGATAGTCCTTCTCCCCGAAGAAGGTGAGGCCTGCCCCCGTCAAGGTGAGCAGCTTGCAGACGACAGTCAGCATCCCGCGGAAGTGTCCGGGACGAACCGCTCCTTCGAGCAGCGTGCCGAGCGGTCCCGGGTCGACGGTGGTGCTCGGGTGCGCGTCGCGATAGACAGTCTCGACAGACGGTGCGAACACCAGGTCGGCGCTCTCCCGCGCGCAGACGTCGATGTCGGCCTCGAATGAACGCAGATAGCGATCGAGGTCCTCGCCGGCGACGAACTGCGTCGGATTGACGAACACGGTCACCGTGATGTGGCCGCTGCGGCCGACCCGGGCGCGCGCCTCTCGGATGAGGTGGGCATGCCCTGAGTGCAGCCCGCCCATCGTGAGCACGACAGCCCGACGCGTGCCCCGCGGAAGATCGGAGTAGGCACCACGCAGGCCGGAGCGCGAGGTCACGACCCGCGTCTCGGCCGTCATCGCCGTTCCTCCTCGGTGCGCACGAGTGCATCGAGCAGCGCCTCAGCAGCATCGGCCTTGAGCAGCCCGGCGGCAAGCGCACGGTCGGCCGTGACGCGAGCCAGTGCGACGTACGCCGTGCGCGCCTCGGGGTCGACCCGCGCCAGCTCGCGCACGTGGGCCGACACCGTGCCCGCGTCGCCGCGTGCGACGGGGCCGGTGAGCGCCTGGTCGCCGTAGCGCAGCGCGTTGTCGAGCGCCGCCGAGAGCAGCGGCGCCACCAGTCGGGCCGGCTGCTCCACGCCCGCGGAGCTCAGCAGGCCGAGGGTCTGCGTCACGAGGGTGACGAGGTGGTTGGCACCGTGCGCGAGCGCTGCGTGATAGAGCACCCGGTTGCCCTCGTCGACCCACACCGGGTCGCCGCCCATCTCGACCACGAGAGCCTCGGCGACCGGGCGCAGCTGGTCCGGTGCGGTCACGCCGAACGGGCAGCCCGACAACCGCGCGAGGTCGATCGACGTGCCCGTGAACGTCATCACCGGGTGAAGCGCGAGCGGCAGACCACCGACCCGGGTGGCCGCGTCGAGCACCCCGAAGCCGAAGCGGCCGCTGGCGTGGGCGAGGAACTGCCCACGGCGCACTGCTCCGGTCTCGACCAGACCGGTGACAAGACCGGGCAGCACGTCATCGGGCACCGTGAGGAGCGCAAGGTCGACGTCGGCGAGCACCTCGGCGACGCTCATGAGCGGCACACCCGGCAGCAGCGCCTCGGCGCGGAGTCGAGACAGGTCCGATACGGCGTAGGCCGCGACCACGGTGTGACCAGCGCGAGCGAGGGCGGCGCCGAGCACAGCCCCAGCTCGACCCGTGCCCACGACGCCGACGCGCAGGCGCGGTGGCGCTGCTGCCGGCGCCTGGTCGACGGGATGCGGCTCGGTCACGGACGACCTCCGGGTCGTTCCGGTCCCCTCGGTCGGGGTACCGGACGTGACGGCCAGCCTAACGACGCCGCTAGCGTGCCGTTGTGGCAGTCGACGAGGTGCCGGCCGACGAGCACGCTGAGCGAGCCGAGCCGTGGTCCCTCGCCTGGGAGCGTGCGGCGTTCGGTCCCCTCGGGTTCTACAGCCACGGCGCCGGCGCCCGACTGGGGCCGGCGCGGTTCTTCCGTACGTCGGTCCACGTCGGCGCGGTGTTCCACCGCGCGATCGCGCGACTGCTCCTCGAGGTCGACGCCCGGCTGGGCAGCCCGTCACAGCTGGACCTCGTCGACGTCGGGGCGGGACGCGGCGAGCTCCTCGTCGGAGTCCTCGACGCACTCCCCCACGCTGTCGCGACGCGCGTGCGGGCTGTCGCGGTCGACGTGGCCCAGCAGACGCCCGGCCTCGACGGCCGCATCGCGTGGATCACCGGCCAGGCGCCGGACTCGGTCCCGCGCGGGGTGCGCGGACTCGTCATCGCCCACGAGTGGCTCGACGACATCCCGCTCGATGTCGTGGAGGTCGATGACCACGGCATCGAGCGCCTCGTCCTCGTCGAGCGTGACGGCACCGAACACCTCGGTCCAGCCCTGGATGACGACACGGGCTGGGCTGGCTGGGGGCTCTCCGCACAGCGCGCTCGCGAGTGGCTCGAGCACTGGGGCGGAGGGTCGCACGATGCCGCAGCAGGGGCTCGTCGCGAGCTCGGGATGACGCGGGACGATGCCTGGCGCGACATCGTGTCATGTCTCGATGCCGGCACCGCCCTCACGATCGACTACGGCTACATCGGCGTGCCGCGCGCCACCTTGACGGGCTACCACCTGCGCGGGCACGAGGTGCGGCCCGTGCCGGACGGCACCGTCAACCTCACCGCACACGTCGCCGTCGACACCGTCGCAGCGGCGACAGGCGTGCCCGAGCGTGGAGTGACACTGCAGCGCGATTCCATTGCTGCACTTGATGTCTCGGCAACTCTTCCGCCTCGCACACTCGCGATCAGCGATCCGGCGGCCTACGCGGATGCGCTGGAGACGGCGTCCGCTGCCGCCGAGCTAGTCACGCTCTCCGGCCTCGGCGGGTTCCACTGGATCCGCCTCGACCGGTGATGCGAGCAGCGATGCAAGAGCGCCCGGGACCGGAGCGACGACCGGCATCGGCGGCGGCGGGTACGTCGCCGGGTCCGAGACCGTCGACGAGGTTGCCGCGAGCTGTTGCTGGGCGACCCACCGCAACGACCGGTCGGTCGCGCGGGCGCGCGCCGCACGATCGGCCTGCTCCTGGGAGAAGCGTCGCGCCTCGTCCGCGTCACGATGATGACCGCTGATCTTCACCGCACCGGGCGTCGAGTCGACGTGCATCGACGCCAGCCCCAGACTGCGCTGCCACGGCCCCTGCGTGACGCGGACCGACTGCGTACGGGCGTGAGGGACGATGTCCCAGCGCTCGGTGATGCGCCCACCGCGCGTGATGAACACCTGGTCGTCCCATCCGACCGCCAGCTGGCGCCACTGGATCCAGGCGCGTCGCCGCGAGCGTTCGGGAGCGGGGACGAGCGGGATCGACATGATGTCGACACCCGGCAGAACCCGGCTGACGATCGCGAGCGCGACCGGCCACGGCGCGACGGGAAGCAGGACGTTCTCGGTATAGCTCTGGTCGCCCGAACCCTGCGCCGACGTGGAAGCGCCGGCGACATTGAGGCGTACGCGGACCCACCCCTTGCGTCGCCAGAGGAACGGCTGCACGAAGCCGACCGCCTGCACCCGACCGGGCGGCACCGTCTGACGCGTCTTCTGCAGCAGGCCGTGCCGCAGCCGGAGCCCGTCAGGTGACTCGGCCACGGTGAACTCGTAGTAGCGGGAGAACTGCGTGAAGATGCTGAACAGCGGCACACCACCGGTCGCGAGCAGGAGCAGCCCGATCGTGCCCTCGGTGACCAGGGTGACGAAGATGAGCAAGCCCGTCACCAGCAGCAACACGAACGTCTCGGCGCGCATGAGCAGCGAGAGGAACAGGTCGCCAGCAGGGACGGCGGCGAGCATGTTCTCGGGTGCCTCCTCGGCATCGTGGCGCACACCCGCGGAACGCGCGACGATCTCGTTGCGCAGCGAGTTGGCCTCAGCCAGCGTCAGGAACTGCAGAGACACCTTCGAGTCTCCGGCACCGGCAACCTCGACGCGTAGCTCCGCGAGACCGGCGATCCGGGCGAGCAGCGGCTGCAGCACGTCGACCGACTGCAGGCGGGACAGCTGCAGTCGTCGTTCCTGCCGTGACAGCACGCCCGAGTCGACCCGCAGGTCGCCGTCGGCGTCGAACCAGAAGGTGAGTCGCTGCCACGCGAGGTAGTTCCACCCCGTACCCATCAGCGTGATCGCAAGGAGCACTGCGAGCGCGACCAGGAGGGCGCCGGCACCGACCGTGACCTTGAACTGCACGGTCGAGGTCAGGGCCAGGGCGATGCCTGCCGGCCACCAGCGCACACCCTGGATGAACGGCGTCAGCGGGTGCACGCGTCGGCGACCGCGCTCGTCGGGCGCCGATGCTCCGGGTCGGACGACCTGGAAGGAGATCGGGTCCTGCTGCTGACCGCTCACAGCCCGGCCGACCTCTGCTCCCCACGTCGGGCGAGCCGGTCGCGGAGGTCTGCGGCGATGGCGGGCGTGAGGCCGGGGATCCTGGCGTCGGTCGTCGCGGCCGCCGTGTGCAGCTGGACCGTCGTGATGCCCAGCCAGCGATGCACCGGACCCGCGACGAGGTCGACGAGCTGCATCCGGCCGTAGGGCACGATGACCAGTCGGCGCACGAGGATCCCGCTGGTGACGAGCAGGTCGTCGGCTCGCTCGGCGTATCCCCACGAGCGCACCCGGCGCCCGATCAGCCACGAGGCCCACGCGGTGACGACGGCGTCGACGACGAGCACGGAGACCGGCAGCCACACGGGCACGTCGGGAAGGAGCGCCAGCCCGAGAGCGACGAGCAGGCCGATCAGCGTGCCGACGGCGAGGGAGATGCGGTAGGCCCGCGCGAGCAGCGGCGAGACGCGCGTCCAGGCGGCGTCAGCGGGGGCGAACGCGTCATCGACTGTGCGGGTGTCGTCCACGCCTCCAACCTAACCCGGCCGTCTGCGACGATGCGGGCATGTCGAGCACCGCGCCGCGCGAGATCACCCTCGGGATCGGCTCGGTGGCTCTCGGCATGGTGTCGGCCGACGGCACTCCCGACGTCCCCGTCGACCTCGGCGCGCAGCATCCCTCGGCCCATGGGCTGCTGCGCCTGCGCGTCGTCCTCGACGGCGATCGCATCGTCAGCGCCGACCCGATCGTGGGCGCGATGCACCGCGGCGCGGAGAAGCTCTTCGAGGTGCGCGACTACCGCCAGGCCATGGTGCTCGCCAACCGGCACGACTGGCTCTCGGCGTTCAGCAACGAGCTCGGCATCGCCCTCGCGGTGGAGCGCATGCTCGGTATGGATGTCCCGACCCGGGCGACCTGGGCACGCACCCTGCTGGCTGAGCTCAACCGGGTGCTGAGCCACCTGGCGTTCCTGGGCTCGTTCCCCGATATCGTCGCGCCGCCCGACGGCGTGCCCACGGCCTACTACCTCGCCGACGAGCGCGAAGCGATCGTCGCGGTGATGGAGGAGGCGTCCGGCGGGCGCATGCACTACATGGCGACTCAGGTCGGCGGCCTCAAGCAGGACCTGCCTGAGGGCTGGCTCCGTCGCGTCCGCGACGCCCTCGACGTCGTACGCCAGGGTCTCGACCCTGTCGATGTCCTCGTCACCGGCAGCGCCGGCCTGCGGTCACGCCTGCGCGGGGTCGGTGTGCTGAGCCGCGATCTTGCTCTCGCGTATGGAGTCTCGGGACCGGTTGCGCGAGCGTCGGGCCTCGACCTCGACCTGCGTCGCGACGAGCCCTACCTGGCGTACGCCGAGCTGGCAGACGTGCTCCGGGTCCCGACGCGCACCGAGGGTGACGTGCTCGCGCGTCTCGAGGTGTTGCTCGCGCAGACGCACGTCGCGCTCGACCTCGCGCGCGCCTGCGTGGAGCGGCTGACGTCGATCGAGCCCGGGCCGATCAACCTCAAGCTCCCCAAGGTGCTCCGGGCGCCCGAGGGCCACACCTACGTCTGGACCGAGAATCCGCTGGGTCTCAACGGCTACTTCCTCGTGTCGCGTGGCGAGAAGACACCCTGGCGCCTCAAGCTCCGCACCGCATCGTTCAACAACGTCGCCGTGCTGGGCGACCTGCTGCCCGGCACCCGGCTCGCCGACGTCGTCGACATCCTCGCCTCGATGTTCTACGTCGTCGGCGACATCGACAAGTAGCCCCACCCCCGTGTCATCACACATCTCCGTTGCGTGGCAGCTGTCGCAGGTGTTCGTGCGAGCTGTAGCGGTCTGAGCCGGTCGCTCAGGAGTTGCGCTGGCTGTCGAGGTCGCGAATACGTGCGGTGAGCGAGCGCATGACGGACAGGGCGAACATCGGCGTCTCGTGCACCAGATAGAGGAACGAGCGTTCGTCGATGACGGCGATACGCGTCGGCTCGACCGCAACTGCGGTGAGGCTGCGGGGAGCGTGGTCGATGATGGCGAGCTCCCCGAAGGTGCCGTCCGGCCCGATCGTCGCGAGGGTCTCGGCGGTGCTGCGCAGCTCGACGGAGCCTGACACCACGCCGTACATCGTGGTCCCAGCGTCACCAGCGTTGAACACGACGTCGCCCGCCACCAGGTCGAGGAACTCGGTGGCGCTCACGAACACACCCTTGACGGTCATGGCGGGCTGTCCCTTCGAACACTGGCCAGACCTGCCGATCGCACGGTCCGTGACGCCCATACGCTAGGGCGCCCGCGCCGCTCACGGTGCCCGCACGGAGCGCGCAGCGGATGAATGATCGGTGAACGGATGGGATCGCAGACGCTGAGCGCACCGGTGGACAGCGTCAGCGGCCGAAGGACTCGCGGATCATACGCAGGCGGAGCACCGTCTCGTCGTCGAGTGCTTCGACGTCGGATGCGGGGGCTGGGAGATGGCGGTAGCCAGGGTTCGCCGCGGCGACTTCGGCGAGGATCGGCTCGCGCCGGCTCATCTCGGCGGCGCCCGCGGACACGCTCGCGGGGATCTCGGTCAGGGTCACGACGTGGCCGTCGGCGGCGGGGGGCGGATAGCCGGGCACCGTGAGGAGTGCCCGGTCGCGCAGGTCCGTCGCCGGGACCCGGCCGGTCCTCGTTGTAGCGGTCGGCGCGGGCGCCACCGCGGCCGGCTCGACGACGCCCGGCTCGACAACCGAAGGCTCGACAACAGCCGGCTCGACGACTGCCTGATCGGGTGCGACCGACTCGATGCTGCTCGACTCGAGGCTGCTCGGCGCGACGTAGGTCGGCTCGACGCCGGCCGCGTCACCGGTGACGGGCACGACAGCGGGAGACTCGACGGAATAGGTGAGGACCGGCCCGCGTGCGAGCGCTGCCATCTCAGCCATCGTGGGCTCGAGCGTCAGGCGGTCGCGCTCCTGACTCGAGGGCTCCAGCTCAGGAGTCGCTGCGACCTCGTCGTACGCCGTCGTCGGCGCACCGTCGACGGCCTGCGATGTCGGTGCGGACGCGCCCGGGTAGCCGGCGTCGAGGTGAGCGATGGCCTGCTGAGAACCGTCCGGGTAGGGCGGGTGGGTAGCGTCGCGATGAGCTGCCCAGGGGTCCGGGCCGAGCCGACCCATGACGTCGAGGAGGCGCCCGCCGAGCTCGGAGAGCATCGACTGCTGCACGGCGACCGTGGCACGCAGGTCGGCCACCTGAGCCGCGAGCTGGGCCACTGCGGGGTCGCGCTGCTGGGGGGCGGTACGCGCGATCTGCAGGTCACGCCGCATCTCGGCGAGCTCGATCGCCAGCCGCTGCACGTGGGAGACGAGACCCTCGACGAGGGCAGTGAGACGGACGAGCTCGAGGTGGTCGGCATAGCGCTGGGCACGCAGAGACGAGACGTCATCCTCGAGCTGGGCGTGGGAGGCCTCGAGCGCACGCCGACCTGTGGGTCGGGTGTGCCGCGCGGATCGTCGCCTGGCCATGGGGGAAGGGTACGGCGTCATCACGTCCGAACGGGTGACCGGAGCATCACCGCGCGCCCGCTGCCGCGGTCAGTCGTCGGAGGGGTGCGGGCCACCGCCGCTGCCGCCGCCCCCGTCGTGGTGCTCGGAGGAGGTCGGGGTCGGCGAGATGGAACCGTGGTCTTCTGGGTGCGCGGAGGAGGTCGCTCGACCCGAGTGCTCCTGCTCAGCGGTGTGCGAGCGGCTGGCCTTGGACGAGGGCACCGAGACGGGGCTCGCGTGACCTCCCGTGTGCACCGTCGTGATCACGCTGTGCGGGCCACCCGCGCCAGCGGGACGGGTCGCATCGCCTGAGGTGGTGGCGGAGCCGGAGTCTGCCGTGCTGCCCTGTCCGGAGTCGGGTTCGGCCGCTGCGACCGGGGCGCTGCCCGGGTCCTGCGGGCCCGAGGTCGGGCTGACCGGGTCGGCACCCTCGGCGCCGGTGGGCGCCGGTGCCGGGCTCTGACCCGGGTCGGAGGCAGCGGCGTCGGCAGCCGCCTGCTCGGCGGGAAGCAGCTGGCTGGCCGAGCCGAGCACGCTGGCTGCCTTCGCGTCGAGCACGCGGGAGTTGACCCCGAAGGCGGTCACTGCGGCCAGGAGCACTCCGATGACGGTGAACAGCGTGATGCTGCTCCCGCGCCTCATGACGGTGCTCCCATGGCACCACCGTACGTCGCAGACGTCCTGTGGTGGGCCGCGAGACGTCCAAGGAACGTCGAAGATCACCGGAAATGAGGCTTCTCGGGGGGCCGTTGACGCGTCCGACGCCCCACGCGCGCCACAATGGCGCTGTGCGCATCCTGCTGGTGGAGGACGACGCGGCCCTAGCGGCCTCGTCGCTCGACGGCCTGACCGCGCTCGGCTTCGAGGTCGAGCACGTCACCACCGGAGGAGCCGCCCTCGCATCGGTCTCCGGGCCGTTGCCCCCCGACGTGGTCCTGCTCGACCTCGGCCTCCCCGACATGGACGGCCAGGAGGTCTGCCGACGGATCCGTTCGGGCTCCGAGGTCCCGATCATCGTGGTGAGCGCCCGTGGCGACGAGACCGACCGCGTCATCGCTCTCGAGCTCGGTGCCGACGACTACCTCGTCAAGCCGTTCGGGATGCGCGAGCTCGCCGCCCGTATGCGCGCGGTGCTCCGGCGCACGCAGGCCACGCCCGCCGTGCCGGCGGCCGCGGTGCAGGAGATCGGGCGCCTGTCGGTCGACCGCCGCACCCAGCGCGTACACATCGACGGCGAGGAGATCGCGCTCACCGCCAAGGAGTTCGACGTGCTCGCCTTCCTCGCCGACGACCCCGGGGCCGTCCGTCGGCGGACCGAGATCCTCGAGCACGTCTGGGAGGGCCATTGGTACGGCGCGACCAAGACGGTCGATGCCCACGTCGCGGCCATCCGCAAGAAGCTCGGCGACCCCGCCTGGATCGAGGCAGTGCGCGGAGTCGGGTTCCGGCTCGGCTCCCCGTGAACCACCAGCACCTGCGCGCAGCGCGACGGGTGACCCGCCGATGAGGTGGCGGCTGGCCCTGGTGCTGGTCGGTTTCACGACCCTGGTGCTGCTCGTGCAGAACATCCCGCTCGCGTCCTACCTCCGCACGGTGGAGAAGGAGCGAATCATCTCCGGGCTCGAGGGCGATGCCTACAGCCTTGGCGGGTTCTCCGTGCCCGCACTCGTCCCCCTTCCCCCGACCACCGGCCTGACCGCTGCGCAGGCCCAGGACCTCGCACTCGCCAAGCTCCGCGAGCGCGTCGCTGCCTATTCCGCTGTCGGCGGGGGCGTCGTCGTCGTCGTCGATGCTCAGGGGGTCGCTGTCGCGTCATCGGAGGGCCGGGTCGGCGAGGACTACCTCAACCGCCCCGAGATCGCCCTGGCGCTGGGCAAGATGCCCGCCTCCCAGCCGGCCGGTTCGTTCAAGCCGGCGCAGGCCAGCTCCGGTGAGCGCCCCTCAGCGACCCTGGGCGAGCCGCTCATCTTCTCCGCGGTCCCGACCCGCGCCGGATCGCTGATCCTCGGAGCGGTGCGCATCTCGTTCCCGTCGAGCAACCTCAACGACAGGGTCAACCAGGGCGTACGCGGCCTCGGGATCGCCGCCCTGATCACTCTGCTCTGCGCTGTGGTCATCGCTTCCCTCGTCGCGTCTACCGTCACCCGACGGATCCGACGCCTGCGCGACGCCGCCGAAAGGCTGTCCGACGGCGACCTCGACGCGCGAGCCGACGTGACGGGGGGCGGCGGCGAGATCGAGGACCTCGCCCAGTCGTTCAACACGATGGCCGACCGCGTGCAGGGTGTCGTCGAGTCGCAGCGCGGGTTCGCGGGCGACGCGTCGCACCAGCTGCGTACTCCCCTGACCGCCCTGCGGCTGCGCCTCGACCGCGCCGCCGACCTGATGCCCGAGGACGACCCGGCGATCGACCAGGTGGACGCGGCGCGCGACGAGATCGACCGGTTGCAGCGCCTCATCGACGGACTGCTCGTGCTGGCCCGCGCCGACAACCGCGACCAGCAGCTCGTGGCCATCGACGTGAGCCAGGTCGCCGCCGACCGGGTCGAGGTCTGGCAGCCGCTCGCCGACGAGCGTTCGGTGACCATCCAGCTCGACGCACCGGGGATGGCGGTGGCGCAGCTCGTGCCGAGCGCCGCCGAGCAGATCATCGACAACTACATCGACAACGCGCTCGAGGTGGTGCCCGAGGGCAGCCTGCTGCTCGTGACGGTGAGGTCGGAGCCCGGTGGCGTCACTCTCATGGTCGACGACCAGGGGCCCGGCTTGCCGCCCGAGGACCGCGAGCGCGCGTTCGACCGGTTCTGGCGCGGCACCCAGGAGGGCGAAGGCAGCGGGCTGGGTCTCGCGGTCGTGGCATCGCTCGTCACCGCCGGCGGCGGCACGGTGTGGCTCGACCAGTCACCGCTGGGCGGTCTGCGGGCCGCAGCACGGTTCCGCGCTCAGCCGCCCACCACCGGTCGGGACTCGTTGCGCGGCCGTCACTCCTGAGGGACGCCGCTCCGGTCCTACCGCGTACGCCACGACCGTCGCCAGCAGAGGACGGCTGACCTGCGGTCAGGCCAGGTGCTCGCGGATATAGGTCGCGAAGCGTGCGCGGAACAGCGGCTCGAGGTCGCCGACGGACTCACCCGAGAACACCTGGCGCGCGGCGCGCACCGACTCCACGAAGCTGCCGCTGATGTCACCGAGCGACCCACCCTCGTCCGACGCGTCGTGCATCGCGGGCGTGTGGTTGAACAGGTCGAGGAAGAACCCCAGGTCGTGCCGCTTCTCGGCGACCGCGAAGGCCCGCTCCCGCAGCTCGTCGTAGGGCAGATCCTCGAGCACGATGTCCTCGCTCATGTCCCGACCCTAACGGACTCACGCCGCTGGCGTATCTGTCGCTGAAGGCCGCGGTTCAGCAACAGTTGCGCCAGCATCGCGGGTCAGGGCTCGTCGTCCTGGGGTGGGAGACGGCAGATGCGCTCGAGCCAGAGCGCGCCGAGCACCACGAGCACGGCGCCGCCCAGCGCCGCGAGCGAGACGAGGATGCGTTCGCGTACGTAGGGGACGTCCCACATCGGCGCGAGAGCGATCGCGACACCGGCGTAGAAGCCGCCCACGACGGCACCGGTGCGTGAGGCCGCCATCGCAAGTGCGGCAGAGCGGGCTGCGACGAGCGGTTCGATCCGCTTGGTGCCGGGCTTGCCGGCGAGCCGGTCGCGTGTGCCGCGGGCCCACAGTGCGAGGGCGATCGCCAGCACCACCATCACCGCCGGTGCGGTCCACGGCACCGGCAACGAGCGCCCGGCATACGCATCGACGAGCCGGGTCACGCCCCAGCCGATCGCCGCCAGCACCGCGGCGATCGCCAGCAGCAACCGCATCCGGGTGGGCTTCACCGCGCCTCGAGGTGCAAGGAGACGTCAGGCGAGCGGCGTACGCCGCCGGGCGCCACCGTGAGGGCGTCGAGCAGCTCGCCGACACGTCGACCGTCGGGGAGGGTGGCGCCAGGATCGACCTCGACCCAGGGCTCGAGGACGAACGCGCGTTCTGCCGCCCGCGGATGCGGCAGGGTCAGCTCCGGGTCACTGCTCACGATGTCACCGACGACCAGCAGATCAACGTCGAGAGTACGTGGGCCCCAACGGATCTCGCGTGTGCGATGCCACGCCTGCTCGGCCTCGTGGGCGAGCTCCAGCAGCGCCGCCGGGTCGGCGTCGGAGTCACCGACGAGCACGGCGTTGGCATAGTCGGGCTGCTCCGGCCCACCCAGGGGTGCGGTCTCGTAGACCGATGACACTGCCGGGTCGGCCAGGTGCGGCGCAAGCACGTCGACGGCACCCTGCAGGGCCGCGACCCGGTCGCCGAGGTTGGCACCGAGCCCGAAGGCCACGCGCCTCACCGGTGCCGCACGATCGAGATGGTCACGTCGCGGAATGGCACACCGACGGGTGCCTCCGGCTTGTGCACGACGACCTCAACAGCGACCACGCCGGCGAACGACAAGCACGCGTCCGCCACCATCGCAGCCACGGTCTCGACCAGGTCGTAGGCGGGACCCTCGATGACAGCGACGACCGCCGCAGCCACCTCGCCGTAGTTGACCGTGCGCGCGAGGTCGTCGGTCGCCGCCGCGGCACGCGTGTCGCTCGCGAGCGTGACGTCGACGACGAAGGTCTGCCCGTCGCGCTTCTCGTGGTCGAATACCCCGTGATGGCCCGTGCCGGAGATCCCGAGCACCGCGATGCGGTCGAGGTCCGTCGGCAGGCCCGACGGGTCGCGCCCAGCAGAGTCGGTCATGTCGTCACCCTCGTCCTCGAGCCCAGGCCGTGGCGACCTCGACGGCATCACGGCTGCCGCGTACGTCGTGGACGCGCACGCACCACGCACCGGCGAGCGCCGCAAGGGCACTGATCGCGTCGGTCGCGTCATCGCGCTGGTCGAGCGCGCGCACCTCACCATCGACTGCGAGCAACGATCCGAGGAACCGCTTGCGGGAGGCTCCGACGAGCACCGGACGCCCCATCGCCAGGAGCCGGTCGAAGCCGTGCAGCAGCGCCCAGTTGTGCTCGGCCCCCTTGGCGAAACCGAGACCCGGGTCGAGCACCAGACACCGCGGGTCGATGCCCGCTGCGACCGCATCCCGATCGCGCGAACCGAGCTCGGCGACGACGTCGGCGACCACGTCGTCGTAGACGGCCAGGTCGTTCATCCGGTCTCCGTAGCCGCGCCAGTGCATCACGACGAAGGGCACGCCGAGCTCTGCGACAGCGGTGCGGATGTCGGGGTCGGAGAGCCCGCCGCTCACGTCGTTGACGATCGCCGCACCTGCCTCGACTGCTGCGCGGGCGACCTCGCTGTGCATCGTGTCGATGCTCACGACGACCCCTGCTGCCACCAGACCGATGACGACGGGGAGGACGCGGTCGAGCTCGACGTCGACGTCGATGCGCTCCGCACCCGGTCGGGTCGACTCACCGCCGACATCCACGATGTCTGCGCCGTCTGCGGCCATCGCGATGCCGTGACGCACCGCGGTGTCGGAGTCGAGCCAGTGACCGCCGTCGGAGAACGAGTCGGGCGTGACGTTGAGGACACCCATGACGAGGCAGCGGTCGACCGCGGTAAGCAGCGGTGGCAGACCGAGGGGGTGACGGGTGATGGCGCTCACGGGAGCCGTGGGCGTCAGCCGACGATGAGGCTCATAGCCTCGGCCCGGGTCGCGGGGTCGCGGAGCTGACCGCGTACGGCGCTCGTGGTGGTGCGGGCACCCGGCTTGCGGATGCCGCGCATCGACATGCAGAGGTGCTCGCACTGGATGACGACGATGACACCGCGCGGCTCGAGGATCCGCACGATCGCATCGGCGATCTGGGTGGTCAGCCGCTCCTGCACCTGCGGGCGCTTGGCATAGACCTCGACGAGCCGGGCCAGCTTCGAGAGCCCGGTGATGCGACCGTCGAGACCGGGGATGTAGCCGACGTGCGCGACACCGTGGAAAGGCACGAGGTGGTGCTCGCAGGTGGAGTAGACCTCGATGTCCTGCACGAGGACCATCTCGTCGTGCCCGAGGTCGAAGGTCGTCGTGAGCACCTCGTCCGGCGTCTGGCGCAGGCCCGCGAAGATCTCGGCGTACGCCCTGGCGACCCGAGCCGGCGTGTCGCGCAGACCGTCGCGCGTCGGGTCTTCCCCAATCGCCGCGAGCAGCTCGCGCACGGCAGCCTCGGCGCGGTCGTGGTCGAAGGGTGCCGTCACGGCGACCTCCGCGACGTGGACAGGATCGATCCCCGACCGCGCGTCGGTGCTCACAGCGCCGTCACGCCCCGCTGTCGGTGGCGCCGCTGTCCACCGCGCTCGAGTCGACGGACTCGGTCGGCACCTCGACGCCGGCGTGACCGTTGACCGCGCCGTTGGTCGAGGCATGACCGTTGCTGGAGCCCTTGCTCGAGCCGTTGCTGAACGCCTCGATCTCCTTGGCGGTCATGACCGGCGGGCGCTCGCTCGGGCTGCGCCGCGAGGAGCCGGTCCAGGCCGGACGCTCCGGTCGGCGGTTGAGCGGCTCGAAGATGCGTGCCACGTCGGCCTTGTCGAGCGTCTCCTTCTCGAGCAGCTCGACCACGAGCGCATCGAGCACGTCGCGGTTGTCGACGAGGATCTCGAAGGCCTCGTGGTGCGCGGTGTCGATGAACGCCCGCACCTCCTGGTCGATCGCCGCGGCGACGTCCTCGGAGTAGTCCCGCGTGTGGCCGAAGTCGCGGCCCATGAAGACCTCGCCCTGCTCCTGGCCGTAGCGGATCGCACCGAGACGCTCGGTCATGCCGTACTGCGTGACCATCGCACGAGCGACCGAGGTCGCCTTCTCGATGTCGTTGGAGGCACCGGTGGTCGGGTCGTGGAAGACCAGCTCCTCCGCCGCGCGCCCACCGAGCATGTAGGCGAGCTGGTCGAGCATCTCCGCGCGGGTGGTGGAGTACTTCTCGACGTCGGGCAGGACCATCGTGTAGCCCAGCGCCCGGCCGCGCGGCAGGATCGTGATCTTGTGCACCGGGTCGGTGCCCGGCAGCGCAGCGGCGACGAGAGCGTGACCGCCCTCGTGGTAGGCCGTGATCTTCTTCTCGTGCTCGCTCATGACCCGGGTGCGCTTCTGCGGGCCCGCGATCACTCGGTCGATCGCCTCGTCGAGCGCGGCGTTGTCGACGAGCTTGGCGTTGTTGCGCGCGGTGAGCAGCGCTGCCTCGTTGAGCACGTTGGCGAGGTCGGCACCGGTGAAGCCCGGGGTGCGACGAGCCACCGCCTCGAGGTCGACGTCGGCCGCGAGCGGCTTGCCCTTCGCGTGCACCCGCAGGATCTGCGCGCGCCCGATCATGTCGGGGGCGCCCACGGAGATCTGCCGGTCGAAGCGACCCGGGCGCAGCAGTGCGGGGTCGAGGATGTCGGGGCGGTTGGTCGCCGCGATGAGGATGACGCCGCCGGTGACGTCGAAGCCGTCCATCTCGACGAGCAGCTGGTTGAGGGTCTGCTCGCGCTCGTCGTGGCCGCCGCCCATGCCGGCGCCGCGGTGGCGACCGACAGCGTCGATCTCGTCGACGAACACGATGGCGGGCGCGTTGGCCTTGGCCTGCTCGAAGAGGTCGCGGACCCGGCTCGCGC
This sequence comes from Candidatus Nanopelagicales bacterium, assembly GCA_025351185.1. GTDB lineage: Bacteria > Actinomycetota > Actinomycetes > S36-B12 > CAIYMF01 > Longivirga. The sequence goes on from JANXWJ010000165.1 coordinate 19,044, forward strand.
CGACACCGACGAACATCTCGACGAAGTCTGAGCCTGAGATGGAGAAGAACGGCACGCCGGCCTCACCGGCGACGGCGCGGGCGAGCAGCGTCTTGCCGGTGCCCGGCTGGCCGTAGAGCAGCACGCCCTTGGGGATCTTGGCGCCGACGGCCTGGAACTTCGCCGGCTCCTGCAGGAACTCCTTGATCTCCTGCAGCTCCTCGACCGCCTCGTCCGCTCCGGCGACGTCAGCAAAGGTCGTCTTGGGCATGTCCTTGCTGACCAGCTTGGCCTTGGACTTGCCGAAGTTCATGATGCGGTTGCCGCCGCCCTGCATCTGGCTCATGAAGAAGAAGAGCAGACCCACGATGAGCAGGATCGGGAGCAGGGTGAAGATGAGACTGAGAAGGACGCTCTCCTTGGGCACCTCGACGGTGTATCCGTTCGCGATGGTGCCTTCGTTGACCTTCGTCTGCAGGAGGTTCTGCAGCTGCACTCCCTGGCCGTCGACGTACTGCGACCGGATCTTGTCCCCGGAGCTGTAGGTGTCGTTGCCGGAGCCGTCGACCTTGGGGACGGTGATGTCCTTGCTGAGCGTAACCTCGATCCGCTGGTCGCGGTCGGTGATCGTCGCTGCCGAGACCTCGTTCTTCTGGATCGCGGTGACCACCGTGGAGGTGCGCACGTCCTTGGGGCCGCCGACGCTGCTCAGGAGGCTGGTCGCCATGATCACGAGCAGCACAACGATGCCGATCCATACGATCGGGCCGCGCATCAATCGTCTGATGTCCATGACGCGGGACCTCTCGGCCCCGTCCCTCCTGACATTCACCGGTGATGACCCTGGGGTGGCCGGGGATCCGGCCGGGTCTCACGAGTCCCTCGACGGTACACCGGAGCACAGCACAGCGCAGCGCCGTCCCGCGGCAGGTCGGGAGACCCCCTCACCAGCACCGACGCCGCCCGGGCCCCGGATGTTCCCAGAGTTCACCCTCGGCAGAATCCCCGCCGCCGGTGACGCGAGTAACAGGTCCAACGGTCGTTGAACGGCACCCGTGAGCGACCGTTAGACCTGTTACTCGGGGACCAGAGAGGGCGGGGACCAGCGGGGC
>JANXWJ010000185.1 GCA_025351185.1 Candidatus Nanopelagicales bacterium
GCCAGAGCACGACGCAGACGCCGCCGACACATCGTCGCGAGACGCTACGGGGTCGTCGTGGGACGGGTCAGTCATGGCACCTCCTCGTGAGACCTCACATTAGTACACCAGTGCTACTGCGTCAACAGCGATATCCGACCAAGTGGCTGGTACACACAGGGTTACAGCGATGTCACTCACCGTCGGACCATCATCATGACAGCGGGGTCTGACAGTGCTGCCAGTCGACGCCGGCTCCGCGCGGGGAGACGCCCTGGGGGAAGCCGAGCGCGCGCTGCTCATGGTCTCGCCACGACGACACCGGTCGTCGAACCACAGAAGGTTCTCCGCGGAACCGACGACGAGGCGATCAGTCGTGCGCTGGTGCGGCGACCGATCGGTGGCGCAGGTAGGCGACAACGGCTCCGGCAACGGCGCACCACGCGGTGGCGAACAGCCAGCCACCGACGACGTCGCTCGGCCAGTGCACGCCGAGCCAGACCCGGGACCATCCGACGGCGAGCGACCAGAGCACCGCTGCGGTCCAGATGAGCCGACGCGACCCCCGGCCGAGGAACCGGGCCGACAGCGCCCAGGCGCAGCAGAGCGCGAAGATCGTCGCGGCCGTGGTGTGCCCGGACGGGAACGATGGCCCACCTGCGGCCCCTGCCCAGTCGGCCACGGCGGGCCGCTCTCGACCCGTGGCGCCATTGAGCAGGAGTCCGGTCCAGACTCCGACCGCGCCCACGCCGGCCAGGAGCGCACCCGCAGCCACGCGCGCGCGCAGCGACCGCGGACCTGGAAGCGCGACGGCACCCACGACCGCCAACGCCGGCAGCGTCAGCGTCGTGATCCCGCCGGTGGTGACGATGGTCGCCAGGGTGATGTCTCCCGGTCCACGGTGAGCGAGCACCCAGTCATGGACCGCCTGGTCCCAGCCAGACAGCAGTCCTCCGCGCGCCCCGACGGCGATCGTCACGATTCCGACTGCCGCTGCGGCCGTCAGTCCGACGGCGAGCTGCGAGCGGATGTGGGGAGAGCGTGGGTCGACGACCTCCTCGAGATCCACGCCCGGTCCGGCGGCATGCGGATCGTCGTGCGGCACGCCGGGAGAGGTGGCGTGCGTCATCACGGGCTCGACGCCTCGCCCGGCACCAGTCCCGCCTCGGGCGCCAGAACGGTCGACCTGGGTGGACCCGGGGGTGGGAGAAGGGTCGACACGACGACCAGCAGCCAGACGCCGCCGCCGATCGCGCCGAAGATCACGTCGGTCGGGTGGTGCATGCCGCGATAGATGCGCGAGAGCCCTACGGCGACGGGTACGGCGCAGCACACCACGACGATCACGCCCGCGAGGGCGCGGTTGTCCATCCGGCGCCACACGATGAAGGCCAGGCAACCGTAGATCGCAACAGCGGCAGCGGTGTGGCCCGAGGGAAAGCTCGACGTCGGTGGAGCAGCGTCGAGCTTGGGGACGTCGGGGCGATCTCGGTGCACGACGAAAGTCACGACGAGGAAGATGAGCAGCTCACCGATGATGGCGACCGCGAGCACGAGGGACTCACGCCACCTCCCGAGCCACCAGCGGAGCACGAGCATCAGAACCACGAGCAACGCTACGCACGTGATCGTGTCGGCCAGCCGGCTGCCGACCGAGCTCAGCGAGTCCAGCGACGGAGTGCGCCGATCGACTGCGGCCTGGTTGACGCCGTCTTCCCACCGCGTCAGTGCTGACGGCGTCAGCAGGTCGACGATGACAAACCCGATGAGGCACAGGGCGATCGCGAGACTCACAGCTGAACCGACGAGCCGAACGACCGGGTGGTCGGGAAGGACACCCTTCTCGGTGCGGTCCTGCACGCTGTTGGGGTGGGTGCTCATCGCGACCCTCCGTCGGTCACCCGACGCCAACGCGCCTCAGCCAGCGCATAGACGCCGAACACGATCAGTCCGACGCCGAGCGCACCGACCAGCGCCGGGCCATAAGGCTTGTCGAGCAACGACTTCAGAGCGGTGTCGATGCCGCCTGCTTTCCGTGCATCCGAGGTGAGCGCGGCCTGGATGACGAGGAAGCCGGTGATGGAGAAGACGATCCCCCGCGCGATCGTGCCGACACGTCCGAGAAGGACGACCCCTCGTCGGGTCCCCGAAGGGAGGTGGCCGAAGTAGCGCATGAACTTCTTGCTCCAGCCCTCGACGACCATGCTCAAGCCGACGGCGACGATCACCAGACCCGCGATCCCGACCAGCCAACGACCGCCCGTGTGACTCATCACGTCGGCCGCGATCCCCTTCTGCTGGCCCGCCTGTGACTGCTTGGCACCCGAGAGCACGGAGATGGCTGTCACGGCCAGGACGAGATAGACGATGCCGCGTGCCGCGGACTTCAGGCGCGCTCTCGTTCCGTCGGCCTCCCCCGAAGGGCCCGTCACCGCCTCCATGAGGCGCCAGACCGCATAGGCCGCGAAGCCGGCTGCGAGGAGAATCACGAGCACGGTGCCGAACGGTGCGGCGATGACCTTGGTGAGGACGCCGCGCTGGTCCACGGGCTGCCCGCTGCCGCTCGCGACGAGGACGGCGAGCCAGCCCATCACGAGATAGACGATGCCGCGTGCGGTGAGACCGACCCGGGCAAGCCACCCCATCGGCCGACTGTTGGCGGCAGTGTCCGCGGCGTCCGACACCGAGGGGGTCGCGCTGCTCATGACCCGCTCGCAGTTGTGACGGAGACGGGATCGCCCGTCACGTTGCCGTCGACCGACGGCACACAGATCCGGATCGACCCGGGTCGCACGGTGATCCTGAGCTTTTCCGTGTCCGGCCGATCACCCCCGTCGACCTCGCACGCCACCGGTCGGTCGAAGCGGATCCGGATCTTCCCGCCGCGCGACGTCGTCACGAACGGTGAGCTCTCGGCACGACCGAGCACGACTCGACTGACGGTCCTGGCCCACTGCATGCGGCTCTTGGCGGTGACCACACCGACCTCGAGAAGCCCGTCATCGGGGCGGGAGCCCTCGAAGAGCTCGAGGCCGCCTAGCACGGATCCGACGTTGCCGACGAGCACGCAGGTCACCGTGCCGGAGAACACTTTGCGACCGTCGACCTTGATCCGGGCCTTGACCGGACTGGCACTCAGGTTGCGCGCACCTGTCCAGAGATACGCGGCGCGACCGATGCGGTCCTTCATGCCACCGTCGGCGTCGCGGATCATCAGGGCGTCGAGACCGGCACCGGCCATGACGGCGAAGTGCTCGCCATTCAGCGTGCCGGTGTCAAGCCGGCGCCGATCGCCGTGCAGACCGATCTGCACAGCGGTGGGAAGGTCTTTCGGGATGTCGAGGTTGGTCGCGAGCAGGTTCGCGGTGCCAGCAGGCAGGATCGCGATGTCGACGTCGGATCCCGCGAGCGCGTCGATGCAGCGCTGCACGGTGCCGTCACCGCCCCACACGAAGACAAGGCCCGCACCCTTCTCGAGCGCATTCCGCGCGCAGTCCGGTGCCTGCTTGCTCTTGGCCACCTCGTACCACAGCGGGTCGGTGATGCCGGCGGAGTCCAACAGGTCGCGCAGCTCCCCGATGCCGCCGCCGAACGTCTTGCCCGAATGCGCTATCACAGCCACGGTGCTCATGACGAGCCCTTCGTCTCCAGGGTCCGGCCATCGGACCGGGGAGTGGACTACCCCGACTTCGTGGTCCCAACCCTCCTAGGTGGAGGGCTCCATGTCTGGGTCCGACGTGACTTCTTCCTCAGTGGGGGCAACATCCTCGAGGTGGGCGAACTCGCCGTCCATCCGACGCACACCGTCATGGCCCATGCCCTCGACTACATGCTCGCCGACACCATCCTCGGTGCCGGGGTTCGAGCCGGGCGTTGCCGGCACGATGTGCTCGTCGTCGCTCGGCCGCTCGATCGTCTCGTCGTCGCTCATCGCGGTTTCCCTTCTCTCACGTGGGTCGTGCGCATGGATCCCTCCTACCCCGAGCGGGGTCCGTCAACCGCAGTCAGGCGTCGAGACCCGGGGTCGGGGCTGCATATTGGGTCATATCCACCCCGGTGGCCACGATGTACGTCGTCGGCTCGTCGTGCAGCTCACGATCGGTGAGCGGCGCCAGGGCAAGATCGACCAGCCCTTCGCGACCGTCACCGAAGAAGAAGCCGGTCGTGACGCGCAGGCTCTGGCCCGAGGTGAGCACCTGCTCCACCCATCCATGGACGCTCTCGGAGAGGGTCGGGTCCGGGGACCACCAGCCGCACTCCCAGAAGCGCGTGCCCATGATCTTCTGCCGGTCGTGCCCGAGCCCCTCGATGCTGGTGTGGTTGGCGTCGAGCACCCGACCGTGCTCGTCGAGCATCCCCGAGAACAGCAGCGGCGTCTCGTAGAGAGCCTGGAACCACAGCACCGCGAGATCCCCGCTGATCGGGCGGCCGACCTCGAACATGCCGTGACCGGGTCCGGGCGACCAGCGCTCGACACCTCGGTAGCTGTTCATGCACGCTCCCTGTCAAGATTGCTCCGGGAAGGAGTCGTCCCTGCCCACGCAAACCATCCCACGGACGGGCGCGGTCACGGCCATGTTCCGATTATCGAACGGGAGTCCCGCGATCTCGCTGCCCTCACTGAGGGTGGAGGGTCGGCTCACCGCACCAGCGACCCACGACAGGCCGGAAGGGAGGAGTACGTGAGCACCGAGGCCGCGACCCCGACCGGTGCCGCTGACCGCGGTCCGAGTTGCACATGAGCACCGTGCCGTCGCCGGAGTCGGGCGTCTTGACCGCCGGGCTGCTCCACCTGACATCTCGCCTGGCCTCGGCGAGCGACCCCTCGGAGATGCTCGACGTCATGACCGAGGAGTGCCCCGCGCTGCTCGGCGTAGACATGGTCAACATCTCACTGCTCGACGCGGACGGCACCACGTTGCGGCTGGTTGCGTCGCGCAGCACGCCGGTCGAGGTGGCCGAGGAGTTCGCGACGTATCCCCTGGACGCCCCGCTGCCGACCCGCGACGCGCTGACTGGCGACGGGACGACCGTTGTCCTGCGGTCTCTCGAGGAACGCGATGCCCGCTATCCCGCTCTGCACGGGATCAAGCTGGAGCACCAGGCCTTCGTCATCACGCCGATGATGACCGCCCGGATGCGCATTGGGGCGCTGGGCTTCGGCTGGCACTCCTCAGACGAGCTCACCGACGACCTCGTCGCCGCGTGCGAGACGACGGCACTGGTCTGCGCCGCAGCGCTGGAGCGCTCGCTAGCGGCTCGTGCGGAGAGCAGGGCGCGTCGTCACGCCGAACGGGCTGTGCTCCGGTTGCAGATGCTGCAGTCGCTCACGACCGCGCTCGCGCACGCGACAGACCTTCACGAGGCCGGCACCATCATCGTCGACCGTGCGTGCCACTCGCTCGGCGCGCAGGCGGCCACCATCCACCTGCTCGACGACGACCGGGTCTGGGCGACACAGATCGCCACCTCCGGCATGGAATCACCGCAGATCCGCTATCGCACCAGGTGGCCGCTCACCGACTCCGACATCGCCGAAGAGCTGCTCCGCACCGGTGAGCCCGTGGTCGTCCGGTCGAGACGCGAGCGCGACGAGCGGTTCCCGTCGTTCGTCCGTCGCGGCATCACCCAGCAGGCCTGGGTCGCGATCCTGCTCACCGTGGCCGGCCGGCCGGTCGGCATCGCGGCATTCGGATGGGACGAGCCGCGCGACCCTGACGAGGACGACCTCGCGCTGCTCGCGGCGCTCGGGAGCCACGCGGCCGCGGCGATGGAGCGCGCCCGACTGATCGAGAACGAGCAGGAGCAGCGGCAGAGCGCGTTGCGCGGCAGCCGGCGTCTCGTCCTCCTGTCGGAGGTCGGGCGGGTGCTCGACAACGCGCACCACCGTGACGAGGCGTTCGCGCTGGTGCGATTCGCCGTGCTCGACGACCACTCGGACTGGTGCCGTTTCGTGGGTGCCTGCGCGACCAACGACTCCGACGAGGAGTCTCCGCTCGACGACCCCGCCGCAGTCGAGGCGGCAGAGGTCGCCTCCAGCACAGGCACCATCGTCGGCTTCACGGTGCTCCGCGGCGGTGCGCCCTTCGCCGACGGGCTCGCCCTCCCCGTGCGCTCCGCGCTCGAGCCGGCCACCCTGCTCGTGGCGCGCGACGCGGCGAAGCCTTTCAACGACTCCGACCGCGGCACGTTCGACGAAGCCGTGCGACGACTGAGCAACCGGCTCGACATCCTGCGGTTCCTCGACGAGCAGACGCGGATCGCCGTGCGCCTGCAGGAGTCGCTCATGCCGGCGCCGTTCCCCGCGGTCCCGTGGCTCGAGCTCGGCTCGGCCTACGCTCCCGCCGAGGTGTCGACCGACGTGTGCGGCGACTTCTTCGACGTCTTCGAGGCCGCCGACGGCGACGTCATTCTCGTCATCGGCGACGTCGTCGGCCATGGCATCGAGGCCGCGGGACTCACCGGCTTGGCCCGGCACACGCTCCGAGCACTAGCTGGGGACCTCGAGCCTGACCACGCACTGCGCCGGCTCAACAGCGCCCTGCTGGCAGACTCGTCGTCCGATGACGAGCAGTCGCTCCTGACCGCTGCGTGCCTCCGGCTGCGCCGCACGCCGACGGGCGCGACCCTGCTCATGGGTCTCGGCGGTCACTGCCAGCCGGTGATCGTTCGCAACGCCGACGCGCTCCTCGTCGGATCCCCCGGAACGTTGCTCGGTGCCTTCCACGAGGTGTCACACCCGTTGACCACCGTAGACCTGGTCCCCGGCGACGTGATCGTGCTCTACACCGACGGTGTCATCGAGGCCAAGGGCGACGACGACCAGGTCCGCGACGACCTCCAGTTCGGTGACGAGCGCTTGCTCGAGGTCGTCGGTCGTCATGCCGACGCCGAACCGCAGCAGGTCGCCGACGCCGTGCTCGACACCGTTCGCGCCTACCGGCAGTCCGCGCCCGACGACATGGCCGTGCTCGTCGCCCGCATCTCCTGACGACGCACCAGGCACGTCGCACCGAGGACCCGACCACGTCAGCGCGACGTCACCTCTGCGGGTATCGCGGCGGTCAGCACGTCTCCCCCGCCACCGAGCGCCGTGACCCCGACCTGTGCCGCGACATCGAGGGTCATCGACGCGCCGAGGTCGAGCCGGACGGTGCCGTCCGACCGCGGGCGGAAGGTGCCGGCGGGCACCCGCTTCCCGGTGCCGTCAGCCAACCACGCGCCATAGGCCGTCCCTGGGACGAGCCCGTGCACGTCGAGGGTGATCGCGGTCCCCCAGTCCTGGGACGAGACGATGGCGTGTCCGCTCGCCGATGTCGATCCAGACAGGGCCAGGCTCTCCCGGGGCTGTGTCGTCGTACGCATGACCACAGCGAGGAGCAGGCCGAGGACGATCGCAGCCAGGGCCGCAGTCGACGAGACCGTGACCCATCGCCGACGGCGCGCGGCGGACTCCTCGTCGTGCACGGAGGCGAGCACCCGGGACAGCAGAAGGTCCGGCACCGGCTTCGGCTCCGCCTCGGCGTCTCGCTCGACGCCGCCTGTCCCACCGGCGAGCGCAGAGACGACGGGCCGGAGCCGTTCGACGTCGGCCGAGCATGACGGACATCGCGCGACGGCAGCCTCGAGCGCCTCGGACTCCTCCCAGGAGAGCTGACCGAGCAGGAACGGGCCGAGGTCCTCGACGCGCACCGAACACTCGTGTCTCATCCCTCCCACCCCATCTCGTCCAGGGCCAACCGCAGCGCCCGGAGGCCGTAGAACGCACGGGTGCGGGCTGTGCTCTCCGGGACCCCCAGGTCCGCGGCGACATCGGCGTAGGACCGCCCGCGGTAGTAGGTCTCGACGATGACCGTGCGGTGGTCCGGGCTGATCCGGCGCAGCGCCTCCTCGACCAGCCACGCGTCGAGCGAGCGCTCCAGCGGATCATCGACGTCGACGCACAGGTGATCACCGTCATCGCGCGGCTCGGGACGGCGGCCGCGAGCACGGGTCTCGTCGATCACGACGTTGTGCAGGATCGCGAACAACCACGGGCGCAGCGGGCGCGAGGCGTCATAGCGGTCAGCGGCTCGCCAGGCTCGGACGAACGTCTCCTGCAGCGCCTCCTCGGCAGCGCCCGGGTCGCCGAGCGACTTGCGCGCATAGCCGTACAGCTCGCCTGCGTAGTCGTCCCACGCCCGGCGCAGGCCGGACTCGCACGCCAGGTCGATGTCGTCCGACCGCGTGCTGCCGTTGCGTCTCATCGCCAGGGCGCCGCCCTCCTCACCGCGACTACGTCTGCGGACTCCGATGCGTTCATCGTCGACGTCGGGAGCTTGCCGTGCCGTGCCGTGAACGTCGCGACCCCTCCGGACGTACTCGGGGTGGACGCACGCATCCCTGCGCGAGAGGACGTCCTCACACCGGAGGTACGCATGGCGACTCTACATTCACGGATCGTCCTGGTCGTCGGAGCTGCAGCCTGCATCGCAGTAGCCTCGGCGCCCGTCGCCGCCTCGGCGCACGACGCCGGACACCACGACGACACCCTGATCAGAGCCAGCTTCCAACCAAGCCTGCCGACCGATGCAGCGATCTTCGGCGTGAAGGCCGGTGGGGCACCGTGGGTCCTGGCTCGCGGCGAGGTCCGGGTGCGTGAGGACGGTCGCACCGACGTACGCCTGCGAGGACTG
>JANXWJ010000200.1 GCA_025351185.1 Candidatus Nanopelagicales bacterium
GTCGCGGCAGACGCGGTCCGGGCGTGGTTCACCGACCCGCACTGGGCCGAGCCGATGATCGCCGCGGCGGTCGCGCTCTCGATGCTGCTCGCGGCCCGGTTCCGTCCGTCGTGGCCGGTGTCGCTGCCCGCTGTGGTGGTCGTCGCAGCGATCGCGTCGCTGGCCCACCTGCAGGTGCCCGTGATCGGCACGCTCCCGACGGTGCTGGCCGCACCGAGCCTGCCCCACCTCCCGCTCGGACAGCTGACGAGCCTGGTGCTCCCGGCCGTCGCTGTCGCGGCGCTGGGGGCGCTGGAGAGCCTGCTCTCGGCGACGGTCGCCGACGGCATGAGCGTCGGGGAGCGGCACGACCCGGACAAGGAGCTCGTCGGTCAGGGGCTGGCCAACCTCGTGGTGCCGTTCTTCGGCGGCATCCCCGCGACAGCTGCCATCGCGCGTACGGCGGTCAACGTGCGGTCCGGGGCGCGTTCGCGACTCGCGGCGATCGTGCACGCGCTCGCTCTGCTCGTCGTGGTGCTCGCCTTCGCTCCCGTGGTCGGCACGATCCCGCTGGCTGCCCTCGCGGGCGTCCTCATCGCGACCACGGTGCAGATGGTCGAGGTGTCGAGCGTGCGCGCCCTCCTGCGCTCGACCCGGGGCGACGCCGTCGTGCTCGTCCTCACCGCCGCCGCGACGCTGATCTTCGACCTCGTGACGGCCGTGGTTCTCGGGCTGGTCGTCGCGGGCTTCTTCGCGCTGCAGCAGGTCGCCCGGTCGGCGCACGTCGACGAGCTCGACATCGAGCCGGAGGTCGGCGCGCACGACGCGGAGGAGGCGGCGCTGCTGGCCGACCACATCGTGGCCTACCGCCTCGAGGGGTCGCTGTTCTTCGGCGGCGCGCACTCGTTCCTGCTCGGGCTCTCGGAGGTCAGCGACGTACGCGTCGTGGTCCTCCGGCTGTCACGGGTCTCGACGCTGGATGCCACGGGCGCCTCGGTGCTCGCCGACACGATCGCGCGTCTCGAGGGGCGCGGCATCACGGTGCTGCTCTCCGGCGTGCGACCCGACCACGAGCAGGTGCTGACCCGGCTCGGGGTGTTCGCCTCGCTGGCCCACGAGCGCCACGTCTTCGCCTCCACCCCGGACGCGATCGCGCACGCGCGGGCGCACGCTCGACGCGTCGCGCACGGACCGTCCGACCCCGTCTCCTGACCCGCGCGCCGCCCACGACCGGCGGCTGCGCTGCGAACCGGGTGCGGGTGGGGTTTGCTGGGCACCTGCACGACGTGGACGACGAGCTGGAGGCATCGTGAGCCTGGACCGACGAGTGGCTGTCAACCCCTACGACTATCTACCGCCCGTGCCCGACTTCGACGTGACGAGCGACGACATCGTGGGTGGGACGCAGCTGGGTCTGGACTTCGTGCACGACTCGGCCGGCGGGCTCAACCGCTCGCCGCACCTGGCCTGGAGCGATGTGCCCGAGGGCACCCAGAGCTTCGTCGTCACCTGCTTCGACCCGGACGCGCCGACGCCCGCGGGGTTCTGGCACTGGTGCGCGGTCGACATCCCGGGTGACGTGGGTTCGCTCGCGCGGGGTGCAGGCGCGTCCGACGACACCCTGCCCGGCGGCTTCCACGTGCCGACCGACATGGGAGTCGCGGCCTACGGTGGCGCGGCTCCGCCGCAGGGCGACATGCCGCACCGCTACTTCTTCGTGGTGCACGCGGTCGACGTGCCGCATCTCGACGTCGACGCCTCGGTCACACCCACCGTCGTGAGCTTCCACCTGGCGTTCCACACGCTCGGCCGCGCGACCGTGGCACCGACCTTCGCGCACTGACCGAACTGCGCCGCGACGCGCGTGGACCCTGCCAGTCGGTGCAGGTCTCGTCGGGTGTGTGGGTGAGCGGGTCAGCGGGTCGGGATCGGCTGGCGACGGGCGGTGAGCGCCGCCGTACGCCGATCCAGCAGCTCCGCCGTCGCGACCCGGACGTGACCCGGTGGCAGGGTGCTCGCATAGAGCGTGCGCTCGACGATGACGAGTGCGGTGAGCAGCGCCGGCTCGGTGACGAGACGACGCACCTCGGCCACCCCGTCTCCCGGCCCGAGCTGGTGCCCGTCGGCGCAGAGCGCGGCGCGATAGCGGGCGAAGGCGGCGAGCGGCTCGAGCGAGACACCGCGCGCCTCCGCGTCGCGGCGCACCGCGACGGCGCGTCGGCGGCGCAGCGGGAAGGCGATGGCACCAGCCACGAAGGCAAGCAGGACGAGCCCGATCGCCAGGGTGCGTCGCCCGGAGTCGCTGGACCACAAGCGATTCCAGCCGGCGAGCAGCTTCTGGACCAGCGACTGGTCGGCGGCTGCGGCGAGCGCCGATCCGGCCGTGGGGTCTGATGACACCCAGCCGTGACCGGGGATCCACACCTCGACCCACGCGTGCGCGTCGGACGCGCGGATCGTGATCCGTCCCGACGCCTCGCTGTTCTGCGACGACGCGACGTAGCCCGTCGCCATCCGTGAGGGGACTCCGATGCTGCGAAGCAGGATCGTCTCGGCCGCGGCGAAGTGCTCGCAGAAGCCGGCGTGGGACTCGAAGAGCAGGAAGTCCACGGCGTTCTGGTCGTTGGGTGGCAGCGGAGCGTCGAGCTGATAGCGCACGTTGGCCCGCAGCCACGACTCGACGGCCCGCACCATCGCGACGCGGTCGGTGGTCGTGCCGACGATCGACCGCGCGAGGTCGACCGTGCGCTGTGTCGTCGAGGGGTCGAGCTGCACCCACTCCGACTCACTGCGATCGGCACCTCCTCCCGCTCTCGTGAGGCTGTCGACGTCGGTGCGCGCGGTGGCCGCGACGGTGAACGGAGCCACGCTCGCGTCGAGGGAGTAGGCGTCAGATGTCACTTGCGCCACGGAGCTCAGGCCGCTCACCGTCGTCGCCGGACCGGGCGCGATCACGTTCCAGGCGCCGATGGGGCGCACGAGGTAGTCGCGCACGGCGGCGGTCGGGGCGCCGTCCTCGGCCGGGTCGGTCGGCAGCGTGATGCGCCCGCTCGAGTCGGCGGTGTAGGTCGCCTGGGCCGGCATCGAGAACCACGTGCCGTTGGTGACCTGGCTCAGCGTCATCGCCCGCCACAGGCCGTCGGTGCCGGCGGGCACGTCGAATGCCGGGGTCTCGGGCAGGTGCCCGCGGGCGGAGAGGTCCAGCGAGCCGTTGAAATAGGCCGGCGTCACCTGGGCGGCTCGTTCGGCCGCACTCTGCTGGGACACGGGGCTGTCGCCGAGCAGCGACCCGCTCAGTGTCGGCGCCGAGCCGAGCGGGAGAACCAGGTAGGCGACCACGCCCAGCAGCACGGCAGCGGACACCGGGACGAGCAGCGAACCCGCTGCCGAGTTCGCCGTCGCCAGCGACGTGGCCGGCAGGGTGTCGTCGACGAGGGAGTCCCGGGCCGCAGCGCCGAGCCCGAGAAGTACGGCGATCGCGGTCAGAACGGTGGGCAGGACGAGTGCCGGCGTCGGCGCGAAGCCCGCGGCAGCGATCACCATGACCGGCCCCAGACCCAGCGCCACCAAGGCATCTCGGCGGGTGCGGCTGCTCACCAGCTGGGCGAGCGCAACGCCGCAGACGGCGGTCGCTCCGGCCAGGGCCAGGTCGCCGTCGTCGGCGCTGCGGAAGGCGAGCAGCCCGTTGACCGCGATGATCCCGATCGACACCAGCGTGCGCAGGCGGACGTCGACGAACGTCGCGGGGCGCAGCAGGCCGAGCCCGGCGCCGGCCCCCAGGGCGAGCAGCCAGCCGGTCGCGGCTGCCGACCCGAGCACACCGGCGGCGGTGAGACACAGCACGCCCGCACCCAGCGAGCCCATGGTGGCGACGGCGAGGGCGCGCGAGAACGTCGGAACCGAAGGCTTCCGCCTCGGCACGGAAGGACGTGGCGCGACCTCGACCTCGACGACCTCGACGTCGAAGCGGGCGGCCTCCGCGACCCACGCACCGCCGGTGAGGCCGTCGGAGGTGACGATCGCGACCCGTGCCCCGGGGCGCAAGGCCGCAGCGGCGTGGTCGGCGGCGGAGGTCCCCGATGTCGGCTCGGCGATGACGGTCCAGGGAAGCAGCGCCTCGAGCTCGGAGGCGAGGAGCTGGTCGGCGCCGCGCGACGAGACGAGACGTACCTCCGCACCGTCGCGTGCCGCTCGGGAGGCGATCCCGGCCACGCGAGCGATGACCGCGTCGGCGGCCTCGGGCGTGGGGTGCGATGGCCCGGCGACGACGAGCAGCGAGGTGCGCTCGTAGGACTCCCGGTCGACGACCACCGGCGACCCGCGTCGCACCGTGGTGCGCCAGTGGATCCGGGTGCCGTCGCCGGAGGACCAGGAGCGCAGCGCGTGCACGTCCGGCCCCGAGCGCCCGACGGTCATGCGACCGCTCTCACCGTCGCCCGGCTGCGACCCCGGCGCCACCCGGGCGTGGTCGTCGATGCCTGCGGCTATGGCGCGGGTCATCGCCGAGAGGTCGGTGTGCGTGCGGCGTACGAGTCCGAAGGGCGCGGCGGTCCAGTGCGTCGTGCGACGCTCGCGGAAGACCCCGCGCGCGGCGGGGTGCAGGTCGAGGTCGATCGTGCGGGTCTCGCCGGCGGCCAGGGGCTCGATGACCAGCTCGACCGGGTCGGCGTCACCGGGCGCGGTGAGGGTCAGTCGGTGACGAGGTGACCGACGTGCCGGGGAGCGCAGGACGAGTCGGGTCGGCGTCCCCTGTCCGACCACCTCGTAGGTCGGGATGACCAGAGTGCTCTCGAGGTGCGGGAGGCGCGGCACCGCGACCCAGCTGACCACCACCGTGGCGAGGGCCAGCAACGCGACGAGGTACATCCACACGTCGCCGCGCAGAAAGCCGATGGAGGTGATGGCGGACGCGATCGCGACGAGCCAGAGCCCGAGCCGCGTGAGGCTGCGTCGTCCGTTGCCCCGGCCCTCGGCCGTCACGGCGGTGCTCAGCTGCCGAGCGGCACGGGTGTGCGCGCGAGGATGTCGTCGATCGCCGCTCCGGCCCCCGCGCCGGCGCCGATGACACGGTGCTCGAGGGCGGCCCGGGCGATCGACTGGAGGTCCTCGGGCACGACGTACTCCCGCCCCGATACGACGGCCCACGCCTGCGCGGTGCGCACGAAGGAGATGGCGGCGCGCGAGCTGGCCCCGTGCGCGATCTGCGGGTGGTGGCGCGTCCCACGGACGAGTGCCAAGGCGTACGCCGAGACGGCGGGCGCGACGTAGACACCGCGAACCGCGGCGCACGACGCGTGCCACGTGGCGATGTCGATGACGGGCGGCAGGTCCGTGACGGTCGCGTGGTGCACCTGGTCGCGGATGACCCGCAGCTCGTCGTCCTCGCTCAGCGGCTCGAGGGTGACGCGCAGCGCGAAGCGGTCGAGCTGGCCCTCGGGCAGGGGATACGCGCCGTGCTGCTCGAGCGGGTTCTGGGTCGCGATGACGGTGAAGGGCGACGGCAGCGGGTGGCTGACGCCGTCGACCGTCACCGTGCCCTCCTCCATCGCCTCGAGGAAGGCCGCCTGCGTACGCGGTGGCGTGCGGTTGAGCTCGTCGACCAGCAGGACGTGGGAGAAGACCGGCCCGGGGACGAAGGTGAAGCTCTGGCTCACCTGGTTCCACACCGACGAGCCCGTGACATCGCTCGGCAGCAGGTCAGGGGCGCCCTGGACCCGGCGGAAGTCGGCCGCGACCGAGCGCGCGAAGGCGTGCGCGAGGGTGGTCTTGCCGTTGCCGGGGGTGTCCTCGATGAGGACGTGCCCGCCGGAGAGGAACGCCGCCGCGAGATAGCGCACCGCACTTGACTGGCCGCGCACGACCTCGGACACGTTGTCGACGAGGCGCCCGGCCACAGCCGTCACGGCCGCAGGGCTGAGCGCCTGCGGCAGGGTGTCGGCGGTCACGAGGGGGCCTTCCGTCAGCGGAGCAGTCCTTCACGCCATCGACCAGAACCCCGCCGATCTTGAGCACGCCGACGCCACCCCACCCCGAGGCCGTCGGACCCCCTGTGGATACCCGTCGAACCGGCCGCCCGGCCGGGCGTGGCGCGACGCTGGTCAGGAGTCCGGCGGGATCAGGGGGTCGGGGGGTTTGTGAGGCCGATCTGGCGGCGGATCTCGTCCATCGTGCCGAGGATCGCGAGGGTCTCGTCAAGCGGCAGCAGAGGTGACTCGGTGAGGCCGGCGCGCAAGCAGCGTCCGACCTCGGCGGCCTGGAACCGCAGGCCGCCGCCCTCCACGGTGTTCTCGAACCGCTCGCGAGTGCCGTCGCGGTCGAGGATCGACCAGCCGGTCGGGCGGTAGAAGGTCGGGTCGATCTCGATCCGTGCCTCGGTGCCGATGATCGCGGCGCCGTTCGTCGTCGCGGCCGACAGCGTCGTCGTGAGCACCGCGTGCCGCCCCGCGTCGTCGCGCAGGATCATCGAGGTCTGCGCGTCGACACCGGTGAACGCCGGGTCGCTGACTGCGGTGATGCGGGTCGGCGTGCCCAGCACCATCGACGCGAACGACACCGGGTAGATGCCGAGGTCGGGCAGCGCACCGCCGCCGAGCCCCGGGGCGAAGAGCCTGAACTCCGGGTCCTTGTCGAACCACTGACCGTGCTCGGCCGTCACGAGCACGAGGTCACCGAGGCGCCCCGACGCGATGACCTCGCGGATCGCCGCCATGTGCGGCAGGAAGCGGGTCCACATCGCCTCCATGAGGAACGTGCCCCGCGCCCTCGCCGCCTCGACCAGCGAGCGCGCCTCCGCCTGGTCCATCGTGAACGGCTTCTCCACGAGCACCGCCTTGCCCGCCTCGATCGCGAGCATCGCCGCGTCGTGATGCATGGGGTGCGGGGTCGCGACGTAGACGACGTCGACGTCCGGGTCGGCCGCGAGGTCGGCGTATGACGAGTGGCGGTGCGACACGTCGATGCCGAAGCGGTCGGCGAACTCGTCCGACGTACCGCTGCTACGGGCACCGACCGCCACCACCTCGGCGTCGGGCAGCAGCGCGAGGTCCGTGCAGAAGCTGGTGGCGATGCCACCAGCGCCGATGACACCCCAGCGGATCGGACGGCCGTCGTACATCGAGTCAGTCATGCGCCCATCCAACCCTGAGCCGCCGCCCCGCGGCGGACGAAGCCGTCG
>JANXWJ010000279.1 GCA_025351185.1 Candidatus Nanopelagicales bacterium
CCGACATCCCCGTGGTGCCCGGCAAGGGCGAGGCGATGTGGCGCTCGCTCGCCACGACCGATGGCGACATCGTCGTCTTCATCGATGCCGACCTGCAGTCGTTCACGCCGACCTACGTCACCGGCCTGCTCGGACCGCTGCTCACCGACGACACCGTGTCGCTGGTCAAGGCGGTCTACGAGCGACCGCTCGTCGAGGGGTCCAACGTCGTCAGCGCCGGCGGTGGGCGCGTCACCGAGCTTGTCGCGCGACCGTTGCTCAACCTGCTGTGGCCCGAGCTCGCCGGCGTCGTGCAGCCGCTCGCCGGTGAGTACGCGGCTCGACGGTCGTTGCTCGAGCAGCTGCCGTTCCCGTGCGGCTACGGCGTCGAGCTCGCGATGCTCGTCGACACCCTCGACCTGCTCGGCCTCGACGCCATCGCGCAGGTCGACCTCGGAGTGCGCGTGCACCGCCATCACGACGAGCGCCGTCTGGGCCGCATGTCGGCGGAGATCCTGCGCACGGCACTCGACCGGCTGGCCCGACGGGGAGACCTTGTCGGCCTCGACACCCTCGCCGCCACTCTCACGCAGTTCGACCGCGGCGCCTCGGGGTTTGCGCTGCACTCGCACGACATCACGGCGCTCGAGAGGCCCTCGATGTCGACCCTGGCCGCCTACGTCGACCGCGCCCGCTGAGGCAGGATGCCATGAGAACTGCGTATCGCATCCGTCAGATCATCAACGCGCTCAACGGATCCACGCTGCTCGGCCTCGCTCTCGCGAAGGCCTACGGCGGCACGCTGGTTGCAACACGAGACGGCCTCGTCATCGCGCACGGCACACGCGACGGCTTCCCGAGAGCCAGCGCGTTCACGGTCGGCAACGTGATCCTGCTGCGTGTCGGGGATCCGCCCGACCACCTGCTGTCGCACGAGTCGGTGCACTCGACCCAGTGGGCGTGCTGCGTGCTGCTGTTCCTGCCGCTCTACTGGATGGCCGCGGGGTGGTCCTACCTGCGCTGCGGCGACCACTGGAGCGCCAACACCTTCGAGCGCCGCGCCGGCCTCACCGCCGGTGGCTACGTCGAGGCGGCCCGCCGACCGCTCTTCCGCGGTCACGGTCGCAGCTGATCGATCAGGCCTTGTAGTCGCTGCCGATCACGAGAGTGAGGTGCTGCTTCTGCATGCCGGGGAGCAGCCCGTCGACGAGGGTGACGGTAGGCAGGTCGTGCTGCATCGTCGCCGCAGCCTTGAGGTGACCGACCATGTACGACGTGGTGGCTGTGACTGCGCCGCCGCGCCAGTTGCCGACCGACACGACGGTCCAGCCCTGGGCGCGCAGCGAAGCCGCGACCTTCGATGCGAGACCGGATCGACCGGTCGCGTTGAGCACGATCACCGGCGGCTTGCGGTCGAAGGACGTGAGCACCGGCGGGGTCGACGCGGCCGGCGAGGACGCGGCGGGGGTCGAGGCCGCAGGATTCGATGCGGCGGGAGCCGACGCGGCAGGTGTGTCGCTGGGCGCGACGGCAGTGGGAGATGTCGACGCCTCGGGCGATGCACTGAAGGCGGCGACAGGAGGTGCGGAGGCCGAAGGGCCGCCCGCGCCGACCGGGAGGGCGGACGTGGTCGAGTTCTCCTGCAGGTGGGACCAGGCGGCGAACAGGGCCACCGCAGAGACGAGAGCGAGGGCGATGGGCACGATCAGCCGGCCGAGCGGCGAGGGCGTGGCCGGCCGAGGGTCGACCCAGGCCGTACCCGGCTCGAGGTCGGGGTCGCTGTCGAGCGACTCGCGCCGCGAGCGGCGGCCGCCGACCGGAAGGACCGGAAGCACGTCGTCGGTGTGGAAGTCGGCCGTCGCCGGGTCGGGTGGGACGAAGCCGGGCACCGGCGAGTCCGGCCGCTGCGCGAAGGGCGTGATCACCGTCGGAGCGGTGTCGGCCTCGAAGTCGTGGTCGTGGTCGGCGACATCCTGGCTGACGGCGCCGCGACCCGAAGGTGCGTCGTCGTTGTCATCAGTGAACGTCGTCATCGCGATCCCCCAGGCCTGGGTCAGACGAGCGGACCCTCCGAGGCGTCCGCACGCCCGGAGACATCTGTCGGAGCGTGTCCTCGGGCCGGTGCCCGAAGAATCGTGCTCCGGGGCAGTGTCTCAGATGAAGCGGGAGTCAGAGCTCGATGCCGAGGCGACGCGCGGAGCGCGCCCGCTGGCGGGTGGCGCGCATGCGGCGCAGCCGCTTGACGAGCATGGGGTCGGCCTCGAGAGCGGCCGGGTTGTCGAGCAGGGCGTTGAGCACCTGGTAGTAGCGGGTCGCGCTCATGTCGAACAGGTCGCGGATCGCCTGCTCCTTGGCGCCTGCGTACTTCCACCACTGCCGTTCGAACTCGAGGATCTCCCGGTCGCGGTCGGAGAGCGAGTCACCCGACGGCATCGGATCGACTACGCGCGCGGCGTCCATCGGAAGGATCCCCTCTCGGCACAGGTCCAGCCTCGCAGAGCCAGCTGGACACGGCACCCTGTCGCAGGTGCGTGACCCCACTCTAGAGGGGGAATCCCACCGCTGTCATTCACCCGAAAGGACCAGGTGGGCCGTCGGTGGCCGCACAGCCTTGCCAGCAGCATCGTCGCAGGTCAGCGGCGTACGCCGACGGATTTCGTCACCACGGGACGATCGAGGCGCCTGCTGTCGGCACGGCCGCCGTGGCCCGCGTCGCGGTCGCGAGAGACCCGCGGGGGAAGACCACGAATTCACCGTCGGCCGTCACCGTCCCGCCGATGATGCGGGTGTAGGCACCGAGGATGCCGCTGATCGCGGCAAGGAGGGGCAGTCCCGCGAGCGCGATCACGCTCGTGACCATCGCGATGTTTGTCAGGTGGAGCGAGTTGTCGATCGTGTTGGAGATGAACAGCAGCGGGATGACGCCGCCCACGCCGACCCACACGCGCCGCATGTTGCTGCGGCGCGTCGCCACGCACTCGCCGCACAACGGCCAGGCCAGCGCGACCACCTTCTTGCGGGTCACGGCGGCATAGATCACGAACACGATGCCTGAGACGAAGATAAGCAGGTAGGACCACGTGGGCAGGACCGACAGGAACGTCACCTTGCGTGTCGCGACCGTGGCTCGTTGATGCCGCGTGCACCCTGCCGGCACCCACCCCGAGCTGACGTAGCCCGCTGGGACCACCTGATGCTCGCCCTGGAGCTGTACGGGGCTCCTTGATCCGGAGGCATCAGGCATGCCCCCGTGCACTGCCGTCGCCGGTGCCGGCGTCGGCCGAGCCTGGGTGTGCTCGGTCCAGCGCTCGCCGTCCCACCACCTCAGCCCGCTCGGATCAGCAGGATCGGTGTACCAGTTGGCGAACGGCATGCGCCGAACGTCGGCGCGAGCAGACCGCGCCTTGAGAGGGCACCCGGGTCGATCCCTGAGCGCTGCGTCAGATCGACGCCCCTCGCGGTGCGCGCGAACATGCCGTGCGACCGGGCGATCAGGGACGTACGACGTAGATCTTGCGGAGCGTCTCGTGGACGGTCCAGGTCGTGCGGGCGCCGACCGGCAACAGGCCGACGTCACCCGGGCCGACCTCGAGCGTCGGGCCGCCGGCCACCTCGACGGTCGCGCGCCCGGAGAGCACGACGAAGATCTCGTCGGCCTCGACGTCGGTGCTGACACCGGTCGAGTGCTGCCACACACCGACCGCGAGATCGTCGGAGTCGTGCAGCGCGAGCACGCGTACGACGGGGTCGCCGCTCACCATCTGCGCTGCATCGAGCGGGTCGGCGTCGAGCTCGGCATCGACCAGGGCGGAGGCGCGGACCACGCGCGCGACATCTGTGAACACGCTGACGACCCTAGGGCGTGCGCCCTATCCCCCCGCCCGTGCGTCGCGACGATGCTCGCCCTGATCACTGGGACACTCTCGCTGTGGACGACAACGCTGACAGCGCCCCGGCCGACGACGCGGACCTGCCGGCGGCCGTGTCCGTGCCGGCCGCATCCACCCCGTGGTGGGAGGAGGGAGTCGACCCCGACTACCGGTTCTCCCTCGCCAACGAGCGCACGTTCCTCGCCTGGATCCGTACGTCGCTCGCCTTCATCGCGGCGGCTGTAGCGCTTGAGCAGCTCGTGCCGTCGTTCACGGTGCACGGTGTGCGCACCGCACTGTCGGTGGCGCTCGCGTTGTTCGGCCTGCTCGCCGGTGTCGGCGCCTACCTGCACTGGATGCGCAGCGAGCGCGCGATGCGGCGCGGTGAGGCGCTCCCCCGCACTCCGCTGATGCTGTGGCTCAGCATCGGACTCGCGGTGATCGCGGCGGTCGTCGCGGTCGTGCTGGTGGTGCAGGCGACGTGAACCACGAACACCCTGGTTCCGCGGGCCTTCAGGTCGAGCGCACCAGCCTCGCGTGGGTGCGCACTGCGCTGGCAGCGAGCATCGTGGCGCTCATCGTGACGAGGTACGGCGTCGTGCGCCACGAGCCGCTGCTCAGCGCGGCCGGAGTCCTGTTGCTCGTCGGTGCGGCGGGCCTGTGGTTCGGCGCCCACAGACGGCAGTTGTCGATCGGTGAAGCGCTCACTGTCGGTCGCAGTCCAGTGAACCTTGCAGCGATGCGGCTGATGACGGTCATGGTCGTCGTGACCGCTCTCGCATCGGTCTGCGCCATCCTGACGCTGCGCTGACCTCACTCGCGCCGACTCGACCTCAAGCTCTGCCGTTCATGGGCAACGGATGCCGATGGAGACGAGCACCTGATCAGTCGAGGACGGCGGCCAACTCACGGAGCCGACCGGGGACCACGGAGTACCACGCCCACGTGCCTCGCTTTTCGCGGGTCAGCAGTCCGGCGTCGGTCAGCACCTTGAGGTGGTGGCTCACGGTGGGCTGGGACAAGGCCAGCGGACCAGTGAGGTCGCAGACGCAGGACTCGCCGTCGCTGCTCGCCTTGAGCAGCGCCAGCAGCTGGAGCCGGGCAGGGTCGGCCACTGCTTTGAGGAGTCGCGCTAGGTCCTCGGCAGTGCCTCTGTCGAGGGGCGCGGCTAGTCCTGTGGGGCAGCAGGCCGGGCCGGTCGCCGTCCTGGGGCGTGTCGTCACCGTGGCGCTTGCCATGAACATCCTCCGACCGCCAGTGCATTGACAAGGGTCGATGCTATCAACAGACTCCAATCATCGACCGTCATCTATGTGCGGAGGGTGCAATGACCCGGATCCAGGGCGCGCTGAACACATCCGGCCTCGCGGCATCGGTGGAGTCCTCGTCCTCGCGGCTCGAGCGCCAGCAGCACGCGAGCCGTCTGGCTCCGGGCCATGCCGAGCCGGGTCGGAAGTGACGGGCATGTCCAACGACCGGGCCCAGGAGCGAGAGGCAGCAGCGCTCACGCGAGTCGTCAACGACCTCGCCTACTCCTACGAAGGAGTGTTCAGCCGGGAGAGCGTGGCGCAGGTCGTCCAGGAGAGCTACGACCTGCTCGCGGAGAAGTCCAGCGTGCACGGCTTCTTGCTCGTGCTGACCGAACGCTTCGCCCGCGAACGGCTCTCAGCGCAGGCGAAGTCCCAGGGCTTGCGCATCACCCAGAACCCAGAGGTGCTGTTCATCTGCGTACGCAACGCCGGGCGCTCGCAGATGGCCGCCGCCCTCCTGCACCATCGCTCCGGCGGGGCAGTGCATGTGCGCTCGGCCGGCTCCGAGCCTGGCGACGAGATCCATCATCTCGTGCAGCAGGTGATGGCGGAGATCGGCGTCCCGCTGACTGAGGCCTTCCCCAAGCCGCTCACCGATGACGTGGTGCGCGCGTCGGACGTGGTTGTGACCATGGGCTGTGGCGACGCCTGCCCCTACTACCCGGGCAAGCGATACCTCGACTGGGATCTGCCCGACCCTGCCGAGCTCCCGATCGAAGGGGTCCGAGCGATCCGCGACGAGATCGACCGCCACATCCGAGAGTTGCTCACCGAGCTGCAGTCTGGCTTTCCCGTCCACTGACCTGGGCAGCGACTTCGGTGCGTACGCGGCTCAGACCTCGACGGTCGATCAAGGCCGACGCCACGGCCTTG
>JANXWJ010000285.1 GCA_025351185.1 Candidatus Nanopelagicales bacterium
GGGACCTAGCCTCATAGCCGTGTCCAACCCCGGCTCCGCGTTCCTGTACGTGGGCATCATCGGTATGTGGGCGCTCGTCCTCGTCCCGATGTGGTTGCGAAGCCACGAACGGCAGGGTGCGGCCCTCCCGTGCCTCGCCGCGCAGCCGGCGGACCATCGCGGAGTAGGTCGGCGGGGCATCCGAGGTCGGATCAGGGCTCGTCGCCTCCCACTGGCGCAGCCATTCGGAGTTGCGCGCGCGTACGGAGCGCCACTCCTTCGAGTCGCGCAGCCGGAGAGGTCGCAGCCCGATCCGACCGTCGACCAGCGTCGCGGGCCAAGCCGCGGTCACGGGGTCACCGCAGCACTCATGTGACGCCGTCGCGTCGCCAGAGACCGGTCTTGCCCCCGGTCTTCTCCTCCACGCGTACGTCGGTGATCGTCGCGCCAGGGTCCACCGCCTTCACCATGTCGATGAGGGCGAGACCAGCGACCGCCACGCACGTGAGCGCTTCCATCTCGACACCGGTGCGGTCCGCCGTGCGCACGACGGCCTCGATCCCAACCTGGTCGTCGAGGACCTCGAGGTCGACGGTGACGCCGTGGATGGCGATCGGGTGGCACAGCGGCACGAGATCGGGGGTGCGCTTGGCCGCCTGGATCCCGGCGATGCGCGCCACCGCGATGGCGTCGCCCTTGGGCACTCCGGCCCCGCGGAGCAGCGCCACCACCTCGGCAGAGACGAGCACCCGACCGGTCGCGGTCGCGGTGCGAACGGTGATGTCCTTCGCCGTCACGTCGACCATGCGGGCGGCACCGGAGGAGTCGAGATGGGTGAAGCCTGCGTCAGTCATCGCACTCAATCCTGGTCGAGTCGCAGCACGGCGACGGCGGTTCCGGGCTTCACCTCGGTGATGTCCTCGGGGACCACGACGAGGGCGTTGGCCTGGGCAAGGCTGCCGAGCATGTGCGAGCCCTGGCCGCCGGCGGGGCGTACGACGTAGCGACCCTCCTCCACCGCGAGGTGGCCGCGAGCAAACTGCCGTCGCCCCGCGGGCGACGGCAGCGGGTCGACGAGCACAGCACGCACGACCGGACGATAGATCTGCGCGTGCCCGAGCATCCGCCGGATGACAGGTCGGACGAAGACCTCGAAGGAGACGTAGGCCGACACCGGGTTACCGGGAAGGGTGAAGATAGGAGTGTCGTCGGGGCCGAGCGTGCCGTGACCCTGCGGCATCCCCGGCTGCATCGCGACGGTCGTGAACTCGACCGTGCCGAGCCGCGAGAGCACGTCCTTCACGGTGTCGTAGGCACCCGCGCTGACCCCACCGGTAGTCACGATCATGTCGGCGCGGACGAGCTGGTCCTCGAGGGTGGCGAGCAGCGTGGTCGCGTCGTCGGGCAGCGGGCCGACGCGATAGGCGATCGCGCCCGCCTCCTGCACCGCAGCGGCGATCGTCACACCGTTGGAGTCGGCGATGAGCCCGGGCGAGAGCGGCATCCCTGGCTCCACGAGCTCGCTGCCGATCGAGATGATGACGACGCGCGGCTCCGGATGCACCGACACGCGACCCCGACCGACTGCCGCGAGCAGCGCGATCTCGCGCGGGCCGAGCACCGTTCCTCGGCTGCAGACGACCTCTCCCAGAGGTACGTCGTCGCCGCGACGACGGACGTTGGCGCCACGAGCGATGCTGCGGGTCACCTTGACCTCGGCCGTGCCGCCGTCGGTCCAGTCCATCGGCACGATGGCCTCGGCGCCCTCCGGCAGTGGGGCCCCGGTCTGGACGCGGATAGCACTGCCTTCGCGGACCTCGACACTCGCGCGATAGCCCGCCGGGACGTCGTCGATCACCCGTAGCGTCACCGGTTTGCCGTCGCTCGCCGCCAGCAGGTCCGAGGCCTTCACGGCATAGCCGTCGGTCTGCGCGTTGTCGAACGCCGGAAGCGGCCACGGCGCCGTGACGTCTTCTGCGAGCACGCAACCACGAGCATCGACGAGGGTCACATCGAGCGGCGACAGCGGTTCGACACCTGCCAGGACCGACTGGAGGTGTTCCTCGACGGTGCGCACGCCCCGACCCTACGGGGTGGGCGCCATGATGACCCCGTGACGCTGCCGCACGACCACCACCCTCCCGCCGACACCGCCGTCGAGACCGGCGCCGACACCGACACGGTCGGGACGGCCGCCATGGCGGAGCACGACACCGCGGTCGCTGCCGATGCCGCCCCGGCCGGCGACGAGGCGGCCCTGGTCGCCGCGAAAAATATCGTACGCGAGCAGCTCCGAACCCGCCGCCGCGCGCGCACCGACGCCGAGCGCACCACCGCTGCCGACGGCATCGCCGACCACGCCCTCACCATCCCCGAGCTCGCCAGCCTCCTCGTCGGCACCCGCGAACGGATGGACGAGTCCCCGAACGCCTCAGCGGCGGCACCCAGCCCCGCCGGCTCACCATGTGTCGCCGCCTATGCGTCGTACGGGACGGAACCCGGCACGGCGGCCCTCCGCGCCGCGCTGTGGGAGGTCTCGGTGGGTGTGCTCCTTCCGGTGATCCGCGACGACGGTGACCTCGACTGGGCCTGGGACCGCGACGACCTCGATGCCGGCGCAGTCTCCCCCGGCATCCCCGAACCCACGGGCGAGATCGTGGGCCGTGGTGCGAGCGGCCTCGTCGCGCTCGGCGTCCGGGTGCTCTTCGCCCCCGCGCTCGGTGTCGACCTCGCCGGGCACCGCATCGGCAAGGCGGGTGGCTACTACGACCGGCTGCTCGCCGACCTCGACGCTGCCGCACCGGCGGACCGGCCGCTCGTCGTCGCGGTGGTGCACGACGACGACCTCGTCAAGACCCTGCCGGTCGAGGCGCACGACCGAGCGGTCGACGCGATCCTGACGCCCACGCGCTACCTCGACCTGCGGTGAGCGACGTACGCAATCACGGCCAGAGGTTGTCGCCCGGCGTCTTGTCCAGCCTGCCACCAGAGACGCAGTCACGCGTCGTGTAGTCACTCGGCATGTCCGGATAGACGCTCTGCCAGTACGTGTTCGCGAGTTGCAGTCCCTGAAGCTGGGACGCGCCGAGCACCTGCGCCGTACGCGCATCACGCTGCATGGCGTCGCACTCCGCGAGCGACTCGGTGCCGATTCCCGCGAGGTGATAGCTCTCGTGCGAGAGCACGTGCACCGCTATCACCTGCTCGATCGGTGGACCGGTCTTCTGCGCGGCCGACGAGCGCCAGTAGGCCGCGAGGTTCTGGCAGGTCTCGTACGACAGCCACGCGGGGCCGGTGGGCAGGCCGTTCTCGTCGAACTCGACGTGACCGAGCTCGGCTCCTGCGTAGGTGAACGACTCGCCGAGCCGCTGGCAGTGGACACCCGGAGCGACCGGCTCGACCGTCTTCGCGACGGAGGAGAACTCCTTCTCCGCACTCACCCACTGGCGCTCGGTGTAGCCGAACACGACCAAGGGCAGGGCGATGATCGCGAGCCCCACCCACGGGACCTTCTTGCGCACGACGCCACGAAACAGCAGCCACCCGGCCCACGCGGCCAGGGCGACCACGACAACCCCACGCAGACCCATACCTGAGGAATCGGCGCGAGCACCCCCCTCCTTGACCGCGTGATCTTGGTCGTGTGGTGGTTTCCCCGGCCGGGAAACCGCCACACGACCAAGATCACACCCGAGATGGGGCAACCTTTCGGGGGCTCACACTGTGACAGGGGTGAAGTGCCACGCCGTACGGCCCGCCACGGACGGGGGCGGCGATGGCCGAGCGGCCGGAGTTCTCCGCTTTCGTCGCGGTGCGCTCGACCGCGCTCCTGCGTACGCCGTACCTGCTCACCTGCGACCACGCGGCCGCCGAGGACCTCCTGCAGACAGCGCTCACGAAGTGCTGGAAGCGGTGGTCGCGCATCGAGGAGCCCGAGCCCTACGTCCACGCGACGTTGCTCGACGGCATGGACGACTCCATACGAATCAGCGTGGCGCCGGGTCAGAGCGTCGACGTCGTACGACGCGGGAGCCGCTATCTCGGCGCGGCCGCCTGGGGTCCGAACCACGGCTCGGTGCCATGGCTCACACCCGGAGGTCAGCGCGGCCCCATCTATCCCGAACCCTCGACCTATCCGCTCGTCGCGGTGACACCGCTGGAGTCCAACTCTGCGTGCGCCACGACGACCATCTCCACAGCGGCCAAGTCCGGCGATGGCGCGTGGACCCTCCCGCACGCATCCGCTGCCTCGTCCACCTCGGCCACCGATCGGCCGACCTGGACCTCGGTGCGAGGTCTGGAGGGCTCGGTGCTGCCCGTCTTGAGCGACGTGAGCCCGGCCGACGCGTCGTTCATCGCGGTCGTCAGTGGCCTCGCGGCGTACGGCATCACCGCGCCCAGCGGCGGCTGCAGCGCTGAAAGCCCACCGGACGTCACGCCGGGCGCCGCGGGCGACTTCGTCAGCTATGACGGCGTGCAGCAGGTCACGATCAGCTTCCGCGGCTCGTGCGAGCCGTCCGGCACAGCGCTCACCGGCCAGCTCACAACGTTCGACCACTGGACCGGCGGGATCCTGGACTGCTCGAACATCCCGGGTGTCGGCTCGCTGGGCCACGAGGCCGCGCGCCTCTGCCCCCGCCGCAGCCCAGCTCACCCGAGCTAGACCACCCCCATCCGCGTGATCTTGGGGCTGGGGGTCAGGCTGGAGTGAGGATGAGATGGTCTTGTGTCGCTGCTTGGACTGCTGTGACGGTGAAGGGAAAGGGGTAGGTCTGGCCGGTCTGCCAGGAGTCGAGCTGGTCGACGTAGTGCGGGTTGTAGGCATGGCCGCTGTTGCCCGTGAGGTTGACCCACGTGCTCGCGTCGAGGTCGGAGAAGTCGAGCAGCATCCGCATCGACGGGACCCAGTCGACCTGATAGCCGGCCGACGGTGTCCACCCCGTGGCGTTCACGATCGACGAGCCGCCCGACGTCGTGATCGGACCGCGGTTGAACAGCCTTTCGATCGGGCCGATTCCCGACTTGCCGAAAGTCTGGCTAGCCACCGTGAGCGTGTGCAGGTCACCCCACCTCCACCCCGACGGGTCCGACCCGAGGCGCGAGGTGAGCTCGTCGTTGGCCTCGATGAGGGCTCGTACGACGGCGTCGTCGCGCGTCTCGACCTTGTCCTTCGTCGTGACGTCGTCCCACCACGGGTCCTTCGGCGAGTCCCACAGCGATCGCATCACGGTGAACCACCTGTCACCGGCGTCCGGGGCGTAGTCGGCCGGGACCTCGTCGCCGAAGGTGTCGAGCAGCAGGTGGCTCCAGAAGGCGTTGAAGTACGCCGCGGGCGCAGAGACGGCTGGCTGGGTGAAGTCCCAGGAGTCCAGCAGCACCAACGCTTTCACCGTTCCTTCCGGAACGTCGGCGCTCTTGATACGCGGCACCAGGAAAGCGGCGTTCTCGTTCCAGGTGTCGAACTGGATCGAGCGCATCGTGTCAGGCGTCATCTTCCCGCCGCCCGCGATCGTCACAGTGACGAGGTCGGTGATGCGCTGGCTGCGAGCGCCATAGGCCCAGTCAGAGGTGAGGAAGAACGGATAGTCGCGCGGCGCAGCGGCGTTGTTGGCCGTCACCACGAACCCTTCCTGCGGATCGAGGACGCTGGGCAGCGACTCGAACGGGATGAAGCCGGTCCACGCCTGCTTCGGGTCCCACCCGAGCGAGGGATAGCGCCCGTCATAGCCGGACCGCACCGGGATCTTCCCCGGCGCCTGGTAGCCGATCTCGCCGTTGGTCGAGGCATAGATCATGTTCTGCGCCGGCGCCTGGAACTCCCTCGCCGCCTTGCGAAAATCCTGCCAGGTCTGCGCGACGTTGAGGTCGGTGAGCGCGTCCATGGTCGTCCCGGGCGTGAGTGCGGTCCATTCCAGCGCGACGGCATAGCCGGCGTCGCGTGACCCACCGCTGTCCGGCGCCTTCTGACCCACGGTGGTGAGCTCGTCGGACGCATCCGACACGAGCGGGCCGTGCTCGGTGGAACGCACGGTGATCGTCACGTCGTCGCCGCCCGCGACCTTGATGGTCTCCTGACGCGTGACCACCTTCTTGGTCGTCGTGCCCACGAGATAGGTGTCACCGGTGACCTTCTCGAGAACGAGGTCGGTGACGTCGGGACCGAGGTTGGTGAAGCCCCAGCCGACGGTTGCGTTGTGGCCGATCACCACACCGGGGACGCCGGAGAAGGTGAATCCGGCTACGTCATACGGACAGGCCGCCGACACCGTGCGGCAGTGCAGGCCCATCTGGTACCAGATGCTCGGCATCATCGGCGCGAGGTGAGGATCGTTGGCCAGCAGGGGTTTTCCGGACTCGGTGAAGGTCCCGTTGACGACCCAGGAGTTGGACCCGACCTCGGGTCCCCACGTACCGAGCACCTCGTCGAGCGACCCGAGGGCGACACTTGCCTTCTCGAGAGCGGGTCGTGCTGCGGCCACGACCGCGCCCGGAATTCTGTCCTGAGAACCGCCGCCATTCACGCCGTTCTGGTCGAAGAACCCGTCGATGACTGCACCCGCGTTGACGATCGGACGGTGCCGGTCATAGGGATACGCCGGGTAGAGCTGCGCGGTGCGCGCGGCGCCGACCTGTGCGCTGATGATCGAGCGCGCGATCTCGTCCTGCATGTTGCCGCGCAGGTCCCAGGCCATCGCCTTGAGTCACGCGATGGAGTCGATCGCGGTCCACGGCTCGATCGTGTAGCCCGGGTTCTGCAGACGCAGCACCGCATACTCCAGCGAGGCGGTCGCACCGGAGTGGTCGGCGAGGTAGGCGTTGACGCCCTTCGCGTAGTTGTCGAGGTTGCGCCGGGTCTCCGAGCTGAGCAGCGCATATTCCTGCTCCGCGACATGGCGCCAGCCGGAGACCCGCAGGAACTTGTCGGTGTCGATCTGGCTCTTGCCGAACATCTCCGACAACCGCCCCGAGGTGATGTGCCGTCGGAAGTCCATCTCGTAGAAGCGGTCCTGCGCGTGCACGAAGCCCTGGGCGAAGAAGAGGTCGTCGGGGTCATCGGCATAGACGTTGGTGATGCCGCGCTCGTCTCGCAGCACGTCGACCGTCCCCGTGAGACCAGGGAGAGCCAGCTGACCGGTCGTCTGCGGCCATGACCGCTTCACCGTCCACGCGCCGTAGGTCGTGCCGACCACCACGAGCAGGAGCACCACGATGCCGAGGACGCCGAGGACCTTGCCGGGTTTGCGCACGCGCAGATGGTAGGCCTTGCACGATGACCGGTCAGGACAGCATCGAGGTCACGCCGAGGAAGCCACCCGCTGCGACGAGCACGCAGGCTGCGATCGAGGCGGTGGCGTAGCCGAGCGCCTTGGCCGTTGGTCGATCCGGTCCAGCGCCGACCGCCAGGTCGAGAACCTGCGCGGCGTATCCCCCGAACGTCGTGAGCGCTCCGCAGAACCCGGTGCCCACCAGCGCCACCGGGACCGACGTCGATTCGGCGGCGCGTGTCGATGCCCAGCCGAGCAGGGCTCCGAGGAGCATCGAGCCGACGACGTTGACGACGAGTGTCCCTCGCGGCCATGAGCCCGCGAGCCGCCGTTCGACTACAAAGCGAAGCGGCGCACCGACCGATGCACCCACCGCGACCGCGAGCCAGGCGAGCGCGCTCACAGTGCTTCGTCCTGCGCGAGGTTGATCGCGACCGGACCGAGTACGGCGGTGCCGAGACGGCGACCGGCGAGCACCAGGGCGACGCCGAGAACAGCGCTGGCGACGGCGTAGAGCAGGCCGAGGGCGGCGGCGCCGGTGCGGACCAGCAGATAGGACTCGACGGAGAACGTCGAGAAGGTCGTGAATCCACCCAGGACGCCACTCGCGAGAAGTGGTCGCGCGAGGCGCGCGCGTCGTGGGTGCGTGGAGAGCCAACCGGCGTGCCGTGCATCGACCCACACGAGCACCAGGCCCAGCAGCAGGCATCCGAGCAGGTTGGTGACGAAGGTCGCCCACGGCCAGGACGCAGGATCGTGGTGCGGCAGCGCTGTCGAGATCGATGCTCGTGCGAGGGCACCCACGACACCGCCGGTGGCGACTGCCAGGAGCTCGTCGGCGCGCGGGCTGCTCACGTCGTGAGGGTAGCGGGATCGATCAGTCGTCACGGTCGACCGCGCGGGTGCTGCCCCAGCACGTAGCCGGTCCGACGGCGTCGGCCGTTCGGTCAGGCCTCCTCGGCGGAGGTCGACACGCGGCCTGAGTGTCGCTGGGTGGGCAGCACCCGCGCGGTTCTCCTCTGGCGATCACCTGCCCTACGGCAGCTGGCGAGCGAAGATGTCGTCGATCTCCTGGCGGTTGACGCCGCTGATCGCGTCCTCGCGCAGCGAGTCCCACAGCGCGGAGAGCTCGTCCACTCTCATGACGGTCGTGTCGATGAGTGCAGTCATGTCGGTCACCTCCTCGAGGTCGGGAGCTATCGGTCGTGCCGGTGTAGCCGCACGTCGCCGTGTGGTTCCAGGTTCCAGCTCGGATGTCTCCTGCGGGTTCTGAGCGAGTTGCCGTGCTGAACATCACGTCGGAGGTGCCGTGGGCTCTGTCACGTCGCCATCATCTGCTCCGCGGGTCCAGCACCGACACGCCACGATTGCTCACAGCCTCAGCGCATGTCAGGCGTCGTGCGCCTTGCGCCGAGGGACCCCCCCCGATTGCGGCACGTCCGTCGGTGGCTCTCTCTACGCTGTCGGCATGGTCAAGGTGCATCACCTCAGCCGTACCGATGCGCGTCGCATCGCGGTGCGCGCACAACTGCTCACCCAGCAGCGGCCCGCCGACCTGCTCGACACAGTGCGCCGGCTCTCGCCGCTGCAGATCGATCACACCAGCGCCGTGGCGCCGAGTGCTGACCTGGTGCTGTGGAGCCGGCTCGGCTCGTCGTACTCCGCCCAGGACCTGCGCGACGCGGGATGAGCAGCGAGTGCCGGAGGTTCGCGGCACGCTGCGTCCGGTCGAGGACCTGGTGCTCTATCGGGCGGAGACGGCCGACTGGCCCGGGGGCGAGCTCCGCGACTGGCAGGTGCACCGCCGGGAGTGGCTGCGTGCCAAGGATTCGTTCCGACGCGACGTCCTCGATCTGCTCCGCAGAGAGGGCCCGCTGCGTCAGCGCGAAGTGCCCGACACGTGCGCGGTGCCGTGGGTCGACCAGGCCGGCGAGCCCGCCACGGTCGAGGGCACTCGCGGTGAGTGGCGTGTCGATCCCGTACACCTCGGCCAGCGGTTCCCCGGGCGCGCCGCACTGCTGTCACCGTTCGACCGGCTGCTCCACGATCGCAAGCGGATGGCCCAGGTCTTCGACTTCGACTACCAGCTCGAGATGTTCAAGCCGGCAGCCGCGCGCCGCTGAGGCTATTTCGCGCTGCTGATCCTCTACGACGACCGGCTGGTGGGGAAGGTCGATGCCTCCGCCGACCGCGCTGCCGGTGAGCTGCGGATCGCCGCCGTGCACCGTGACGTGGAGTTCACGGCCGCGATGAGCGCAGCAGTCGAGCGCGAGATACGCGACCTGGCGCGCTGGCTCGACCTCGACCTCGTGCTCCCCGACTGAGTCCCTCTCATCGCGCGTCGTCGCCCCTCGTTCACTGACCGCGGACGGCGGTTGGCCGGGAGGGCCGCGATTTGGCATCATTGGCACTCGGCCGTCGGGAGTGCCAGATCCGCTCTCGGCTCCGACTGCCGCGACGATCGACCTGAGGAGTCCCTGTGCCCACCTACCAGTACTCGTGCACCGCCTGCGGCGAGCCGCTGGAGGTCGTGCAGTCGTTCACCGACGACGCTCTCACGGTGTGCCCAGCCTGCGGTGGGACCCTGCGCAAGCTGTACAACGCGGTCGGCATCGTCTTCAAGGGCTCGGG
Organism: Candidatus Nanopelagicales bacterium; assembly: GCA_025351185.1. Lineage (GTDB taxonomy): Bacteria > Actinomycetota > Actinomycetes > S36-B12 > CAIYMF01 > Longivirga. The sequence goes on from JANXWJ010000285.1 coordinate 9,876, forward strand.
CTTCTACCGCACCGACAGCCGCGCTGGCTCCTCCCCCACGGTGGCCGCCGCCAGCAGCTCGTCGTCTGACTCGGGCTCGTCGGGCTCCTCGTCCTCGAGCGATTCGTCCGGCTCTGGCTCCTCGGGATCTGGCTCGGGCTCCTCGGACTCGGGTTCGTCCGGGTCGGGTTCGTCCGG
>JANXWJ010000295.1 GCA_025351185.1 Candidatus Nanopelagicales bacterium
GACGCCGACGGCTCGTGGTACGGCACCCTGTCGCGGCACGACGTCGAGGCTGTGCTCGCCGGCCACCGCTGACCGCGTGGCACGTGCTCGGTCGCGCACCACCTAGTCTTGCGCCCCATGACCTCCCAGCTTGCCCCGACCGGCGCCGACTTCCGGCGCGGTGAGTTCCGCGAGGGTGATCGCGTCCAGCTCACCGACCCCAAGAAGCGGATGCACACCATCACGCTCGGCGCGGGGAAGGCGTTCCACACCTCGAAGGGCGCGATCGAGCACGACTCCATCATCGGGCGGCCCGAGGGCATCGTGGTGAGCTCGACCATGGGCGTGACGTATCTCGCCGTGCGTCCGCTGCTCTCCGACTTCGTCCTGGCCATGCCCCGCGGCGCGACGATCGTCTATCCGAAGGATGCGGCCATGATCGTCGGCATCGGCGACATCTTCCCGGGCGCTCGGGTGCTCGAGGCTGGCGTGGGCTCGGGAGCCCTGAGCTGCTCGCTGCTCCGCGCCGTCGGCGACTCGGGCCGGGTGTCGTCCTACGAGCGGCGAGAGGACTTCGCGGCCGTCGCCGCCCACAACATCGAGCTGTTCTTCGGCGAGCCGCACCCCGCGCACACGCTGACCGTCGGTGACCTGACCCCGACCCTGCGCGAACGCAACGCCCAGGGCATCGACACCGAGTTCGACCGGGTTGTGCTCGACATGCTCGCCCCGTGGGACTGCATCCCGGCGGTGTCGGAGGTGATGGTCGCCGGGGGAGTGCTCGTGGTCTATGTCGCGACCACGACCCAGCTCTCGCGCACGGTGGAGACGCTGCGCACCGACGGTCGGTGGACCGAGCCGCAGGCGCTGGAGACGATGCTGCGCACCTGGCACCTCGAGGGTCTCGCCGTACGCCCCGAGCACCGGATGAATGGTCACACCGGGTTCCTCGTCTCGTCGCGCCGCCTCGCCGACGGCACCGTGCTCCCGCCGCGTCGTACCCGTCCGTCGAAGGGTGCCTACGGCGAGGACTACGAGCTCCCCGCCGCTCCCGCAGGCGTGCCCCCGGTGTCGTCCTGAGTCGTGCGGGTCACGGGAACGTTGCGACTCGCTGACGGCTGCTTACGGCGAGCGCACAACCTGTCGACGTGGGTAGGGTCGAGTACGAGCCCCAGCCGGGAGGTGATCGCACGTGAGCTACTCCGACGATCGAGCGTCCGACCTGCGTACGTCGGCGCTGCAGGCTGAGCTCGCGGCGGCCGCGGCGCAGAACCAGCGGCTCGTCGCGACCCTGCGTGAGGCCCGCGACCAGATCGTGGCGCTCAAGGAAGAGGTCGACCGCCTTGCCGAGCCACCGAGCGGCTACGGAGTCTTCCTCGCGCGGATGGACGACGGCAGCGTCGACATCTTCACTTCCGGTCGCAAGATGCGCGTCGTGGTCAGCCCCAACGTCGACGGCGAAGCGCTGCGACCGGGGCAGGAGGTCGTCCTCAACGAGGCGATGAACGTCGTTGCCGCGCGCGAGTTCGAACGCCACGGCGAGATCGTCATGCTCAAGGAGATTCTCGAGGACGGCGTGCGCGCGCTCGTCATCTCGCACTCCGACGAGGAGAAGGTGGTGCGCCTCGCGGCGCCGCTGCTCGAGACCTCGATCCGCCCCGGCGACTCGCTGCTGCTCGAGCCGCGGTCGCAGTATGTCTTCGAGAAGATCCCCAAGGCCGAGGTCGAGGAGCTCGTCCTGGAAGAGGTCCCCGACATCGACTACGGCGACATCGGTGGGCTCGCATCCCAGATCGAGGCGATCCGCGACGCGGTGGAGCTGCCCTACCTCCACGCCGACCTGTTCCTCGAGCACAAGCTCAAGCCGCCGAAGGGGATCCTGCTCTACGGCCCGCCCGGGTGCGGCAAGACGCTCATCGCCAAGGCGGTGGCGAACTCGTTGGCGAAGAAGGTCGCCGAGCGCACCGGCACCGAGCAGGGGCGCTCGTTCTTCCTCAACATCAAAGGCCCCGAGCTGCTCAACAAGTACGTCGGTGAGACCGAGCGACACATCCGGCTGGTGTTCCAGCGGGCCCGCGAGAAGGCGTCCGAGGGCATGCCCGTCATCGTGTTCTTCGACGAGATGGACTCGCTGTTCCGCACGCGTGGCACCGGCGTCTCCAGCGATGTCGAGAACACCATCGTGCCGCAGCTGCTCAGCGAGATCGACGGTGTCGAGGGCCTCGAGAACGTCATCATCATCGGCGCGTCCAACCGCGAGGACATGATCGATCCCGCGATCCTGCGCCCCGGCCGCCTCGATGTGAAGATCAAGATCGAGCGCCCGGACGCCCAGGGAGCGGGCGACATCTTCTCGAAGTACCTCACCCCCGACCTGCCGCTGCACCCCGACGACCTCGCCGAGCACGGCGGCGACCCGGTGGCCACCTGCGCCGGGATGATCCAGCGCGGCGTGGAGCGGATGTACACCGAGACGGAGGAGAACCGCTTCCTCGAGGTGACCTACGCCAACGGCGACAAGGAGGTCCTGTACTTCAAGGACTTCAACTCCGGCGCGATGATCGAGAACATCGTGAGCCGTGCCAAGAAGATGGCGATCAAGGACCTCCTCGAGACCGGTCAGCGCGGTATCCGCGTGCAGCACCTGCTCGCCGCGTGCGTCGATGAGTTTCGTGAGAACGAGGACCTGCCCAACACCACCAACCCGGACGACTGGGCGCGTATCTCGGGCAAGAAGGGCGAGCGGATCGTCTTCATCCGCACCCTCATCCAGGGCAAGCAGGGTACCGAGGCCGGCCGCAGCATCGACACGGTCGCCAACACCGGCCAGTACCTCTAGGCCCCCTCACCCCCAGCCAGTTCTCCCGTGTGATCTTGGTCGTGTGGTCGTTTCCCGGCGCGGG
>JANXWJ010000044.1 GCA_025351185.1 Candidatus Nanopelagicales bacterium
CGCCGCCGACACATCGTCGCGAGACGCTACGGGGTCGTCGTGGGACGGGTCAGTCATGGCACCTCCTCGTGAGACCTCACATTAGTACACCAGTGCTACTGAATCAACAGCGATATCCGACCAAGTGGCTGGTACACACAGAGTTACGGCGAATCTACTCACGGTAGAACCACGCCAAGCTGACCTTGTTCTCCGATGCCCCGCTGCCCTGAGCTCCGATGCCGTGGATCTGCCACTGCGAATCCTGGAGCGAGGGTCTGACAGACCCAACCTGGAGCGAGGGTCTGACGGTCCGAACCGTGTCAGCTTGCTCGTCGGCGCACGGGAGGTCATCGCCGAGCACGGTACCCACGGCGCGAGCGTGGAGGACATCTGCGATCGAGCCGGCTTCACGCGGGGCGCGTTCTAGTCTGACCTCACCGGCAAGGACCAGCTCGTCCTGGCCCTGTTCGCCGACGACCGAGCGGCTCTGTTCGCGCGCCTCACGTAAGCTGGACGACCCGCCCGACGACGTCGTCACGCTGATGTCGGCCGTCATCGACCAGCTCGAGGTCGGCGACTCGCTCCAGTGGTTCGTCACCCGCACCGAGATGACCCACTATGCCCTGCGCACCCCGGGTGTCGCGGTCGCGATCGTCGAGGACCGCGCGGCATTTCGAGCCACTGTCGTCGTCGCCGTCACCGATGCGCTCGCCCGCACGGGTCGTACGCTCGTCATGCCCGTCGAGGTGCTCGTGCGCACCGTCGAGGCACTGCACGACGGGGCAACCACACAGTCGCTGCTCGAGCCGGCGGCGCTCCCGGACGGCTCGTTGCAGCGTCAGATCCTTGCGCTCCTCATGGACACCGATGTCCGCACAACGACGCGCTCCGGCCGACGATGACGACCACGCGGCGGCTGTGCCTCGGCGACTCCTCCACCGAGGGCCGCTGGCCCAAGGACGTCATCCTGCGCCGCGTCGAGCCCAGTGACAAGAGCGACATGCTCTCGCCTGCAACGGATCACGAGCGTCCCTGACAGGTCAGAGCGCGCGGACGATGTCCTCGACCCGGTCCTTGGCGTCGCCGAAGAGCATGGCCGAGTTCTCGTTGAAGAAGAGCGGGTTCTGCACGCCGGCGTAGCCCGAGGCCATGGAGCGCTTGAACACGATCACTTGTCCGGCGTTCCAGACCGTGAGGACCGGCATCCCGGCGATCGGGCTAGTCGGGTCATCCATGGCGGCGGGGTTGACGGTGTCGTTGGCACCGATGACGAGGACCACATCGGTGTCGGCGAAGTCGTCGTTGACCTCGTCCATCTCGAGCACGATGTCGTAGGGCACCTTGGCCTCGGCAAGGAGCACGTTCATGTGACCGGGGAGCCGACCGGCGACCGGGTGGATGCCGAAGCGCACGGTGATACCCCGGTCGCGGAGCTTACGGGTGAGCTCGGCGACGCCGTACTGCGCTTGGGCGACCGCCATGCCGTAGCCGGGCGTGATGATTACCGACCGTGCGGAGGTGAGGAGATCCGCAGCCGCCTCAGCCGTGATCTCGCGGTGCTCGCCGTAGTCCTTGTCCTGCGCAGGCCCGGCCTCGATGCCGAAGCCGCCGGCGATGACGGAGATGAACGACCGGTTCATCGCGCGGCACATGATGTAGGACAGGTAGGCACCGGAGGAACCGACGAGCGCGCCGGTGATGATGAGCAGATCGTTGCCGAGGAGGAAGCCGGATGCGGCTGCAGCCCAACCGGAATAGCTGTTGAGCATCGACACCACGACGGGCATGTCGCCGCCGCCGATCGAGGCAACGAGGTGCCACCCGAGCAGCAGTGCAACGGCGGTGACCACGGCGAGGATCCACAGCTGCGGGCTGATGACGAACCACGTGGTGAGCATCGCGAACGCGACCAGCGCACCGAGGTTGAGGTAGTTCTTGCCCGGGAGCATGAGTGGCGCGGAGTTGATCCTGGCCGACAGCTTGAGGAACGCGACGATCGAGCCGGTGAACGTGACAGCACCGATGAAGACCCCGATGGTGACCTCGCCCGAGTGGATACGCAGGAGGTCCTCAAAGCGCAGGATCCCGGCTTCGTCACCGTCGAGATGGGCTTCGACGGAGAGGAAGCTCGACCAGCCCACGAGCACGGCCGCCATACCGACGAACGAGTGCAGCAGCGCGATCAGCTCGGGCATTCCGGTCATCTCGACGATGCGCGCTCGCCACAGCCCGATGGACGCACCGATGACGATGGCGCCGAGCGCGAGCGCGATCCCGAGGCCGGATATGTGACGGGTGATCGCGAGCGCGATCGTGCCCACCAGGGCTATGGCCATGCCGGCCATCCCGAAGGAGTTGCCGGCCCTCGCGGTCTCGTGCTTGGACAGCCCCGCGAGCGCGAGGATGAACAGCAGCGCAGCGACGATGTAGGCAGCCTGTGCGGCTGTCTCGACGGTCATGACTCAGCTCCTCGAGAACATGGCGAGCATGCGACGAGTGACAGCGAAGCCGCCGAAGACGTTGATGCTGGCGAGCAGGATGGCGATGGTTGAGATGACCGTGACGACGGTGTCGCCGTGCCCGACCTGCAGGAGGGCTCCGACCACGATGATGCCGGAGATCGCGTTGGTGACCGACATCAACGGCGTGTGCAGCGCGTGGTGCACCTTGCCGATGACGTAGTAGCCGATCACGATCGCGAGCGCGAAGACGGTCAGGTGTCCGAGCAACGACGGAGGCGAGGCTGCACCCAGCAGGAAGAGCACGAGCGCTCCGACCCCGACAAAGGCGAACTTACGGCCCTGCGACATCGGCTCCTTCGTCGCCAGCACGACCCGGGCGGTGACGCTCGTCGCGGGCGATGCCGAGACCTGCACGGCGGGTGGTGGCCAGGTCAGCTCGCCGTCGCGTACGACGGTGATCCCACGCTGCACGACGTCGTCGAAGTCGAGGACGAGCATGCCGTCCTTGCCGGGCGTCATCAGCTTCATCAGGTTGACCAGGTTGGTGCCGTAGAGCTGCGACGACTGCGCCGGCAGGCGTCCGGCGAGGTCTGTGTAGCCGATGATCGTGACGCCGTTCTCCGTGACGACGGCCTCACCCGCGACGGTGCCCGCGACGTTGCCGCCGTTGGACGCGGCCATGTCGACGATGACGCTGCCGCGCTGCATGCTCGCGACCATCTCGGCCGAGAGGAGCGACGGTGCCGGGCGGCCGGGGATGAGGGCCGTGGTGATGACGATGTCCATCTCGGGGATACGCGCTGCGTAGAGCGCTGCGGCCCGGGCGTTGTAGTCGTCGGACATCTCCTTGGCGTAGCCCGTCGCCGACACCTCGACGTCGGCGGCCGCCACCGGGAGATATTCACCGCCGAGCGACTTCACCTGGTCGGCCACCTCGGGACGAGGGTCGGTCGCGTAGACGATCGCGCCGAGGCTGCCCGCGGTGCCGATGGCGGCCAGCCCCGCGACTCCAGCTCCGACGACCAGCACCTTGGCCGGGGGGACCTTTCCGGCGGCCGTCACCTGACCGGTGAAGAAGCGACCGAAGACGTGCGCCGCCTCGACCACCGCGCGGTAGCCGGCGATGTTGGCCATCGAACTGAGCACGTCGAGGGACTGCGCCCGCGAGATACGCGGCACCGCGTCCATCGCGAGCGCCGTGATCGGTCGGCGCGCGAGATCCGCGACGAGCTCGGGGCTGAACGCTGGGCTCAGCAGGCTCACCAGAGTCGCGTGCTCGCGCAGGCCGTCGAGCTGCTGCGGCGAGGGCGCGTTGACGCCGAATACGATGTCTGCGACCAGCGGGTCACCCAGCTCGGCACCTGCCGTGACGTAGGCGTCGTCGGAGAACCCCGAGGAAGCGCCGGCACCCGGCTCCACCACCACGGCATAGCCCAGCTTGATCAAGGCGACAGCCGTCGTTGGAGTGGCCGCCACCCGGGTCTCCCCAGGGCGAGCCTCACGCAGGACTCCGATGATCACGCCGAACCTCCTTCACGCCGTGGCGCCAGCGGCCCCGAGGGCTCGACCTGTCGCGTAACGGCTCATGACGTCCATGCGGCGGAGCAGTCCCGATGGGCCGGGCACGAGGTCCGTGCGCCGGTGCGTCAGGATGCGCCGCCGTCCTTACGCTATCGAGTGCCTCCACCGGTGTCGCAGGCGCATGTCTGCCTGACTGCGGGCCCGGTCACCGCGCCAGGGTCAGCGCGTCGACGAAGTGCCGCCCGGCGACGCGACGAAGGGTCCCGCGTTCACTGGTCGAAGAGCGCTGACGGGTCGTCGGGCGCGTCCGCAGAGCACGCGACGAGCGAGTCGAGCGGGATGACGTCGAGGGCAGCGATGTTGGTCGCCGTGAGCACCACAGGTGCCGCGACTCCGGCGGCATAGGCCTGGAGCCAACGATCGGCGCACACGGCCCAGCGGTCGCCGGGGACCAGGCCGGGGAAGCCATACTCCGGCCTCGCCGTCGCCAGGTCGTTGCCCACCTGTCGTTGGTGCTCGAGGAACTCAGAGGTCACGACCGTGCACACCGTGTGCGAGCCGACGTCCTCGGGGCCGGTCGCGCAGGTGCCGTCGCGGTAGAAGCCCGTCAGCGGCTCGAGGCTGCACATCTCGAGCGGGTCGCCGTGCACGTTGGCCTGAGGGTCCATGGCGTCACTCTAGGCGTGGATCGGCAGGCCGGCCCTGCCGATGCACCACCGGTCGGGCCCGGTGGTGCAGCTCAGCCGGGCACCCCAGCAGCCGATGCGCCTGCGGCGGTCCAGGCGCGCAGCGGCTCGTAGGTCAGCTCGTCGAGGTCGGCCCAGTCGAACCGGTCACGCAGGTCGGCGAGGTAGTTCACATAGGTCTCGTTCTCGACGTAGTTGGCGTTGCGCGGGGTGTCGATGTAGGCGACGCCGCCCGTGAGGTCGGGATGGTCGGACTTCTTCAGCGCCACCATCTCGTCACGGTGCACGCCGGTCTCACGAGCGCGTATGTCGATGACGACCAGCTGTGCCATCTCGTCGAAGCGGGTGTAGGCGGCGCCGGCAAACTCGATGAGCCCCAGTGCATACAGGCTGTCGCGATCGCGCGAGAACACGTGGAGATAGAGCTGCGGGTGTCCCTGCTTCCAGGTCAGCAGCGACGCGTCGAGGAAGGGCATCAGATACTGATAGCCCGTCGCCAGCAGCACGACGTCGACCTGCTCCTCGCTGCCGTCGACGAAGGTGACGCCATACGCGGTGAGCCCGGCGACGTCGGGCTTGGCGACGAGGTCGCCGTGCTGCAGGTAGTGCAGCACCTGGGTGTTCATGATCGGGTGGCTGGTGAGCAGGTCGTGGTCCGGAGCCGGGAGTCCGAGGCGGGTCAGGTCGCCGACGAGAGCGTCGACCAGCTCGGCCGGATCACCAGACAGGCTCACACCTCGGGGCGGCTCGATCAGGCCGGAGAGCACCGCGTCGGTCGGGAGTCCGAAGATGTGCTTGGGCACGAAGCGATATCCACGGCGTACGGAGAAGAAGGCCTGATCGGCATGGCGGGCGGCGTCGCACGCGATGTCGACGCCGGAGTTGCCGGCGCCCACGACGAGCACCCTCTTGCCGCGGAGCTCGAGCCCGTCGCGGAACGTCACCGAGTGCCGGAGATCTCCGGTGTAGATGTCGGCACCGGGGAGGTCGGGAACATTCGGGTGCCAGGTGACGCCGGGTGCGACGATGAGACCGTCGTAGTCGCGTGTCTCGTCGGTCGACAGCGTGACGCTCCATCGGTCGCCGGGAATCGGCACGGCGCTGGTCACGGCGACACCGAGAGTCACGTGGTCATAGAGACCGAACTCGCGGGCGAAGGCGCGGATGTAGTCACGGATCTGTCGCCATGACGGGTAGTCGGGGTAGTCGGCCGGCATCGGATAGCCGACGAAGGCCGAGGTGTACTTCGAGCTGATGAAGTGGGCGCTCTCATACATCGGGCTGCCGGGGCTGTCCATGTCCCAGATGCCGCCGACGTCGGTGTGCCGTTCGTACCAGTCGAACGGCACTCCCTCGGCGAGCAGGGCTCGGGCTGCCACCAGCCCGGCCGGGCCGGCGCCCACGATGCAATAGCGCCTGGTGTACGTCACGGCCGGCTCGGTCGACACTCGACGCCGACCACGCACCCGCGATTGTGCGATAGCGGCATAGGTCGCCGGCCGGTGCCTGCGCAGCACGAGGGCCATGGCGACACCGGCAGCGGCCACGGCGACGAGCACGAAGGGCACGGAGTTGACGAGGACATCCGTCGACCCGGTGAGCGTCGGGTAGTGCGTCACTGCCATGACGAAGGCCGTCACGAGACCGAAGAAGCCGATAGCGGGAGCGACGACGCACTTCGCGATCTCACGGTCGTTGCGTCCCCAGAAGAAGGCGACGACAGCGAGCGATGCGGCAGCCTGCAACGCGATGATGCCCAGAGTGCCGACGCCGATGAGGCTCGGCACCATGACGACGAAGGGATCGCCACCGGCGATGGCGAAGCCGGCGACGACGGCGGCGGTGAACACGCTGACCGTCACGCTCGCGACGTGCGGGCTGAAGTGGTTCGGGTGGTAGTGCCCCAGCTTCCCCGGAAGCACCTTCTCCCGCCCGAGGGCGAACAGATAGCGGCTCGTGGCATTGTGCAGAGCGAGGTATCCCGCGAGGACGCTCGTGCAGAGGAGCACCGCCGAGATGTCGTAGAGCACCTCGCCGCCGTACTGCTGGATGAGGTTGAAGACGAAGACGCCCTTGTCGACGCCGGCCTGGGCCGCGGCCTGGTCGGCTCCCGCTGCGCCCACGATGATCCAGCTGGTGAGGACGTAGAACACGCCGATCGACGCGACGGCGATGTAGGTCGCGCGCGGGATGCTGCGCTCGGGGTCCTGGGTCTCCTCGCCGTACAGTGCGGCTGACTCGAATCCCACGAAGCTGAAGAACGCGAACATCAGCGCGATGCCCAGCGATCCGCTCGTCACCTGGGTCGGTGCGAAGGACTCGGCGGGAAACGCGGCCGTGCCCTTCTGCGCCACGACCAGCACGTTGAAGACGATGAGGACGAGGAACTCGAGCACCATGAGGGTGCCCAGCACCTTGGCCGACAGGTCGACCGATCGATAGCCGAGGAACGCCACGAGGATCGCCGCACCGGCCGCCAGCAGCCACCAGGCCACAGAGATCCCGAGGGTCTCGAGGACGAGCGCGGTGTAGTAGCCGAACGCGCCGGCGAGCCCGAAGGTGAGCGCGCCGTAAGACAGCACCGCGACATAGGCCGACGCGACGCCGGACGGCTTTCCGAGCGACCTCGCGATGTAGGTGTAGAAGGCGCCAGTGTTGATCACGCGTCGGCTCATCGCGGCGTAGCCGACGGAGAAGCAGAGCAGGACCAGCGCGCTGATGAGGTAGGCGGCGGGGAGCCCGGCGCCGTTGCCGTAGATGAGGGCCAGGGGGACGTTGCCGACCATCGCGGCCATGGGTGCCGCCGCGGCGATGACGAGGAACACCACACGACGGGTGCTCAGCGACGACCGCGTCGTGACACCGGTCTCGGACCGCACGGTCGTCTCGGGCATTCCCCACCTCCGTGCTCCACGGCCGGGCATGCGTGCTCGGCCGTGGCGGTGAGTGTGCCAGGTGGGGCCACGGGGGAAGGGCGTTTGGTGCTCCCCGGGCCGGCTGTCTGTCGGCGACCCGTAGCCTCGGGTGATGAGCTCTTTGGACGAGGTCGGCGAACGCGAAGGTTGGCGCTGCTGGTTGTGCGACGAGCCGGTCGACCCGGAGGCGTCGGTCAACGCCGCCCGCGGTCCCAGCGTCGACTCGGCACTCGCTCCGAAGGGCAAGAAGGCGGCGATGGGCCGGGAGCGCCTCGCCCACCGGGCGTGCAACACCGGCAAGGGCAAGGTCGTGCCCGTCGTGCCCTGGTCACCGGATCTCTTCGTGGTCGACCCGGCCCCGATCGTCGCGACCGTGGATCGCCTCAGCCGCAAGGGCGGCCAGGAGGTGGTCGGTCGGTGTCCGAGCAGGTCCGACGCCGACGAGGCAGCGGTGTGGCTCGTGGACCGGCTCTCCCGCTTCGCACCGGATCTTGCTGTGCAGGCGAAGGTCGAGCCTGGTGGCGGTCAGTTCCTCCTCGTGCTGCGCGCGGTCTGACCCGGGCGGCTCCTTCCTCGGCGCGTCCCCGTCCCGAGTGCCAGGATCCAAGCATGACCTCCCGTGCCGGGCAGCCCGCAGCTTCCTCCGACCTCGTCGACGTCGCCAAGCTGGTGACGTCGTACTTCACCGTGCACCCCGACCCCGAGGATCCGGGTCAGCGGGTCGCGTTCGGCACGAGCGGTCATCGAGGGTCGGCGTTCTCGGCGAGCTTCAACGAGGACCACATCCTCGCCACGACTCAGGCGATCTGCGACTACCGGGCTGCCCAGGGGATCAACGGTCCGCTGTTCCTCGGCGCCGACACCCACGCGCTCTCCGAGCCCGCGACGGTGAGTGCGCTCGAGGTGCTGCTCGCCAACGGTGTCGACGCGCTCGTCGACTCGCGCGGTGGCTACACCCCGACACCGTCGGTGTCGCGCGCAATCCTCGTTGCCAACGCTCGTGGGGCGAGGGCCGACGGCATCTGCGTGACGCCGTCGCACAACCCGCCGGTCGATGGTGGTTTCAAGTACAACCCGCCGGACGGCGGTCCCGCAGGAACCGAGATCACGGGCTGGATCCAGGACCGGGCCAACGACTTCCTCCGCGCCGGGCTCGCCGGCTTGAAACGGGTCTCGCTCGCGAGCGCTGCGCCGGGCACCTACGACTTCCTGGGCGCCTACGTCGACGAGCTGCACCAGGTCGTCGACCTCGAGGCGATCCGCAGCGCCGGGGTGCGCATCGGCGCCGACCCGCTCGGGGGTGCGAGCATCGCCTACTGGGGTGCGATCGGTGAGCACTACGGACTCGACCTCACGGTCGTCAACCCGGACGTCGACCAGACCTTCCGCTTCATGACGCTCGACTGGGACGGCAAGATCCGGATGGACTGCTCGTCGCCGTTCGCCATGGCCAGCCTCATCGCTCGCCAGCGAGACTTCGACATCGCGACCGGCAACGACACCGACTCCGACCGCCACGGCATCGTGACGCCGGACGCCGGGCTGATGAACCCCAACCACTTCCTCGCCGTCGCGATCAGCTATCTCTACAGGCACCGCGACGGCTGGCCGAGCGACGCGGCGGTGGGGAAGACGCTCGTGAGCTCCTCGATGATCGACCGTGTCGTGGCCGGCCTCGGCCGCCGCCTGCTCGAGGTGCCGGTCGGCTTCAAGTGGTTCGTGCCGGGCCTGCTCGACGGGTCGGTCGCCTTCGGTGGGGAGGAGAGCGCGGGCGCAAGCTTCCTGCAGCGAGACGGCTCGGTGTGGACCACCGACAAGGACGGGATCATCATGTGCCTGCTGGCATCTGAGATCCAGGCGGTCACCGGCAGCTCGCCGTCGCAGCTCCACCACGAGCTCACCGAGACCTACGGCGAACCGGCGTACGCCCGGATCGACTCGCCGGCGACCCGTGAGCAGAAGGCGATCCTCGCGAGGCTGTCGCCCGACCAGGTGACGGCCACATCGCTGGCAGGAGAGCCGATCACGGCGATCCTGACCACGGCCCCGGGCAACGGTGCCGGGCTGGGAGGGCTCAAGGTGCAGACGGAGAACGCGTGGTTCGCCGCGCGCCCGTCGGGCACCGAGGACGTCTACAAGCTGTACGCCGAGTCCTTCCGCGGGCCGGAGCACCTCGCGGCCGTACAGGAGGAGGCGCGTGCCGTCGTGGCGTCAGCCCTCGCCGGCTGACCTTTACCAGTTCGCGACGCATCGCCGGAGGGCGGCATGGAGGCACTCCACATCACACGACCGCGTGCGGCAGTCGTTCGGCTCGCGGCACAGACGGGCACCCCGCATCGATCGGGCAGGAGGACGGTGTGACGGACTGGAGCGAGCAGCGACGAGATGACGTGCTGGCGAAGGCCGAGCTCGCAGCCCGTGCGCGGGCCGACGACGTCGCACGGGCTCGTGGTCTCGTCGCCGGGTTCGTGACCCAGGCGCGGCGCCGAGGGCTGGCCGTGTCGCCGCTGCTCGCGCGCGGCGGCGACTCCCGAGACACCTACCGGACCGGTCTTGTCGGTTGGTATCTGCGCCGTGACGGATCGCTAGCGGTCGCCGACGATGGAGAGATGTACGTGCTGGTCGTCAGGCGCAGCCTGCGCTCGAGACTCGCTGGCGTGCAGCTCACAGCGGAGGAGCCGAGGCTGCAGGCCGGCATCGGGGCACGGGACGGGGAGTCGATCGCCCTCGCGTCGCTGCTCGACCTGCGGCTGAAGGCGGGCGACAGCTGGCCGGTCAGCCGCTGACCCGCACAGGCACGGCTGCGGTATCCGAGACTTTCGCTGGCGCCAGTCTCCACAGTTGGCTCGAAGGTGCGGGAGTCCATCCGTGCGAGGCGATCCGGGGATCGTTGCGGACGAGTGCAGGACCCCCGTAGAGCCCAGGCTCCAGCGGTCCTGATCCGACCAAGGCGGCGAGCATCGCCCGGCTCGTGACGTAGGCAGACTCTCGGCGAGAGCCTCGCTGTGGCTGAAGTCCAGCTGGCTCGTGCCCGTCAGCTCGGGTCCCGACAACCACACGACCGGAACGTCGAGGGTGGCGGTCAGGTCGTGGATCACCTGCTGACGCGACTGGATCGCGACTGACTGCGCGAGGATGTCGACGATGGACTGCGACAGGTCCGGGTTCACTCCGAGGAGACCGCAGTCGAGCACCACGATGGACCGGGCACCGCGGTTCCGGGCGTGCAGCGCACCCTATGAGCCACCACCGCCGAACACGAAGGCCGTCGGTCGGGGCAACAGGTGCGCCAGCTCGTGGAGGGTGCCGATCGGGCTAGTGCCTGGGGCGCTGGTCATCGCAGCTCCGTCAACGAGAAGCGAGGTGCGTCACCGCGCTGGTGCGCGACCGCTGCGTACGCCGGTGAGGAGTCCATCGAGCAGTTCCGGCAATCACTGCGCGGCCACCCCGAGGTGAGCCGCCCATGATGGAGCGCTCTGCCCAGCTGCGGACCTGCAATGCAGCAGCGAGGGATAGTCACCGGCGGGATCGACAGCCACCGGCAGGAAGGTCGGGCGATGCGGGCTGTACAACCAGCCGGTGACCGCAGGGTGTCGACGCGTCCTCGCCGAGGGGCACCGACGGGATCTGCATGGGCGAAGCAACTCCCGCCGCAGGCGAGCGTGACGGACCGGGTCAGCTCTCGCCCTCCTCGTCTGCGCTGGCCGTGACTCCTCTTACCCGGACGATCACATCGTTCAACAGTGCCTCGGTGCGACGCTCGGCAGTCATCGTGTTTGCGATCGCTGGAGCGCTCCTCCTGTCGCTGTGGCTGTTCGAGGTCGCGCGACACTTTTCGTTCCTGGTCGTTCTTGCCTGGCTTTTCGCGATCGCGCTCGAACCCGGTTTCCGAGAACTCGTCGCGCACGGGCGCTCACGCGGCATCGCGACGACCATCATGGGGGGGAGGTGCGATCCTTACGACCCTTCTGCTGGCGGGAGTCTCCGGGCAACTGTTCTTCAACCAGATCACGGAGTTCGTCACGACGGTCCCGACGCTGGCCATCCATGTCATCGAGCGGGTCAACGGCCGGTTCGGCACCACGCTCGACACCACGACCATCACGTCGTCGCTGAACCTCACTCCGTCGCGGGTCCGGGCTTCTTCGCCACGATCGCGGGCTGGATGCCGCCACATGCCCAGAGGGTGTTCCTGACCGTCTCGGAGATCACGATCGCCAAGACGGGTGGCAATGTGATCTCGAAGATCGTCCTGGCTGCTCTCTCCGCCGGGTTCCACGCAGTCTCCTCCGTGGCCATCGGTGTGCCCTGCCGGTTGCCGTTCGCCCTGTTCGTCGGCAGCACTGCTCAGTTCGTCCCCATCGTCGGCACCTATCTGGGCATCATCCTGCCGGTGCTCGCCACGGTCTTCATCTCGCCGTGGAAGGCGATCGCGATCGTCGCCTTCGCCGCCGTCTACCAGCAGACCCGAGACCTACTACGTCACGCCTCGGGTCTCGAAGAAGACGCTGGATGTCAACCCGGCCATCGCGTTGGCGGCGGTCCTCGTCGGAGATGCGATCTGGGGCCTGTTGGGTGCCCTCATCGGCATCCCGCTCGCCGCTGCCGGAGTGGCCATTCTCGACACGTACTCCAAGAGCTACGAGCTCGTGCCCGAGATTGCGCAGGCCAGCGCTGACTCCTTGCCCACCCTCGACGTCGAGCCGGTCGCCTGAGACGCGACCTCAGCCGTGGTTGTGCGGCGACATGGTTGCGCGCGTCGGTGCCGCACGGACTGCAGGGGACGTCGGGCGTAGAGTCAGAAATGTCCGCGGGACCTTCTCGCGGATCAGCGAGTCATCGCACCTCGTTCGCGGCCGTTGCCTGCTGGGCCACCCGTCCGACAGCGCCGCACCGTGCCATAGGCCTGAACCGCACGTTCATTTCACCCCTGGGTCGTCGAGCAGTTGCGCTGCCACCGTGGCCATCTGCGCCGCGAGCACACACGATCCGCCGCTGACGGCACCAGGATCCGAGGCGCCCCTTGAGCACCCACGCCACTGCCAGCGTCCGCTGGTATCGCACCCCGGCACTCAAAGCCGTTGACCGGGCTCCCCGACCAGGCCGCGCGAGCTACTTGCTCGCGGCCTGCCTCGCAGGGGTCGCGGTGGCGGCCGGGCTCGCCACCCTGCTCGCGAAGGACCAAATCGCAGGACCCGCTGCCGCAGTAGGCTGTGCACGGGGCACCGCTCTGGTCGTGGCGGGTGTCGTAACACCGCTCATGATCGGCGCGATGCGCTCAGCCGCGCACGGCTCCGAGCGCGCACTGATCGTGTGGCTCGGATCGGCCGGCTACCTGCTCTACAACGCCGTCGTGCTGCTCTTCGCCACTCCCTACAACCGCTTCTTCCTGCTCTACGTCGCGATGCTGTCGTTGGCGGCCTGGTCGATCGGTGCACTCCTCGCGCAGGTGGATGTCGCCGAGATCGCGCGCGGCGTCACCGGCCCGTTGCCCGCCCGCGGCATCGCTGTCTACGCCTGGATCGTCGTGACGCTGAACGCCCTCATCTGGCTCAAGGGCATCGCGCCCACCGTCACCGCGCCAGACCCGGCCTCCTTCCTCGCCGAGGCGGGAGTGAGCACGCAGCCGGTCTACATCCAGGACCTGGCGTTGTGGCTGCCGCTGATGGCGGTTGCTGCCTACTGGTTGTGGCGCGGTCGGCCGTGGGGCTACCTGCTCACCTCGGCCTTGCTCATCACCTGGGTCCTCGAAGCGTTCGGCATCGCCGTCGACCAGTGGTTCGGGTCGCACGCCGACCCGACGAGCTCGTTGGCCAGTGCCGCGATGACTCCCGCCTTCCTCACCTGGGCGGCGCTCGGGATGGTCCCCGTGGTTCTTGCGCTTCGACCGCTAGGACCTCGGTATCCCCACGACCGTGTCGCACGACGTCCAACGGAAGGCATCTGATGATCGAGGTAGGAAACCTCAGCAAGCACTATGGAAACAAGGCAGCCGTCGACGACCTCTCCTTCACGGTGAGCCCCGGAAGGGTGACCGGCTTCCTCGGGCCGAACGGCGCAGGCAAGTCCACGACCATGCGCCTGATCCTCGGTCTGGACCGGCCGTCGGGCGGCACCGCCACGATCGACGGGGTGGAGTACGCAGACCTGGTGGAGCCGCTCCGCGTCGTCGGGGCGCTGCTGGAGGCAGGTGCTGTGCACCCAGGGCGCTCGGCGCGCAACCACCTGCTGTATCTCGCACAGAACCAGGGGATCGCGAGCCGTCGCGTCGACGAGGTCCTCGACCTGGTCGGGCTCCACGACGTCGCCCACGACCGGGTGGGCGGATTCTCCCTGGGCATGCGGCAGCGGCTCGGGATTGCCTCCGCACTCCTCGGCGACCCGCGGGTGCTCATCCTCGACGAGCCAGTCAACGGGCTCGACCCCGACGGCATCTTCTGGTTCCGCAACCTCATGAAGTACCTCGCCAGCGAAGGCCGGCGATCCTTGTCTCCAGCCACCTGATGACTGAGATGGCACTCACCGCCGACAGCCTCGTCGTCATCGGGCCTGGGCGCCTCATCGCTCAGAGCAGCACGGAGGAGTTCATCTCTCGCAACTCCGAGCAGACGGTGACGGTCAAGGCGCCGGAGTTCGGTGCACTCCGCGAGGTGCTCACGGCGGCGGGTGCGATCGTCGAGGTCGATGACACAGGCATGTTGACCGTGCACGTCCTGGATGCCGTACGCATCGGTGACCTCGCAGGTCGTGCGAGCCTCGTCCTGCACGAGCTGAGCCCTCGACGTGCTTCGCTCGAGGACGCGTTCATGGAACGCACGCAGGATGTCCGCGACTACGACGTCCGCGACACGGCCGCCTCAGACCCGGCGCCCGATCCCAGCCTTCCCGTCCTCGCTCCGGAACGGAGCACCCCGTGACCGCGTCAGTGCACGACACCGCCGTCTCCACGAGCATCGTCAGGTCTGACGCCGCGACCCCGATCGTCACGGGCGACTCGCACGCACGCTTCGGCAACCTGCTTGGGTCGGAGTGGACGAAGCTGCGTTCGGTGCGCTCGACCATCTGGGCGCTCGATCCTGGTAGTCACCACGATCGGACGATCCGGGCGAGTCTTCTTGCGGTCCCGCGACGCACTCCCGTGCTGGCCGCCAAGTCGCTGGTGTTGGCGGTCGTCGTGTTCGTCGTCGCCGAGATTGCCGCGTTCCCGTCGTTCTTCATCGGGGCCGCGATCATGAACTCCCGCGCCCCCGTGTCGATCGGTGACCCCGACGTGCTCCGCTCGGTGATCGGCGCTGGTCTCTATGCCTCGGTGCTCGGTGTCTTCGCGATCGCGATCGGCACCTTCGTGCGGCACACCGCCGGTGCGAACACGGGCATCATCGGATTGTTCCTCGTGCTCCCACCGTTGGCGCTGCTGCTGCCGGGAACTGTCGGTCAGCACATCCACGCCTACCTGCCGACGGTCGCGGGTCAGGGCATCGCCATGACCGCACAACGATCGGACGACCTCCTCACCGCGTGGCAGGGCGTCGGGGTGTTCGGTCTCTGGACGGCTGCGCTGCTCGCCCTCGATGCCTATCTGCTGAAGCGCCGCGATGCCTAGGGTGACCGACGTGAACGGCCGCGCTGGATCCTCGCGGCCGGCATACGTCGGTGCCGATAGCATCGACCTCTATTGGCTGCCGCTGGGGGCTGGCGACCGGTTCCCGGTCGTGCGCACGAGCGGGCGGGCCGTTGAGGCAGTGGCTGCGCGGCGTGAGCACCGGGCACCCTGCGACCTGTATCACGCAGCCCTCGAGATCAGCCTGGACGGCGCCCGCTATGCCATCGAGATGACTCCTGCGTGGGGAGCGGCAGGGCAGGACCGCGGCACGGTCGCGCAGGGGCCGGTCGGGCTTCCCATGCTGGGCCGGTCCCCGTTCTTCCGCTACGAGGTACATCGCTGGCGCGCGGGAGTGATCCCCGATCTCGCATTGGCAGTGGGCGGCGCACATCGGCTCAGTGACGACTCCGAGCTCGTGCGTCGTGCCTGGGCCGGCGTCGCCCGGGTGCCGACGCCGACCTGGGGCCGCGACGAGCGGCACACCGGAGACATGTGGAACTCGAACTCCGTGGTCAGCTGGATCCTCCTGACGGCCGGCCTCGAGCTCGGTGACGTGACTCCGCCCCGGGGCGGCCGTGCACCGGGCTGGTCGGCCGGGATCGCGGTCGGGCAGGCGTCGTGACGTGCACGGTCAGGTCCGGAACGCGCCGGCGATGGCCGTTGTGAGCCGACCTCTGGCCTCGACCAGCGACGGGCCGTACCACGTGAGGTCGCGGCCGCTCACGAGTTCGGTACGCACCCGTGGGAGCGCCTCGGGGCCGTCGTCGGCGGTGAAGACATAGGGCTCGT
This sequence comes from Candidatus Nanopelagicales bacterium, assembly GCA_025351185.1. Taxonomy (GTDB): domain Bacteria; phylum Actinomycetota; class Actinomycetes; order S36-B12; family CAIYMF01; genus Longivirga. Next base: position 15,959 of record JANXWJ010000044.1, read on the forward strand.
CTGGAAGCAGCACGAGGTCCGTCTCGTCCTGCAGTTCGCCCAGCGACACGGCGGGATAGCGGTCGGGATGGTCGGCGAAGGCGTTGACGACCCCGAGTCGCGAGACCAGGTCGCCGGTGAATGTCGAGCTGCCTACGACCATCCACGGATCACGCCAGATCGCAACGCCCACACGCGCTGTCGTGGGCGTAGCCGGAGCCGTCCAGATCGCCTCTGCCTCGAGCAACCATGGCGGGATCTCCACCTGGAGGGCTAGGGTGAAGAGCCGGCGCAGAGATGTGAACGCCTCGTCGAGCGTCTCGATGCGCGTCACCCAGACGGGCACTCCGGCCCCGCGCAGCCGGCGTACGTCGATCTCGCGGTTCTCCTCCATATTGGCCACGACGAGGTCCGGGGCCAGGTCGATGATCGCCCGGCAGTCGGGGTTCTTGGTGCCGCGCATGCGGACGACGTCGAGCCCGGCCGGGTGCGTGCACCAGTCGGTGGCGGCCACGAGCACGTCGGCGCAGGTGAGCGCGATGGATTCCGTGATCGAGGGGACTAGCGACACCACGCGAGCCGGACGTGCAGGCAGCGCGACGGCCGCACCGAGATCATCGTCGGTCATCGCGGCACGGTCTGGCCCGCGACCCGGCCATAGGGGCAGTGCCGACAACCGTTGCCACAGCAGGTGCGCTTCGCCAGCAGGGCCGGAGTCGTGAAGACGAAGAATCCGGTGGCGGGGTCGGCATAGCCGACGTCCCCCCGGGCGACGGCAGCATCGTGCGCCTCGCGGATGGCAGTCCGCGCAGCCGAACCAGCAGCCCCGTCCATGATTCGATCCTAGGGATCGACCTCGTCAGTCACGTCCGCGGAGTCGGTCGATCTCCCGACGGTCGCGCTTCGTGGGTCGGCCGGCCCCGCGATCGCGCAGGATCACCGTGGGACGGTCCTCCTTCGGTGGCGGCGGGGGCGTCAGGTCGTCGTAGTGCAGCGCCGCGAGCGTGGCGCTCGTGCGCTTCTCGATGAGGCCGGTGACGACCAGGATCCGTTCGCCGGCCGGGGTGGCAGCGCGGACCGTGTCACCCGGGCGCACGGCGTGGGCCGGCTTCACGCTCACGTCGTTGACCTTCACGTGCCCGGCCTTGCATGCCGCGCTCGCCGCTGACCTCGTGGGGTAGACCCGCACGGCCCAGGTCCACGCATCAGCACGCACCGACGTCGCAGGTGCACCCGGGGCCATCCCCGCAGCGTATGAGACGCACGAGCGACCGCCGCAGGCGCGAACGCTGGCGCGCCCCGACCCCGGGTCTTCGCTCCCGGGTTGCGGCGCGGGGTGCGGCGGTCGGCCGCGCGAAGCAGCAGACTGGAGACAGATGTCGCGGCACCGCGATTCACCTGCGCGTCGACAGTGACGTGGACGACCGAGGAGGCGCTATGGCCAGGGTTGCGTTCGTCGGCCTGGGGGTCATGGGCTATCCCATGGCCGGACATCTCGTCTCGGCCGGTCATACTGTCACCGCGTGGAACCGCACCGCCGAACGAGCGGATGCGTGGCTGGTCGGGCACTCGGACGCGCGAGTGGTCGACACGGCGCGCGAGGCTGCGGAGAACTCCGACCTCATCATGATGTGCGTCGGGGACGACGCCTCGGTCAACGAGGTGCTGCTCGGTGACGATGGCGTGCTGGCGGGTGCGGCCGCCGGGTCGATCGTCGTGGACCACACGACCGTCGCCGCAGTGACCGCGCGGCGGGCCGGGCACGCGTGTGCCGACCGCGGCGTGGGATTCCTCGACGCGCCGGTGTCCGGCGGTCAGGCCGGTGCGGTCAACGCGACCTTGACCGTCATGGTGGGCGGCACCGAGGACGACTTCGAACGCGCCGAGCCGGTGATGGCCGCCTACAGCGCCAAGCGGCGGTTGCTGGGGCCGGTCGGTGCAGGGCAGCTCGCGAAGATGGTCAACCAGATCTGCATCGCCGGAGTCGTGCAGGGACTGGCCGAAGGGGTGGCGTTCGCGCAGCGCACCGGCCAGGACATCGAGGCGGTGTTCGACACCATCGGCGCGGGTGCGGCCGGCTCGTGGCAGATGGCCAACCGACACTCCACGATGGCGGCCGACGAGTTCGACTTCGGGTTCGCGGTCGAGCACATGCGCAAGGACCTCGCCAACACCCTCGCAGAGGCACGCGCTGCCGGTGCGGCACTGCCGATGACGGCACTCGTCGACCAGTGGTATGCCGAGGTCTGGCAGTCCGGCGGGCGTCGGTGGGACACCTCGAGCCTCATCACCCGGCTGCCCCGGACCCGACCCGAGCACGCCTGAACCGCACTGCCCACTCGGTGGGGCGGTCTCGAGCGCCGACCAGCACAATGGGCACATGACTGACGCTGACGCTGTGCCTCTGCCCGTCGTCTGGACGGAATCCGGTGACTACTCCGACATCGTCTATGCGACGACGGCCGACGGCATCGCGAAGATCGCGATCAACCGTCCCGAGGTGCACAACGCGTTTCGGCCGCAGACCATCATCGAGATCTCGCACGCGCTGACCGTGGCCCGCGAGGACGAGCGGGTGGGCGTCATCGTCCTCACCGGGGTCGGGGAGAAGGCGTTCTGCTCAGGCGGCGATCAGCGGGTCCGTGGCGACAGCGGCTACCAGCTCGACGACGGTGCCACCGGCAGGTTCCACGTGACCGACCTGCACGTGCAGATGCGGCGTTGCCCGAAGCCGATCGTCGCCATGGTCGCAGGGTGGGCGATCGGCGGTGGCCACGTGCTGCACCTCGTGTGCGACCTGACCATCGCCGCGGACAACGCCCGCTTCGGACAGGTCGGACCGAAGGTCGGCTCGTTCGACGGCGGCTTCGGTGCAAGCGTCCTGTCGGACCTCGTCGGCCCGAAGAAGGCCAAGGAGATCTGGTTCCTCTGCCGGCAGTACGACGCCCAGCAGGCGCTCGACATGGGCCTCGTCAACACAGTGGTCCCGCTGGCCGACCTCGAAACGGAGACGGTCCAGTGGTGCCGCGAGATGCTCGCGCTCTCGCCCTTCGCCCTTCGGCTCATGAAGGCGAGCTTTCACGCGTCGGAAGACGGCTATGCCGGGATCCAGCAGCTCGCCCACGACACCAACCTGCTGTTCTACGGCTCAGCCGAGGCGCAGGAGGGCCGAGATGCATATAGAGAGAAGCGATCTCCCGACTTCGGCCGGTTCCCGCACCGCGCCTGAACAGTCGAGTGCTGCTTCCCGGCATCACCAGGTCTCGGTGACCTTCGACAGGCCTCGGGGGCTGTCGGGGTCGAACCCTCGTGACGTCGCCATGACGAGGGCGAGCTGCTGCAGAGCGATGATGTCGACGATCGGCGCGAGATCTTCGGGCAGCCCATGGTCGAGCAGCACGCTCGAGGTGCCGTAGGACGTCGACGACGGTCCACCGAGCACCACGAGGTCGACGTGCCGTGCCCGCAGCCGCTCCAGCACCGGGCGCATCGCGATCGCGCCGACGCCCTCCGGCACCAAGGCGATCACCGGGTGCTCCTCGTCGATCATCGCCAGCGGACCGTGCAGCAGGTCCGCGCCGCTGAACGCGTGAGCGGCGACGTAGGACGTCTCCATCAGCTTGAGGGCACCTTCGCGCGCCGTGGGATAGGAGTAGCCACGCGCCGTCAGCACCATGCGATCGGTGAAGCGATAGCGCTCCGCGACACGCGCCACCTCGTCGTACGACGTCAGGACTGAGCCAGCGGCCGCTGGCACAGCGTGTGCAACTGTGGCATCACCACCAGTCCAGGCGTCGACGAGGAGCCAGAGCGCGAGGAGCTCGGTGGTGTAGGACTTCGTGGCCGCGACGGCGTGCTCGGTTCCCGCGCGCACGTCGATGTGCAGCTCGGCCGTGGCCGCGAGCGCCGAGCCCGGCTCGTTGGTGACGGCCAGCACCGTGGCGCCACACTCCCGAGCGACGCTCGCGTACTCCACGAGATCGGGAGAGCCGCCGCTCTGCGAGACCGCGACCACGAGGACGTCCGTGAGGTCGGGTCGTGCGGCGTAGGCGGTGGTGGTTGACGGAGACGCGAGCCCGCACGGGAGACCGAGCCTCACCTCGACGAGATATTTGGCGTACAGCGCCGCATGGTCGCTCGTCCCTCGCGCAGCGAACAGCACGAAGCGCGGAGCACGAGCCCGGAGACTCGTTGCGACACCGCGGATCTCTGACATCGACTGGTCGAGCGCCTGAGCGAGCAATGACGGCTGCTCCTCGATCTCGCTGCGCATGACGGAGCCGGAGCTCTCGGGGCTCATGGGTGCTCCTCACTGCTCCGGGCGGGCACGGCATCGGTGGTCACGACCGGATAACCGTGGCGCGTCGCCATTGACGCGGGGCACCGGCACGATCTACCTTCTGCGCAATCTAACAGGAACCTTTCCGATTAGAAGGGGGTTTCATGACCCGAACGTCGCCGGCGCGGCCAGCACTGCTCCGGACCCTCAACGACCGGACAGTGCTCGAGCTGTTGCTGTCGGCCGGCGCGAGCTCGCGCACGGATCTGTCGGAGCGCTCGGGGCTGTCCAAGCCCACCATCGCGGAGGTCCTGTCTCGGCTCGAGGAGGCGGGACTGATCGTCGACGCGGGGGAGACGTTCGGACGGAGGGGGCCCAACGGTCGACTGCACGGTCCGGCCCTCCACTTCGTACGCGGCGCTGCGCTGACCGTGGAGCCCGGGCGCGTCACGTGCGACATCGTGGATGCGCGGGGCACTGTGCTCGGAGGCGCCACGATGCGACGCGGCGAGATCCCGCGTGGGGCCGGCGCCGTGACGCGAGCCCTCGTGGAGCAGGCTGCGTCAACAGCTGACGTGTCGATCCAGACCATCGCCGAGATCGTGGTCGGACTCCCGGGCTCCTACGACGTCAGTGCTGACCGAGTGCGCTACGCCGACCGTATCCCCGACTGGACGGCACCGCGGATCGCCGAGTCGGTCGCTCGCGAGTTCGGCGTCGGCACCGTCGTCACGCTCGACAACGACGTCAACCTCGCGCTGGTCGCCGAGCGCGGGACGGGAGCCGCGAGCGGCTCCGCCGTCACCTCGCTGCTGTGGCTCGCGGCGGGTATCGGGCTCGCAACCGACCTCGACGGCACCCTCTACCGCGGCGTCTCCGGAGGTGCTGGCGAGATCGGCTACATCCCCGTGCCCGCACCCGCGGGCTCGATGGGAACCCCGGGATCCGCCTACCCCGACTTCCAGGACGTCGTGGGCAGCGCGGCTGTGCTGCGCCTCGCGCGTGACCTCGGCATCTCCGGTCGTACTGCTGCCGCAGTGGTCGAGCGCGCGGCCGACTCACACGACTCGGACCCGGCCGCCGGTGCGTTCCTCGACGAGCTGGCTCGACGCATCGCCCTGGGCCTCGCTGTCATCGTCGCCGTGCTCGACCCCGGTCTCGTCGTCATCGGTGGAGCTGTCGGACGCGCCGGTGGCGCTTCGCTTGCGCAGCGGACGACCACCGCCTTCCGAGCGGTGAGCCCGCTCGACTGTCGGATCGTCGCCAGCACCGTGACGGGTGACCCGAGCATGGTCGGCGCTCACGTCGTCGCCACCGGCCGGGTCCGCGACCGGCTCCTCGACGCCGCCAACCGCGCAGCCGCCGCACCCGCTGCCTCCGAGCAGCCCCCCGCCCACTCACCGAGACCGATCCCGAGCTCGACCGTTCCCACGCCCCGCACCGCCGAGGAGGTCCACTGACATGCGCATCACCCCAGGACGACGCCGTTCGACCGCACTGCTCGCAGCCGCAGCCGGGTTTTCGCTGCTCGTCAGCGCTTGTGGCAGCTCGGACACGACAGTTGCCGCGCCGTCGTCGAGCGCTCCGACCAAGCTCACCGGCACGGTGACCTTCTGGCACTTCTTCACCGATCGCGAGGCGGACGGAATCCAGAAGGCCGTCGACAAGTTCGTCGCTCTCAACCCCGGGGTCAAGGTCGAGGTGAAGAAGGGCCAGGACGACGACAAGACGATCCAGGCGATCGCGGCCGGACAGCCCATCGACGTCGTGCTGTCCTACTCCACCGACCAGATCGGCAAGTTCTGCTCGACCGGCGCGTGGCAGGACCTGTCGGCCTACATCGCGCGCGACGGTGTCGACATCAACCAGATCCCGTCGGTCGTACGTGACTACACGCAGTTCGACGGTAAGCGCTGCTCGATGCCGATGCTGTCGGACACCTACGGCCTCTATTACAACAAGAAGCTCCTCGCCGCGGCCGGCTTCTCGGCCCCCCCGAAGACCATGACCGAGCTCACCGACATGGCCAAGAAGCTCACCGCGCTCGACGGCAAGGGCACGATCCAGGTCGCCGGCTTCGTCCCGAGCTTCGGCTTCTACGAGAACGCGCCCGCGCACTTCGCACCGAGCTTCGGTGCCACCTGGTTCAACGCCGAGGGAAAGTCCAACATCGGCACCGACCCGGGCTGGGCGAAGATGATGACCTGGCAGAAGGATCTCGTCGACTTCTACGGCTACGACAAGCTGACCCGGTTCACCGCTGGCCTCGGTCAAGAGTTCTCCGCCGACAATGCCTTCGAGAAGGGCAAGGTCGCGATGATGATCGACGGTGAGTACCGCAGTGCCTTCATCAAGGCCGAGGCACCGTCGCTCGACTACGCCACCGCACCGTTCCCGGTCGATGACGCCAAGCCCGAGCTCTATGGATCTGGCTACGTCACCGGCAACGTGATCGGCATCGGTCGAGGCGCACAGAACCCCGAGGCAGCCTGGGCTCTCGTGAAGTTCCTCTCCACCGACACAGACTCCGTGGTCGGCGTGGCCAACGCAATCAAGAACGTGCCGACCACGACTCCGGCTCTCGAGTCGCCCAGGCTCGACAAGGACGCCAACTACCAGACCTTCCTCGACGTCTTCGCCAACGCGAAGAGCTCCACGACGCCGACGACGGCCAGCGGCAAGGCCTATCAGGACACGCTGGGCACCTTCACCGAGCAGTGGCAGGCCGGCAAGGTGCCTGATCTCGCGGCGGGACTCACGACCGTCGACACCCAGATCAACGACCAGCTGGCACTGGGCCAGGCCCCGTGACGCTCGTCGCGGAGACGCACTCGGTCGGGACCCTCAACCCGGCCGTGCGCGGACGTCGTCGCCGCCAGCGTCTGACGGTGCTCGCCTTCCTCACGCCCTGGCTTCTCGGGGTGACGATCTTCTTCGTCTACCCGCTGCTGGACACGCTCTACCTCAGCTTCACCCGCTACGACCTGCTGTCGCCGCCGAAGTGGGTGGGGTTCAGCAACTACGCGTTCATGGCGACCAAGGACCCACAGGTCAGGACCGCGGCCTACAACACGTTGTGGCTCGTCGTCATCCTGGTGCCGGGGCGGATGCTCTTCGGTCTTGCGGTGGCGTCGCTCGTGACCCGACTCAAGAGCGGGCTCGGAGTCTTCCGCACGGTGTTCTACCTGCCTTCGCTCGTGCCGCCGGTCGCTGGTGTGCTGGCCTTCGTGTTCCTGTTCAATCCGGCGACCGGCCCGGTCAACCAGGTTCTCGGCGCTCTCGGGCTCCCGGAGCCGCTGTGGTTCAACGACCCTGCGTTGTCCAAGCCGTCGCTGGTGCTGCTCGGTCTCTGGGGTGTCGGCGACCTGATGATCATCTTCCTCGCCAGCCTGCTCGACGTCCCGCGCGAGCAGTACGAAGCAGCATCGCTCGACGGTGTGAACTCCTGGCAGCGGTTCCGCTACATCACCGTCCCGAACATCTCACCAGTGCTCATGTTCGCGGCCATCACCGGCGTCATCGCGGCGCTCCAGTACTTCACCGAGGCTGTCGTGGCCGCATCGGTCGCCTCGGGCCAGGCCACGACAGGTGGCGGAAACTCCTCGCTCCTCGGCTATCCGGAAGGCTCGACGCTGACCTATGCCCAGTGGCTCTACAACATGGGCTTCAAGAACTACTACCTCGGCTATGCGTCGGCCCTCGCGGTCGTCATGTTCGTGATCTCGCTCGCCGTGACGCTCGTGCTCCTTCGACGCGCGCGAAGTCTTGTGTATGGCGTGGAGGGAACCCGATGACCACCCTGATTGCACCGGTGACCGGTGCACCGGCGCACCGGACCATCGATCGCCGCGGTGAGAGCAAGCAGCGCCGCCGGCGGCGGCTCTCCTTCGTCGCCGACCACTCCGTGGGCGTCGCCGTCGCCGTCGTGTTCATCGCACCGTTCATCTTCATCACGCTGCAGGCGTTCATGACGAGCCAGCAGGCACTGACCTCGGACCTGTGGCCGCAGAGCTGGCACCCGGAGAACTTCATCGAGGTGTTCTCCAAGGCGCCGATGTGGCTCTATCTGCGCAACACGCTCGTCTATGCGGGCCTGGCCACTGCTTTCATGCTGCTCTCGAGCATCCCTGCGGCGTACGCCCTCTCACGTCTGCAGTGGCGAGGCCGCAACGTGGCTTTCGTCGTGGTGCTCATGATGATGATGCTGCCGCCTCAGGTCACCCAGGTGCCGATCTACGTCATGTGGACCAAGCTGCACCTGACCGGGACCTTGTGGCCGATGATCCTGCCCAACCTGCTCGGAGACGCGTTCAGCATCTTCCTGGTGCGGCAGTTCTTCCTCACCATCCCGCAGGAGTACGCCGATGCTGCTCGCATCGACGGCTGCTCGGAGTGGCGAGTGATGACCAAGGTCATCCTGCCGATGGCCAAGCCCGGGATCGCGGCGACGGCGATGTTCATGTTCTTCTTCTGCTGGAACGACTTCTACGGTCCGATCCTCTACACCAGCGAGAACCCCGACAACTGGACCATCTCGCTGGGGCTGGCGTCGTTCCGCAACCTGTATCAGGTGCAGTGGAACCTCACGATGGCGGCAACCCTGCTCGCGATGCTTCCGGTCCTGCTCGTGTTCTTCTTTGCCCAGAAGATATTCGTCGAGGGAATCACGCTGACCGGAGTGAAGGGATGACCGGGTGAAGCTCACGGTGGTCGGCGGTGGCTCGACCTACACCCCCGAGCTCGTCGACGGGCTGGCCCGCCTCGGTGACGTGCTCGACGTCAGCGAGCTCGTGCTGCTCGACCCCGACGGACCTCGGCTCGAGGTCGTGGGGGGCTTCGCCCAACGCATCCTCGACCAGCGGGGAGCATCGACCCGGCTCGTGCTGACCTCCGACCTCGAGGCCGCAGTCGACGGCGCCTCTGCCGTGCTGCTCCAGCTGCGGGTCGGGGGCCAGGCAGCGCGTGCCGGTGACGAGTCCTTCCCGCTCGCGTGCGACTGTCTCGGCCAGGAGACGACGGGCGCCGGTGGCCTGGCCAAGGCGATGCGCACTGTTCCGCTGGTGCTCGACATCGCGGAGAAAGTGCGACAGCACGCGGCGACGGATGCCTGGATCGTCGACTTCACCAACCCCGTCGGGATCGTGACGCGGGCGCTGCTCCAGGAAGGTCACCGCGCGGTCGGGCTGTGCAACGTGGCCATCGGCTTCCAGCGCATGTTCGCGGGCTGGCTCGGTGTCAGGCCCGAGGAGGTCCTGCTCGACCATGTCGGGCTGAACCACCTCACGTGGATCCGGCAGGTGCATGTTGATGGAGTCGATGTGCTGCCGCGGCTGATCGAAGAGCACGGTGACGATCTCGCCGAGCGCCTCGAGCTGCCGCGCTCGGTGCTCGATCTTCTCGGCGCAGTGCCGTCGTACTACCTGCGCTACTTCTACGGGCACGACGAGGTCGTGCGCGAGCTCAAGGCGAGCGGCACCAGGGCGGCGGAGGTGCAGCGCATCGAGGCTGAGCTGCTGGAGATGTATCGCGACCCTGCTCTCGTGGCCAAGCCGGCCCTCCTTGAGCAGCGCGGTGGCGCCTACTACTCCGAAGCAGCCGTGGCCCTCATCGCCTCGCTGCTCGGCGACGACGCGCACGCGGGCGTGCACGTGGCCAACGTCGAGAACCGCGGGTTCTTCCCGTTCCTGGCCGATGATGCCGTCATCGAGGTGCCCTGCGATGTGTCCTCCAGCGGCATCCGCCCTCGGCCCACGTCGGCTGTCGAACCGATCTACTCCGGTCTCATCGCGCACGTCTCGGCCTACGAGGACCTCGCGCTACAAGCCGCGACTCGTGGCGGCAGCGATCGGGTGCTCGCTGCGCTGCTGGCGCACCCGCTCGTGGGACAGTACGACGTGGCCCGATCTCTGACCGATGCACTGCTCGCGGGCAACCAGGCGTATCTGCCCTGGGCCCGGACGTGAGCACTCAGCAGATGAGCCCGCACCCCACGACCGTCGAGCCGTGGGTGGTCGCGGTCGACGGTGGCGGGAGCAAGACCGACGTCGCAGTGCTGGGACTCCGCACCGGGACCGTGCTCGGACGGCACCGCGGTCCTGGGTGCTCGCACCACAGCATGGGCATACCTGCCGCGGTCGAGGTGATCGCTGCTGCGGTGACGGCTGCTCTCACGGCGGCGGGGGTCGCCGCGTCCGAGGTCGTGCACGCGGGTTGTTACCTGACCGCGATCGATCTCGACGACGAGCAGACTGCGCTCCACGACGCACTCTCGGTCCTGCCGTGGGCGTGCACGTCGCTCGTCGTGGAGAACGACGTCTTCGCTCTCCTGCGTGCGGGCACCGACTCGCCGGACGCTGCGGTCGTCGTGTGCGGCACCGGGATCAACGGGGCAGCGGTGCGGGCCGACGGCGCGGTCTCGCGCATCGTCGCCCTCGGGCACACGTCGGGCGACTGGGGCGGTGCCAGCGGCCTCGCCGAGGAGGTCCTCTGGCACGCCGCGCGGGCTGAGGACGGCCGTGGTGAGCCCACGGCGCTGCGCGACGCGTTGCTGTCGTGGACCGGTCGCACCAGCGTGTACGACGTCATCCTCGCGGTGCACCGCGGTGAGCTGTCGGTGTCCACGTGGTGGGCGCGCACGCCCGAGATCTTCGCGCTCGCCCATGAGAGCGACCCGGTGGCGACTGCCCTCGTGCTGCGCCAGGGAGACGAGATCGGGGTGCTGGCGGGATCGCTCCTCGAGGGCGTGGGGCTCGAGGCCGCGGCGGTGCCGGTGGTGCTCGGCGGAGGAATCGGTGCCAGCGGGGATCCGCTCTTGCTCGGGGGTGCTCGCCGCGCGCTCGCGGTGCGGGCGCCGTCGGCCGTTCTGTCGATCGTGACAGCCGCACCGATCACCGGCGCGATCGAGCTGGCGCGGGCCGGCGCCCTCAGCACCAGTGGGACTGCTCCGCGCTAGCCGCGCTCAGGCACCACGCGAGTCGACGGCGTGCACGGTCATCTTCTGCAGCCACGGGCCGCCGAAGGTCGTGGCCATGGCCACGTCGGCAGCGTCGCGGCCGCGACCGATCAGCACACGACCGATGCGGGTCCTGTTGTTGCGCGGGTCGAAGGTCCACCAGCGATCCTCGAGCCACACCTCCATCCAGGCGGCGAAGTCCATCTCGTCCTGGTCCTTCGCCACGTCGATGTCGGGCAGATAGCCGAACACATAGCGAGCCGGGATGTTGAGCGCCCGACAGTAGGAGATGGCCAGATGCGTGAAGTCGCGGCACACTCCGAGGCGGGTGCTGTTGACGTCGTCGGAGGTCGACCAGGCTGTCGAGCTGCCGTACTGGAACGTCAGGTGCGAGTTCACGTGAGCGCAGATGGCTTGCACGCGTGAGTATCCGGGCGCATGACCCCCGAAGCGTTCCCAGGCCTCGTTGCCGAGCACGTCGGGCAGGCAGTATCTGCTCGGCAGGGTGTAGACGAGCGTCTCGTCGGGCAGGTCGGCCGGGGCCACCTCACGAGCCGAGGTGTCGACCTCCTCGCCGGCATCGGGCACGTCGACCTCGGCCGTGTAGTGGAACGACGAGACCCCCTCGGGCAGCACCAGCCTGGTGCAGGGATTGCCGAAGCCGTCCTGGTAGCCGCGCAGCCCCATCGTCGGAGTCGACGACCACGACTGGGAGAGCACGGTCGCGACCGGTGAGGACATGGGCTGTACCTGGAAGATCGCGGGTGTCGGCACGGCCGCCTCATAGGTGAAGTCGCACCCGACCGTCAACCTCCGCATGCGCATCTCGTCACTATCCCACGCCTCGCAGCGCCATCAGACTGTCGGCGATGCGGTGACGGCCGATGCGCGCGGCCCCGGACGGGCGTCACGTCGCGATGCGCAGGATGCTCAGCGCGATGGCAGCAAGGTCGGTCGAGCTTCGCGAGACGGAGCTCGACGGCTGCACGACATGGCTCAGCACGAGACGCACGATCGCGTCGGTCGCGGCGGCCTGCTCGCGAGCAGTGAGGGTCAAGTCGTACGACGACAGCCGCACGGCCAGGACGGCGCGGGCTGCCGACAGCACCGACTCCGCACGGGTGGTGAGCGGCGGCAGCAGGTCGACGTCCTCGCCGTGGGTGCCGGAGACGATCGCGCGCAGCAGCACGTCGTCTCCGGCGAGCTGCAGAACTCCCCGCACGGCAGAGCGGATCGCTCGCGGGAGATCCCCGGGAAACGTGTCGAAGGACGACTCCACGACAGCGAGGAACCGCGTCAGCTCGTCGAGCACCATCGCTTGGGCCAGCTCGGGTTTCGACCCGACCTCGTTGTAGACGGTCTGACGGCTGACACCGACGAGATCGGCGATCCGCGACATGGTGACGGTCGACCAGCCGGTCGTAGTCGTGATCCCGATCGCGGCTGTGATGATCTCCTGGCGCAGTGAGGACACCTCGGTCATGCGTCGGCTGCGCGAGTCACGACGAAGTCGGCCTTCTCCCTGACGCCGCAGTCCGGGCACACCCAGGTGCGAGGCACCGACGACCACAGAGTCCCCGCTGGGAAGCCCTCTCGAGCATCTCCGAGCGACTCGTCGTAGAAATACCCGCACCCCGGACATAGGGCGAGCCACTGACCAGCGGTCTGCGCTGCCGTGCTCAGGGAGTCGACGCTGTCAGCCGGGCCGTCAGCCACCAACTCGGGCGCTCTGGCAGCATCGACAGCGGGGTAGGACGCGAGGACCTTGGCCCGCCGCGACGGCGCGATGTTCGCGAGGCTCAGATCACCGCCGAAGTGCTGGAGCACCCGACGATCCATCACCCGACGCCAGGCGAACGGCACGAGGGCCAGCAGGATCATGCCGGCATAGCCGGTCGGCAGCACCGGTGACTCGTCATAGTCGCGCAGCGCTTGATAGCGGCGTGTGGGGTTGGCGTGATGGTCGCTGTGGCGTTGCAGGTGGTAGAGCAGCACGTTGGTGGCGATGTTGTCGGAGTTCCAGCTGTGGCTCGGAGCCACCCGCTCCCAGCGCTCCCGTTCGCCCTCGCCGACCCGGCGCCGCAGCATGCCGTAGTGCTCGAGGTAGTTCACGGCCTCGAGCAGGGTGAGCGCCATGAGTGCCTGCAGGACAAGGAAAGGGAGAATACCGGCTCCGAGCCAGACGACCATCGCCGTCCACAGCGCCGCGGTCATGAGCCAGGCGTTGAGCACGTCGTTGCCGAGCCGGAACGGATGCTGGCTGCGGCGGGCATAGCGCCGCCGCTCGAGCCGCCAGGCGCTGACGAGCGAACCGAGGACCGTGCGGGGCCAGAACGCGTAGAAGCTCTCGCCCACCCGGCTGCTCGCCGGGTCTTCCGGCGTCGCCACCCGGACGTGGTGCCCACGGTTGTGCTCGATATAGAAATGGCCGTAGCAGCTCTGGGCCAGGGCTATCTTGGCGAGCCACCGCTCGTGACTCTCCTTCTTATGCCCCAGCTCGTGCGCCGTGTTGATGCCGATGCCACCGATGAAGCCGACCGTGAGGGCGAGCCCGACCTTGTCGAGCGTGGACAAGTCGCTGTGCGCGAGCACCCAGAAGGCCGTGAGCAGCCCGGCGTACTGCAGCGGCAGGAACAGGAAGGTCAACCAGCGGTAGTAGCGGTCGCCCTCGAGCGCTGCGATGAGGTCGTCCGGCGGGTTGGACCGGTCGAGGCCGGTGGCGAGGTCGATGAGAGGCACCAGGCCGAGGATCACGATGGGTCCGATCCAGAGCCACCACCCCGCTCCCGTGACCGAGTGCATCCCGACGGCCACGAAAGGCAGCATCGGCATGACGAGGGCGACGAGCCACAGATAACGCTTGCGGTCGACCCAGCGATCCTCGGACCCAGCAGGGATGGTCCCGGTGCCATCGAGCGTCGTCACGTCGTCCTCCGGTCGGTGATTGACAAACCATAGGGGAATGTAAAGCGGTCGACAAGGGTCGGAACCCGCCTGGGTCTCGTGCCCGACGTGCCCGTCCTGGCTCGCCTCACCAGCCAGGTCCGTCGGTCAGGTGTCGGCGGGGAAGTCGCCCGAGGCGGCCCGCACCCGGCGCAGGAGGGCGTACAGGGTGCGCAGCTCGTCGGTGTCGAGTCCCGCGATGCCGAAGTCGAGGTCGGTCAGGACCTGGGTCGCGGACGCGGTCACGCGCGTGCCCTTGGCGGTCAGGGAGGCGAGCACCCGGCGTCGGTCGACCGTGTCGGTCTCGCGCCGGACGAGCCCCTGCATCTCGAGCCGGTCGATCGCGTTGGTCACCGAGGTGGGATGCACCATGAGACGTTCGCCGATCTTGCTCAGCGGGAGGTGGCCGCTGCGGCTGAAGGTGAGCAGCACGAGCACCTCGTAGCGCGCGAACGTGATGTCGAAAGGCTTGAGCCGGGCGTCGAGCGCACTGAGGAGGAGCTGCTGCACCCGCATGATCGACGTGGCGACCCGCATGTTATCGGCATCGCCGAAGTTGTGCTCCCACAGCTCACCGGCGCGGTCGATGGGGTCGAACGGGAGGTGCGGTTCGGACGCCACGGCAGCGAGGCTAACAGCGCGACGGCGTGGCCGAGTGGCTGGCCTCACCGTCGTCGAAGGGCGTGCTCAGCGACGCGTGAGCCGGGTTCTCCGGTCGATGACTCGCTCAGCCTTCACGGCTGCCACGGAGCTCGTCGACCGCACCTGGGCGAGTACCTGGGTGTAGACGAGGTACTTCGCGAGGTCGTCCTTGGTGAGCCCACTGCAGTCCACCGCGCCGGCGTTGGGTGCGGGTGTCTCTCCGGCATTCGCAGAGGCAGCACTCGCTGCGGCGGACGCCGCCTTCGACGCGTTGGCGATCGCGTTGTTGACGCTGTCCGATGCCGAGCTGCCGCCGCAGGCACTGAGCGCAAGACCTAGGACGACGATGAGTGCAGCGATTCCCGAGTTTCGACGCATGGGCTGGAGGCTAGCGGTGACGGTTCTGCTCGGACCGCCATCACGCGTGCTACACGGCTGTTCGGGTCAGGCTGTGTGCGGGAGTGCCGGTGGGGATCGGCAGCCGCGAGGGCGCAGAGACGTCGCAGCTGATCGGGGTCCTCGGCGGCCCCACCGCCGAGGACCCCGGGCTCAGTCGGCTGTCTCGCCGGGCGCCTCACGAGGGTCGTGGTCCGCCGTACCCAGCTCGTCCTCGGGCTCGGCCGACAGCGACCGCTCGACGCCCGCGAGCTGCTCGTAGTAGTGCCAGCGCTCGTCCACGTCGGCTTGAGCCAGCGCGAGCAGGTGCTGGCTGCGCGCGTGGTCGCTGCGGTCGAGCGCGGAGTAGCGCGTCTCGCCGAGCTTGAAGTCCTCGAGCGACGTGCTCGGGGGCTTGCTGTCGAGGCTGAACGGGTGAGCTCCAGCATCGGGGCTCGGGTGGAAGCGGTAGAGCGGCCAGTAGCCGCTCGTGACGGCGGCCTTCTGGTGCTCCATCGAGGTCGACATCTCGATGCCGTGGGCGATGCAGGTGGAATAGGCCAGGATCAGCGACGGACCGGGCCACGCGGCGGCTTCGAGGAACGCGCGCACCGTCTGAGTCTCGTTGGCGCCCAAAGCGATCTGAGCGACGTAGACGTCGCCGTAGGCCTGGGCGAGGAGCCCGAGGTCCTTCTTCTTGGTCGCCTTGCCCGTGCTCGCGAACTTCGCGGCCGCACCGCGAGGCGTCGCCTTGGAGGCCTGGCCGCCGGTGTTGGAGTAGACCTCGGTGTCGAGCACGAGGATGTTGACGTTGCGACCCGAGGCGAGCACATGGTCGAGCCCGCCGAAGTCGATGTCGTAGGCCCACCCGTCGCCACCGACGATCCACACCGACTGCGGCACGAACGCGTCGGCGAGGGATGCGAGCGACGTCGCTCGGGCGTCGGGGTGCGACACGAGGGCCTCGCGAAGCCGTGCGACCTCGATCCGTCGCGCGACGACGCCGCCCTCGTCGGTGACCTCGGGCTCGCGCTCGATGAGCGGTGCGACGACGTCGGCGGGGAGTCCGTCGGCAAGCTCGCGCAGCAGCCGGTGGGCGTCGTTGACCTGGCGCTCGGCGCCGAGGCGGATGCCGAGCCCGAACTCCGCGTTGTCCTCGAAGAGCGAGTTGGCCCAGGCCGGGCCACGACCGTTGGCGTCCTTGGTCCACGGCGTCGTAGGCAGGTTGCCGCCATAGATCGAGGAGCAGCCGGTCGCGTTTGCGACGACCATGCGGTCACCGAGCAGCTGGGAGAGCAGCTTGAGGTAGGGCGTCTCGCCACATCCTGCGCACGCGCCGGAGAACTCGAAGAGCGGGCGCAGCAGCTGTGAGCCCTTGACCGTGTCGTGGCGGACGGCCGCACGGTCGACGTCGGGGATGTCGAGGAAGAACTCGAAGTGCGGGCGCTCGATGTCTCGGTGGTCGACGGCAGGAAGGAGGTCGATTGCCTTGTGGTCCGGGTCGGCCTTGTCGTGCACGGGGCAGACGGCCACACAGATCCCACAGCCGGTGCAGTCGTCGGGTGCGACCTGGATGGTGAGCAGGGTGCCGGAAGGCAGCTCCTTGCCGCCGTAGACCTTGGTCTTGAACCCGTCGGGCGCCATCGCTGCGTCGTCGGGAGAGAACGCCTTCATCCGGATTGCCGCGTGCGGACAGACGATGGCGCACTTGCCGCAGTCGATGCAGAGCGACGGGTCCCAGACCGGGATCTCGTCGGCGAGCATGCGCTTCTCCAGCATCGCGGTGCCGGTGGCGAAGCTGCCGTCGATGCTCATGGCGCTGACCGGAAGAGCGTCGCCGCGACCGGCGATGAGCTCACCCACCACGCTGCGGTCGGCGAGCACGGTGCTCGGCGACGCGGTGGTGGCGGCGGGCACGTCGACCCGCGCCATGCCCGCGAGCGCGGCGTCGATCGCGACGAGGTTGCGCTCGACGATCTGGGGGCCGCGCTTGCCGTAGGCCTTCTCGATGCTGCCCTTGACGAGGTCGATGGCGGCGTCGACCGGGATGACCTTCGACAGCGCGAAGAAGCACGGCTGCATGACGGTGTTGATGCGCGGGCCGAGACCGGCCTCGCGCGCGATCGTCGTGGCGTCGATGGTCCACAGCTCGAGACTCTTGCTCAGCACGTGCGACTGCGCGCCGTGGGGGAGATGGTCCCAGACCTCGTCGGCGGGGTAGGGGCTGTTGAGCAGCACCGTGGCACCCGGCCGCGCACTGGCCAGCACGTCGACTCGCGTGAGCAGGCCGAACTGGTGGCACGCGACGAAGTCGGCCGCGTCGATGAGATAGGACGACCGGATCGGGTCCGGGCCGAAGCGCAGGTGCGACACGGTCATCGAGCCCGACTTCTTCGAGTCATAGACGAAGTAGCCCTGGGCGGTCTGGTCGGTGTGCTCCCCGATGAGCTTGATGCTGGTCTTGTTAGCGCCCACCGTGCCGTCGCTGCCGAGACCGAAGAACATCGCCTGCACCGCGCGCGCCGGCACGTGGAACGTGGGGTCGACGTCGAGGGAGAGGTGCGTGACGTCGTCGACGATGCCGACGGTGAAGCGGGGACGTGGTTGCTCCACTGTCAGCTCGTCAAACACAGCCTTAGCGTCGGCAGGGGTGAACTCCTTGGATCCCAGGCCATATCGACCGCCGGTGATGAGAGTGCCGCTCTCGCCGGCGAAGGCCGACATCACGTCGAGGTGCAGTGGCTCGGCGGGTGCTCCCGGCTCCTTGGTGCGGTCGAGGACTGCGATGCGCGTGACCGTTGCGGGCAGCGCGGCGCGGAGCGCCGCGGCAGGGAACGGTCGATAGAGCCGGATCACGGCGACGCCGACCTTCTCGCCCCGGCGTACGAGCTCGTCGACCGTCTCCCTCAGCGTGCCGGTGGCCGACCCCATCGCGACGACCACGCGGTCGGCCTCAGGGTGACCGTGGTAGTCGACGAGGTGGTAGTCGCGACCGGTGCGTGCCCCGAGCTCGGCCATGACTTCGGCGACAGTGGCGGGCACCGCGTCGTAATGGGTGTTGGATGCCTCACGGGACTGGAAGAACACGTCGGGGTTCTGGGCGCTGCCGCGCATCACGGGAGCCTCGGGCGTGAGGCCATAGGCCCGGTGTGCGAGAACGTCAGTCTCGCGGATCACTGCGCGCAGGTCGTCGTCGTCGAGGAGCCGGACTGTGGCGACCTCGTGCGAGGTGCGGAAGCCGTCGAAGAAGTGCAGGAACGGCACACGCGACCGCAGGGTCGCGGCGTGCGCGACGAGGGCAAGGTCATGCGCCTCCTGCACGTCGGACGAGCAGAGCATCGCCCAGCCGGTCGAGCGCACGGCCATCACGTCGGAGTGGTCGCCGAAGATCGAGAGCGCGTGGGTCGCGACGGCGCGTGCGGCCACGTGCAGGACCGTCGGTGTGAGCTCTCCACCCACCTTGAACATCGTCGGGATCATGAGGAGAAGCCCCTGCGAGGCGGTGAACGAGGTCGCCAGCGCACCCTTCTGCACGGCTCCGTGCAGAGCGGCGGCAGCACCGCCCTTGGACTGCATCTCGACCACCTCGGGCACCGAGCCCCACAGGTTGGTCCTGCCCGCGGCGCTCCACGTGTCGGCGAGCTCACCCATGGTCGAGGCGGGGGTGATCGGGTAGATCGCGCACACGTCGGAGAGGCGGTGCGCGACGAGCGCGGCCGCCTCGTTGCCGTCGAGGCAGGCGACTCGTGGCGGCGTACCGCTGGGGGAGGTCGAACGGACATCGGACTGTGAGGAGGTCGTGGGGCGGCCCATGCCCTCACTCTGCGCCGGTGACCGAGGTGGTTGCACCGTGAACGACCCCGGTGTGACGCACAGATCGCACCCCCCTCGGTCCCACCGGCCCGGCGGCCTAGGGTGCTGGCATGGCGCTGCTCGACCACACTCCGACAACCACGCTCGACGACGCTCGGCGGATCTGTGCCGAGGTGTTCGGTGTCTCCGGGACGGTGACGGAGCTGCCGTCGGAGCGCGACCGCAACTTCCGGGTCGACGCCGGCGCTGACGGCGTGTGGGTGCTGAAGATCGCCAACTCGCTGGAGCTGCGCGAGGTGCTCGAGGCACAGGCCCAGGCCGCCGCGCGGGCTGCAGCCGGGGGAGTGCCGGTCCAGGGTGTCCGCCGTTCCCTCTCCGGCGAGGAGATCACCGAGATCGACGGGCACCTCGTGCGACTGATGGAGCATCTGCCGGGGGTGCTCCTGGCCGATGTCGCCCCCGGATCTGCGGCGCTGCGCCGGGACCTCGGCACCACCCTCGGTCGGCTCGCCCGCAGCCTCGACGGCTTCGACCACCCGCACGCGCACCGCGAGTTCCACTGGGACGTCGTGCGCACCGCCGAGGTCATCGACGAGACGCGTCACACCGTGACAGATCCCGCCCGTCTCGCGCTGCTCGACATCGTGCACGCGCGGATGACGTCGTACGTCGCTCCACGTCTGACCTCTCTGCGCACCGCAGTGATCCACGGTGATGCCAACGATCACAACGTGCTCGTCGAGCCTGGCGATCGGCGCGATCCTGCGGCTCGGTTCACGCGTGTGTGCGGCCTCATCGACTTCGGCGACCTGGTGCACTCGGCCGTCGTCGCAGAGGTCGCGGTCGCCGCCGCCTACCACCCGATGGAGACCGACGATCCGATCGGCGCGCTCTGCGACATCGCTGCGGGCTTCCACGCGGAGTTCCCGCTCACCGAGGGAGATCTCGAGGTTCTGTGGGACCTCATGCTCGGTCGTCTCGCTCTGTCGGGCGCGCACGCGGCAGCGCAGTCCGCGCAGCGACCCGATGACCCGTATCTCTCCCTCGACGAGGGTGCCGCCTGGCAGGCGCTCACGCTGCTCACGCCGATTCCTGCGGCGCGTGCCCTCTACCGGCTGCGTGATGCCTGCGGATTCGAGCCGCACCCGGACGCCGCAGCCGTGCGCACGCATCTCGCATCGACGGCGTCGACACCGCTGCTCGGAGCGCCGTGGGACCGGCACCGGCTCTTCGCGCTCGACCTGTCGGTGGGCAGCGACCTGTTCACGGCGGCCGACGTGGGCGCCGGGCCGGAGCGGTTCGACGTGCTCATCCGTCGCGACGTCGACGGGGATCGTGACGCCGTGGCAATCGGTGGCTATGGCGAGGCGCGGCTGATCTACACGGCTCCGGAGTTCGCGAGCTCGGACGACCCTTCGGTCGAGCGCCGGACCGTGCACCTCGGCACCGACGTCTGGACCCACGCGGGCACCGCTGTGCACGCGCCGCTCGCCGGGCGGGTGCACCGGGTCCACGACAACAGTGCGCCGCTCGACTACGGCCCCATGGTCATGCTCGAGCACGTGACCGATGGCGGTGTCGTCTTCTGGTCGCTGTACGGCCATCTCTCGCCAGAGACACTGTCGCACCTGAGCGAAGGCGCCGAGGTGGCCGCCGGCGACGTCATCGGGTGGATCGGATCACCGCCGCGCAACGGAGACTGGGCACCGCACGTCCACGTGCAGGTGATCCTCGACCTGCTCGGGCTGGGGGTCGACTACCCCGGTGTCGCCGTGCCGTCGCAGCGCACGACCTGGCTCGGGCTGTCGCCGGATCCGGCTCTGCTGCTGGGACTTCCGAGCTCGCTGACCGCCGGTGTGCCGCACCGAAGCGTGGCTGACACGCTCATCGAGAGGCACCGACTGCTCGGTCCCAACCTGTCGGTGTCCTACTCCGACCCGTTGCGGATCGTGCGCGGGATCGGTGCCCACCTGTACGACGAGGAGGGACGCGCCTACCTCGACTCGGTCAACAACGTCGCGCACGTCGGTCATGCGCACCCGCATGTCGTGAGGGCCGGGACGCGACAGATGGCGGTGCTCAACACCAACACCCGCTATCTCCACGACGAGGTGCTCCGCTATGCCGAGCGAATCACGGCGACCCTGCCCGAGCCGCTGTCGGTCTGCTTCTTCGTCAACTCAGGAAGCGAGGCCAACGACCTGGCGCTTCGTCTGGTCCGCGCGCACACCGGCGCCGAGGACCTCATCTGCGTCCAGCACGGCTATCACGGTCACACCCAGGCGCTTATCGATGTGAGCCCGTACAAGCATGCCGGCGCTGGAGGTCGTGGCGCTCCGCCGTGGGTGCACGTCGCGACCATGCCCGATCCCTACCGAGGAGAGTTCCGCGGCTACGGCCCTGAGGTCGGAGCGCGGTACGCCGCCGATGTCGCGAGGTGCGTGCGCGAGGTCGGCGACGGAGGCCTCGCCGGGATGATCGTCGAGTCGATGATCGGGTGCGGCGGACAGGTCGTGCTGCCCGACGGCTATCTCGCGGCGGCCGCCGAGCACGTGCGCGCTGTCGGTGGCCTGATGATTGCAGACGAGGTGCAGGTCGGCTTCGGCCGTGTCGGTCCGGCGTTCTGGGGGTTCGCGACGCAGGGTCTCGTGCCCGATGTGGTCACGATCGGCAAGCCTGCGGGCGATGGACATCCGCTGGCAGCAGTGGTCACCACGCCCGAGGTCGCGGCATCCTTCGCCAACGGCATGGAGTACTTCAACACCTTTGGTGGCAACCCCGTCTCGGCTGCCATCGGCAACGCCGTGCTCGACGTCATCGAGCAGGAGCGCCTGCCAGAGAACGCGGAGCGGGTCGGGCGACGGATCCTCGACGGCGTGCGCGCCCTGGCCGACGACCACGTGATCATCGGGGAGGCCCGCGGCCTCGGTCTCTACCTCGGGGTCGAGCTCGTCCGCGACCGCGAGTCCCTCGAGCCGGCCGGCGACGAGGCCTCGTGGGTCATCGAGCGGATGCGCCACCTCGGCGTGCTCGTCAGCACCGATGGCCCCTTCCACAACGTGCTCAAGATCAAGCCGCCGCTGGTCTGGACCGACGCCGACGCCGACCGGTTGCTCGCGACCCTCGACCGGGTCCTGCGCGAGCCAGCTCTCCGCCGCTGACTGCCGGCGGCACCGCCATAGCCCGACCAAGATCACGAGTCGCGGTCAGGATGTGCCCCTCAAGGTCACTGATCATCCTGAGGGGACACGAAGTTCCCTGGGGTTAGGCGGGACACATCTGGGGGTTGGGCAGGCGGTTGTGGGGCGTGCTCCGGTTGGATGGGCGTGTGGACGTGGGCGTGGTCGGCTCGGGTGGGGTGTACGCCGAGACGCGCGAGGTGTCCGCGCTGCTCGACTGGACGCGCGAGGTGCTGGCGCCGTACGGCTTTACGCCAGACCTGTCGCTGCCGCTCGTGTCGGTGTGCCGCGACGAGCTGATGTTCGCGTTCATCGACACGGTGACGTCGCACTGGGGGCACTGCTTCGACCTGTCGAGCCTCGCTGGCCTCCCGCTGCTCGGGCGCACCGGGCTTGCTGCCGCGCTCGGCCACGCGCCCGATGCCGGTGGGCGACATCGCCTGGTGGTGCTGGCGTTTCCCCACATCGGAGTCGATGGCGACGGTCGCATGGGCATGGTGCACCGGCGGGGCGTCCCTGGGGTCACGACGGCGTGCGGAGCCGTCCACATCGCGCGGCAGGCGCTCGTCTATGGCGTGTCGGGTGTCGTGCTCGACCCGCATGACGTCGAGGAGTCGCTGCTCGTCCAACGGCTGCGGCGTGTGCTCGGCGACGGCGTGGTGCCGGACCTCCCGCAGGTGACTGAGATCGTGCGTCGCAGCGCCGTCGAGGAGATGCGCCTCCTGCTCTCCGGCCTCGCCACCCCCGAGCTGCCGGTCGACTTCGCGCTGTTCTCCGGGATCGTCGTGCATGCCGGCGAGACCGACCGAGTCACCCTCGACAGCGCCGACGTCACCGTCGACGGGCGGCAGATCGACCTGCTCGCGCGCGCGCGACCTGACTCGTCCTAGGGATCGTGGAGCGAGTCCGGCCATCGAGACGATGACGCTGCGACTACGTGCCCATCGACGGAGCGATCAGCCGCGCGAACGCTGCCGCGAGGGTGGCGCTGAAGGTCTTCGTCAGGTGGTGCTGATCCCGGAAGACGATGATGCCCGTCGGTGTGACGACGAGGCAGATCGCCTTGGGGCACACCAGTTTTGTCGCGTCGATGAAGCGTACGCCGCCAGTGCCTGCGGCGGCCGAGGTCTCCGACGCGACGAGCACCGGGTCGAGGTGCTGGCGCTGGGTGCGTGACAGTGCACAGGACGACGGGTCGGACAGGTGCGCCGAGAGGCAGTCCGGCACATCAGTGAGCGACCACGGCGTGTCGCGCAGGAAGGTGACGTTGGCCGCGTGCGGTGTCAGCTGCGCGAGCAGGTCGCGCGTGCCCTTCTCCCACAGGGCGGGCAGGTCGGCGGCTGCGGCAGTGTTGCCGTTGGCATCGAGCACGAGACCGTTGGCATAGCCCTTGCTCCGGACCACGAGGACCGAGTCGAGCTGGGGGAGTGCGGCCAGCCGCCGGAGCACGTCGGCACGCCAGGCGTCACACGCGGCGTAACGCGAGGTGAAGGCGGGCAGATAGATGCCCACCTCGGTCATGGGGCACGCCGACTTCGACCACATCCACACCTGCCACCCCTGAGCCTTCGCGGCCTTGTCGAGGGCGGGCAGCCACATCGCGGCGTGCGAGTCCCCGACGAGCGCGATGACCTTGCTGCCGTGGGGATCTCCAAAACGGCACGACAAATCTGCGGTCGTGGCGGCGTACCCGAGATAGCAGGCGGTGGGCGCAGATCCGTCGACTCGCGCCTGCGCCGGCGTCATCGGCTTGGGAGCCGCGACCGTGACGGGAGACGAGGCGACGGCCTTGGCACCGCCCGCACTCGCGGCACCGGCCGCGGAAGCACCCGCAGCCGCTGGTGCCGCGACTGACACCTCGACGGCCGCGTCGGACGTGGGGAGCGCGATGGTCGCGATCAGCACCGAGGTCACGGTGAGTGCCGCACCCAAGGTCAGGGACCGCGTACGTGAGGCGGTGAACCACGCCGACGTGCGCGCCGGGTCCTCGACCCAACGGTGCGAGACCTCGGCGAGGACGTAGGAGAGCACGAGGGCGACCACGACGTAGGTCACCGGGGTCTGGGGAGCGACGTCGTCGAGCCCGTCGCTCTCGCCGATGGGCGCGAGCGCACCCGCCATCACCAGCAACGGCCAGTGCCAGAGATACCAGCCGTAGGACAGTTTGCCGACGTGCACCAGCGCCGGGTGGCTGAGCAGCCCCGCGGCACCTGCGCCTCGGGTGCGCGCGCCGGAGGCGAGCACGAGCCCGGCAC
>JANXWJ010000045.1 GCA_025351185.1 Candidatus Nanopelagicales bacterium
CTTCCTCGACAACGTCGCCGAGTGGATCCTCGAGCTCGACCGCGGCCGCGCCTATCCGTACGAGGGCAACTACTCGACCTACCTCGAGAAGAAGCAGATGCGCCTCAAGGTCGAGGGCGCCAAGGACGCCAAGCTCAAGAAGCGCCTCTCCGACGAGCTCGAGTGGGTGCGCTCGAGCGCCAAGGCTCGCCAGACCAAGAGCCGCGCCCGCCTCGACCGCTATGAGGAGATGGCCGCCGAGGCCGACAAGACCCGCAAGCTCGACTTCGACGAGATCCAGATCCCGCCGGGCCCGCGCCTCGGCGCGATCGTCGTCGAGACGCACGGCCTCACCAAGGGCTTCGACGACAAGCTGCTCTTCGACGACCTGTCGTTCACCCTGCCGCGCAACGGCATCGTCGGTGTCATCGGGCCCAACGGCGTCGGCAAGACCACGCTTTTCAAGATGATCGTCGCCGCGGCGACCAACGTCACCGACGACAAGGACGCGCTGCCCAACTCCGGCGACATCAAGATCGGCGAGACGGTCACGCTGTCCTACGTCGACCAGAACCGCGGCGGCATCGACCCGGAGAAGAGCCTGTGGGAGGTCGTGTCCGACGGCCTGGACTGGATCAAGGTCGGCCAGGTGGAGATGCCGAGCCGGGCGTACGTTTCAGCCTTCGGCTTCAAGGGCACCGACCAGCAGAAGAAGGCCGGCATCCTCTCCGGTGGTGAGCGCAACCGTCTCAACCTGGCGCTGACCCTCAAGCAGGGTGGCAACCTGCTGCTCCTCGACGAGCCGACCAACGACCTCGACGTCGAGACCCTGGGCTCGCTGGAGAACGCCCTGCTCGAGTTCCCCGGCTGCGCCGTGATCACCTCCCACGACCGGTGGTTCCTCGACCGCGTGGCGACGCACATCCTGGCCTACGAAGGTGACTCGAACTGGTTCTGGTTCGAGGGCAACTTCGAGTCGTATGAGAAGAACAAGGTCGACCGGCTGGGCGCCGATGCGGCTCGTCCGCACCGGGCGACCTATCGCAAGCTCACCCGCGACTGAGCGGCACGCGCATGCCACGACGCCGCTATCTCCTGCAGTTGCGCACCACCGATCTCGACTGGCTGCAGCACGTCAACAACAGCGTCTACGGCGACTATCTCCAGGAGGCGCGCGTCGACCTGCTCTCGGCCTGGCGCGGTGCCAGCCTGTCGCACCCCGAGCTGTCGATGGTCGTGGCATCGCTCGAGATCGCCTACCGGCGCTCGCTGCACTTCCGGACCCATCCGGTCGCGATCGACACCTGGACCGAGAAGGTCGGGCGCACGTCCTACACCCTCGGCCACGAGATCCGCGAGCCCGACGGCGACGTCGTCTATTCGACGGCGCGTTCGGTCATGGTGCTCGTCGACAAGACCACCTCGCGACCGACCCCGCTGTCCGACGACCTGCGTGACTATCTCACCGAGTGGACCGACGACCAGGTGGCGCCGTCATGACGTCGATCCGGATGGGCAAGGACGAGGCGCTGCACCTCGCGGCCTATCTCGGCCGGATCGTCGGTTGGGACGAGCGCGCCGCAGTGCGGGTCCAGGCCCGAGGCGGCGTCGTCGGGATCTTCGCGCCGTGCCCGCTCGATGTGCTGGTCTTCGTCGCGCTGCCGCTGAGCCAGCCGGTCATCGAGCCTCTCGACACGACCGTGTCGGCGGGGCGCCTGCGCGACGTCATCGGCGACGTCCCCCGGCTCGGCCCCGACACCGACATCACGCTGCCCGACGCCGTGACCGGGTCGTCGTCGCTCGCGGTGCTCCCGCCGACGTCGCCCTGGTCGCCCGGCGAGCGCGGCATGGCCGGCGACGTCATCCCCAAGGTCGACGAGGCGGTCGCGAAGTTCCGCGCATCGGTTCCCTCGACCGGATCGTTCCAGGCCGAGCTGCTCGCCGAGGCTGCGTGGGACGCGCCGGGCTGGGGCGGTGTGCCGATGCGTGTGCTGCACGCCGCGCGCCTGGTCGGGTTGCTCACTCACCCCGGGGCGCGGATCGAGACGGGTACGACGAGCGGCTGGAAGCGCTTCTCCGCTCCCGGCGGTCAGGTCTTCGTCCGCAACGCTGCCGGTCCGGTGCGCCTGAGCCTCGTTCCACGTCGCTAGCGGCAGGTCGGCCTGCGAGCAGGTGATCGGTCAGTCCTGTGCCGAGAGGGCCTCGAGGGCATCGAGTGCTCGGGTGAGGGCACCGCGTTGCTCTGCGGTCAGCCGATCGAGCCTCGCGGAGACGATCTCGGCGCGGTCGCGCCGCACGCCGTCGAGGAGTCGCCGACCCGATGCGGTGATCTCGAGCCACGACGACCGACGGTCGTCGGCGTCCGTCGTGCGCCGGGCATAGCCGTCCTCCTCGAGCACCGCCACGATGCGCGACAGCGTCGCGGGCGTGATGCCCTCGTGTCGAGCGAGGTCACCGAGCCGCAGCGGGCCGTCGCGTTCGACGGTGACGAGCGCCGAGATGCTGCTGGCGCCCAACGGCATCGCGAGGTCGCGACGGGTCTCGCGGGTGAACCGGCTGAGCGCTTCGGACAGCCGCGCGACATCGACGTCGGCCGGGGTGTGCCTACGGATGGACGCGGTCATCGCTGCGCTCCTTCGTCGGTGCTCGCTGCGCGGGCACGTTGCGTCGTGTGGGTCCTGCCGGCAAAACCGAGCGCGGCGGCCAGCGGGCCGGCGCCGTCGTCTGCGGGCTCACCCTCGACGAGGGAGTAGTCCTGCGGCTCCTCGCCGAGCCGCTCGCCGGCGTCGGGCATCGAGGCGACCTCGGCGCGCGTCGCACCGGCATACCAGGAGGCGATGGCCGCGATGACCATCATGAGAGCCGCGATCGCGAAGACGAGCACGAGACCGTCGTGGAACGGCAAGGAGATGAGCGAGGGGAAGAACTCGTTGCCGGTCAACGTCGTCACGTTGGTCGCAGGCAGCGAGCCGAGCAGTCCGGTGGGCTCGAGCAACGAGGCGATCGGGTTGATGCCCAGGAAGGCGGCGAACAGGATGCCTACCGGGGGTAGGGCGGCGAGCCCGCCGGCCACCTGGTCGGGCACGCCCTGACCGGTCAGACCCGCGTGCAGGGTGGCCGGCAACGTCGAGGCGAGGCCGACGACCATGAGGCAGAAGAAGACGCCGATCGAGAACGCGGAGCCAGAGTTGAAGAAGGTCATCCGCATGCCTGATGCGACGCCGCGCTGGGCCGCGGGCACGGAGTTCATGATGACGGATGCGTTGGGGGAGCTGAACATACCGCTGCCCACGCCATTGGGAAAGGTGAGGAGCGCGAACGCCGGATAGGCGAAGTCGACCGGCAGCACCATCAGGCCGACGAACGACACAGCAGTGATGAGGGCACCGCCGACAGCAAAGCGTCGGGCGCCATAGTGGTCGCTGAGATAGCCCGAGAGCGGACCCGAGGCGAGGAACCCGACGGTGAGCGGGAGCAGGAAGATGCTCGCCCAGAGCGGGGTGCTCTCGTAGGAGTAGCCGCGCTGCGGGAGCCAGATGCCCTGCAACCAGATGATGAGGATGAGCTGCAGCCCGCCGCGCGAGATCGAGCTGAGCAACCCGGCGAAGTTGCCGAGGGAGAAGGCTCGGATCCCGAACAGCGTGAGGTGGAACATCGGGTCGGGGGAGCGTCGCTCCACGACGACGAAGAGGGCGAGGAAGGCGGCGCCGGCGATGAGCGTGCCGAAGACCCACGGGTTGCCCCAGCCCATGGCGCTGTCGGCGTAGGGCTGGATGCCATAGGTCACGCCGGTGAGGAGCAGGCCGAGACCGAGTGCGAAGGTGAGGTTGCCGGGGATGTCGAGCCTGCCGTGGTGCTTCGCGCCGACCTCGTGCAGTGAGCGGTAGGACCAGATCGCTCCGGCGATGCCGAACGGCACGCTCACCCAGAACACCGCGCGCCAGTGCCACTCCGAGAGCACGCCACCGATCACGAGACCGAGGAAGGAGCCGGCGATCGCGGCCATCTGGTTGATGCCGAGCGCCGTGCCGCGCTGGTGGACGGGGAACGCGTCAGTGAGGATCGCTGTCGCGTTGGCCATGATCATCGCCGCACCGACCGCTTGCACGGCGCGGAACCCGATGAGCCACAACGCACCGGCCTCGCCGCTCCACGGCACGAGCGAGAGCGCGACAGATGACAGCGCGAACACGACGAACCCGAGGTTGTAGATGCGCACGCGACCGTACATGTCACCGAGGCGACCGAACGTCACGACCAGCACCGCAGTGACGAGCAGGAAGCCGAGCAGCATCCAGAGCAGATAGCTGACATTGGCGGGATCGAGGGGATCGAGGTCGATCCCGCGGAAGATCGCCGGGAGCGAGATGAGCACGATGGAGGAGTTGATCGTCGCCATCGTCATGCCGAGCGTGGTGTTGGACAGCGCCACCCACTTGTAGCGCGGGTGGTCCTGGTGGATCCGACCGCCTGTGGCCCCCGGGGAGGTGTTGGAAGCGCGGCTTTCCGTAGGTGTGCTCGTGGAGTCGCTCATCACGCCATGATGCGCGTGATAGTTGTCTTGTGCACGCTAACTAATGCGTCGCACCGGGGCGAGAGGGACGTAGGTCGCGTACGACGGCGTCCCCGGTAACCGCGGTCACGCCGGTGCCGCGTCGCGAGCGGGGTGCCACGGCCGTGCTCTCGCGCACGAGCAGGTGCGGTCGCCAGGGCCGCGAGCGGGTGGTCTTGCCCTCGACGAGCCCGAGCGCGAGGCGTGCGGCCTGTCGCCCCTGCTCGCGGAGGTCCTGCGCGATGGTCGTCAGCGGCGGTCGGCTGTGCGCGGCCTCGTCGATGTCGTCGAACCCGACGACGGACAGCTCACCGGGAACTGTGATGTCGAGACTCGCTGCTGCAGACAGTGTGCCGAGTGCCAGCACGTCGCTGACGGCGAAGATCGCGGTGGGGCGCTGACGCCTGCCGAGCAGCCGGGTCGCTGCCTCGGCGCCGGAGTCGACGGCATTGGTCTCGGCATACGCCACGACGACGGAGTCAGGGTCGATCCCAACGGCCGCTGCGGTCGCGACGAACCCGGCAACGCGCTCCGCGAACCCTTGCCGGGTGCGGACGACTCGAGAGTCCGGCGCGACTGGCATCTCTTCGGGCACACCGACAATCCCGAGTCTGCGATGGCCGAGCGCAAGTAGGTGCTCCGCAGCGAGGACGGCCGCCTTGCGGTTGTCGATGCCGACATAGGGCGCGGCAGGAAGTCGCGGAGAGCCGGAGGAGACGAAGGGGAGGTGGCGGGAGCGCACCGCGGTCACAGCCGGGTCGTCATCGCGGATCGAGCAGACGATGAAGGCGTCGACGATCGCACTGCGCACCAGGCTGCCGTCGTCATCGGCGTCGGCGGGCAGCAGCAGCATCGCCTGGCCGGCTGCCGACATCTCGTCTCCGACCCCACGGAGGAACTGCACGAGACCGGGATCGGTGAAGGCGTAGGACAGGCTCTCGGTGAGGATGACGCCGATCGTGCCGGCCCGACCGCGGCGCAGGGATCGACCGGCCGGGTCGGGGCCGCCGTAGCCGAGCGCTGCCGCGGCCGCGAGGACACGCTCGCGGGTCGCTGCGGAGAGCTGATCGGGCCGGTTGTAGGCGTTCGAGACGGTCATCCGTGAGACGCCTGCGGCCTTCGCGACGGTGTCGAGCGTGGGCCGTTCGACGGACATTGCTCTCCCTCCGCTCAACGTGATTGCTCGGTCTTCAACCGTCCTGTATCGTTCCAGACTGTATCCATACAGAAGTCAGAGAACACCACCGAAGACACAGCCGGAAGAAGATCGTGACCGTCCACACCCTCGCGCTGACCCTGGCCTACGTCGGCTCGGCCATCGGCGTCACCATGGTCGTCCCGCAGATCCTGCGCATCGTGCGCCACCCGCACATGCCGGGCGTCTCGCCCTGGACCTGGGCCTTCACCGCCATCGCGTGCTCGACCTGGATGACCTACGGCGTACGCGCCGGGTCACTGCCCCAGATTCCCGGCAACGTCCTGCTCGTCAGCGGCGCGATCGCGATCGTCCTGCTCGTGCCGGCGGCGTGGAGCCGGGCCAAGCGCGCGCTCGCGCTAGCCGCGGCGATCGTCGGCGTCGTGACGCTCTCGACGCACCTGTCCCCTGAGGCCGTCGGCTTCCTCGCCTTCGGCATCGGCATGGCGAGCGTGTGGCCGCAGGTCTACGAGACCGTGTGGCTGCGTCGCGGCCTCGGTCCGTCGGCGCTCTCGCTGACGTCGAACGCGCTCAAGGTCGGGTCGCAGCTGTGCTGGCTGGCGTTCGCCCTGCTCACGGCTGACGTTCCCGTGGTGATCAGCGCGCTCGTGACGCTCTCGACCAACACGGTGATCAGCGCGGTCGAGGTCTCGCGCCGCCGCAGCTGGGCCGCTGCGCCCGAGGTCTCACGTGTGCTCGAGCCCGCCTGATCTGTCGGCGTACCCACGCCGGGCGCTCGTCCCCGGACGGACGCGACCCGTCCGCCGGCCCCCTGCCCTCCGGCCACCTCCCGGGAGCAGGTGGGCACGGCACTGTCCGGCGTGCTCGCACAGGTACTCGCGGACTGGGAGGAGGGCGACGCTGCGGCCCGTGGGGGGTGGGCTCCGTCGTCGTGCGACGCAATGATCGGTGGCGGGTGGACCTCCGGGGGACGAGCTCGCGGGGCGAGGTGGCACTGTCAGACCCTCGTGCCACGATGGTATTCGGCGACAGAGCCGCCTGGTCTGAGATCCCTTTCATGCCAACTCTTTACCCGATTTGTCTTGACCGTATCGAACTGGTGTACGAGACTGGACACCTACTCGAGGAGGTGCTGTGACCGACCCGTCCAACATCGACCCGCTGCCGTATGACGATGAGTTCGCGGCGGTGTCCGACCTCGACCCCGACTCCTGGGCCGCGCTCGACGCTGAGGCTGCGGTGCAGCTGCGCGAGGACGCGATGGCGGACTACGACGAGCGGGTCGCTGAGGAGACGTTCGGGTTCTTCGAGTCCCAGTTCCCGACCGCTGACGAGTGGGTCCTCGGCCTTCCGGAGCAGGTGTCGGTCAGTGACCTGATCGTGCTCGACGAGGTGGAC
>JANXWJ010000060.1 GCA_025351185.1 Candidatus Nanopelagicales bacterium
ATCGGGCTCTTCAGGTTCACCACGATCGTCGAGTGGCTCGCGACCTCCGCCAGTGGCACGGCGAGCAGCCGCGACGGGATGGCCACGATGACGACGATCAGGCTCATGGCCTTGTTGACGATGACGGCCTGGAGCGCGACGAACCCGAAGAGCCCGATCAACAGAGGCAAGCGGAACTCGGCCCCGCCCAGCCCCACGAGTCCACCGAGCAAGCCGACACCAGCACCCGTCACGGCTGCCAACCACAGCGGACGACCGACCGGACGCAACGTGTCAGGTGCCTCCTCGCCTACACGCGTAGCCACCACGGAAATACCCTAGCGAGCGCCAGAACATCCGCGCCTACGTGCCATCGGTCGGAGTCGGGATGGGTGGCATCGGGCAGAACCCGATGGTCATGCCTCAGGCTACGTGTCGGCGACGTGCCACTTCCGACGTTCCGCCGACCAGCCCCAGGCTTCCGCTGCAGGACAGGCACTTCCGTCCCTTCGCATGCTGATCAGCCGGGACCTCGTGACCGATCCGGGCTAGGCTGCGGTGTGCCCGACTTCACCTGGCGCCCGGCCAACGAGGCAGCGACCGAGGACGTCAAGGCGCTCTTCGACACCGGGGGCGCCCGTAGGTGCCGCTGTCAGGCGCTGAAGACGGCGGGCTGGATCTGGCGTGACACCACCCAGGAGCAGCGGGACGCCGCCCAGTTGGAGCAGACCGGCTGCGGCACCGAGGGATCCACGTCCGGCCTGATCGGGTACCTCGACGGCGAGCCGGCCGGCTGGGTCGCCGTCGAGCCCCGAGAGAACTACCCGAAGCTGTGGAGCCGCAAGCAGCCGTGGATGCGGATGGACCCGGGACTCGACGGCGTCTGGTCGGTCACCTGCTTCGTCGTGCGTCAGGGCTTCCGGCGCCAAGGGCTGATGTACGAGCTTGCCGCCGCGACCGTTGAATACGGCGGGCAGGTGGGCGCTCACATCCTGGAGGGCTACCCGACCGAGCCGGCCGAGGGGAAGACCGTGATCTGGGACGAGGCATCGGTCGGGCTGCTGCAGGTCTTCCTCGACGTCGGCTACGACGTGGTGGCCTCGCCGACCCTTCGCCGGAGGGTGGTGCGTCTCCGACTCGGCGGGTCGCCCGTGCGGCCTCGGCCGCGGTTCCCCTCATAACCCAGGGAGACGGCCATCCAGGGGACCAACCCCGCA
Source organism: Candidatus Nanopelagicales bacterium (assembly GCA_025351185.1). GTDB lineage: Bacteria > Actinomycetota > Actinomycetes > S36-B12 > CAIYMF01 > Longivirga. The sequence goes on from JANXWJ010000060.1 coordinate 1,197, forward strand.
GCCACTGCAGCCCCGGACCTGTCGGAGGCGGCGAGGTGCGCCGGAACTCCTCGTAGGGACTGTTCAGCGCCCACGTCGTAGGCCACGAAGGCAGCGGATCGAGAAATTGCAGTGACCCGAATCGTGGTTGTAGAGGCGAACCAGGACGGGGCGGGGGATGCAGATGGTGGACCAGCTCACAACCCGTCGGGGTATGACGGGTAGCGCTGGGGAAGGGAATGTGGGCCCATTTCGGGTAGCGCGTGAGGAGTCCGGGGATTCGTGTGCCTCGGTGTCGTGGCGCCACCATCGGCGCAGTAGCGTGCGACCGTGTCGAAGAACAGCTCTCGCTCCGGCGTCCTCGCTCTCAGTCTCGGCGCCACGGGTGTCGTGTTTGGCGACATCGGAACTAGCCCGTTGTACGCATTCCGGGAGTCGTTCGCCAACGGCGGGGAGACCGCCCAGGACGTGTTCGGGCTCGTGTCGCTCATCTTCTGGGCGTTGATGATTGTCGTGACCGTGAAGTACCTCCTGGTGGTCATGCGGGCGGACAACCACGGCGAGGGCGGGATCCTCAGCCTGCTGGCGCTGATGCCTCGGCGCATCCGTGAGCATTCGACCGGACGTGAGCGCGCTCTGTTTCTGCTGGTGCTCGTGGGCACGGCTCTGCTGTTCGGCGACGGCGTCCTCACCCCGGCCATCAGCGTGTTGTCGGCCACTGAGGGGCTCAACCTGGTGAACCCGGCGATCGGCGACCATGCCGTCGAGATCGCGGTGGTCATCCTGATCCTCCTGTTCGCCGCGCAGTCTCGCGGCACTCATCGCATCGGCCTGCTGTTCGGCCCGGTCATGGTGATCTGGTTTCTCACCATCGCGGGTCTCGGGGTCTACCGGCTGCTCGACCGTCCCGACGCCCTACTCGCCCTCTCACCCACCTACGCCATCGCCTACGTCGCCGACCGCGGCTGGCAGTCCCTGGCCGTCGCGTCCTCGGTGATCCTCGCGGTCACTGGCGCCGAGGCGCTGTACGCGGACATGGGCCACTTCGGACGGCACCCGATCCGACTCTCGTGGGCAATGCTCGTGGGTCCCGCGCTCGTGCTCTGCTACCTGGGCCAGGCTGCTCTGGTCCTGAAAGATCCGTCGGCTGCTATGAACCCGTTCTTCGGGCTGGCACCAGCAGGGGGCACCCTCGCGCTGGTGCTGCTTGCCACCGCCGCCACCGTGGTCGCCTCGCAGGCGCTCATCACGGGGGTGTTCTCCCTCGCGCGCCAAGGCATTCAGCTCGGGGTCCTGCCACGGCTGGCTGTCAAGCACACCCACGCCGACCACGAGGGCCAGATCTACGTCCCGTTCGTGAACTTCGCCGTTGGCGTCATGTGCATCGCCGTGGTGCTGACGTTCCGCAGCTCGTCTGCGCTGGCCCACGCGTACGTGCTCGCGATCGCCGGCACGATGTTCATCACCACGATCGCGTTCCACGCGGTCGCCAGCCGCACCTGGGACTGGCCGGCGTACCGACTGTGGCCCCTCACCGCCGGGTTCCTGCTCGTCGACACTGCCTTCCTGGCCGGCACGCTGTCGAACGTCGTCAATGGTGGCTGGGTGCCGATCGTGTTCGGCGCTGTGGTGATGGTGGTGATGGTCGGCTGGTCGAACGGCTACCGCGCGCTCAACGGCTACATGGCGCGAACCGCCGTGCACTGGCCGTCGATCCAGGAGGAGCTCAGGCACGGCAGCATCACCCGGGTGCCGGGGGTCGGGGTGTTCCTCGCCTCCCCGTCTGAGGAGGTGCCCTCCGCACTGAGCTCCCAGATCAAGGTGCTGCACGCCATGCCGGCCGAAGTCATCGTGGTCACGGTGCGCATCGTGGGGATGCCAGTAGCGGACACTCCTCCCGAGGTCGAGCAGATCCTGCCGCGCATCAGCCGGATCACCATCCCCGTCGGCTACATGGAGACCCCGGACGTGCCGGGCGCCCTGCGCGCCTCGGTGCTTGGAGGCCTCGAGCGTTCCGCGACCTACTACCTGTCCGAGCGGAAGTTCGTCGGCTCCGACGCCGGCGACGTGGGAGAGCACCGGGAGAAGTTATTCGCTTTCCTGCACCGCAACTCCCAAGCGCCATCGGCGTTCTTCGGGCTCCCGCCCGATCGCGTCATCTCCATTGGAACGAGGATCGACCTCTAGCCTCGGTCCTTTACGCGGCGGCCGGTTCGGGCCTGTTTGATCTTGGTCCGCGACGGCCGTTGTCGGGACGTGCTGAGAGGTCCGGCGTGGTGGCCGGTGTCTCCGTGGGTCCTCGGGTCGTGGTGGTCGGGGTGGGCTGTTCTCAGTCTGACCAGGCCTGCGCGTACGAGTGCAGGACCCCCCGCGATCGCGGTGTTCCGACACGCGCTGGACGAGGCGTTCGTGGTGCGCGACTACGTCGACTACCGTCACATGTATGAGTACGTGAGCACCGTCGACTCCGCGTTGGACTCCTTGCGCGAACTGCTCGACGACGGTCACGCGGAGGCGGTCATCACGCTGACTGAGCACGCCATCGACCGGGCCGAGGACGCGCTGGGCTATGTCGACGACTCCGACGGCTACATGTC
>JANXWJ010000284.1 GCA_025351185.1 Candidatus Nanopelagicales bacterium
CGGGCGGGTGGGCGGGGTGGGCGGGCTAGCGTGCGGGGGAGGAGGGTGTCGTCATGGGTGGTGCGTGGGACGTGCAGGTGGTCGAGGTGTCGGCTCGCGACGGGTTGCAGAACGATCCGGCGGAGCTGTCGACGGCGCAGAAAGTCGAGCTGGTCCGGCGTACGACGGCCGCAGGTCTGACCCGGCAGGAGATCGCGAGCTTCGTGAACCCGGCGCGGGTGCCACGGATGGCCGACGCCGAGGCCGTCGTGGCGGCGCTGGCTGAGGACCCCGACCGGGCCGCGGCGTCCTACATCGGGCTGGTGCTCAACGCACGCGGCTTCGACCGCGCGGTGCTCACCCGGATCGACGAGGTCAACCTCGTCGTCGCCGCGAGCGATGAGTTCACCGAGCGCAACCAGGGGATGTCGACCGACGAGGCAGTCCGCACGGTCGAGCAGGTCGCTCCGCTGGCCCGCGCTGCTGGGCTCGTGCCGACAGTGACCGTGTCGACGTCCTTCGGCTGCCCGTTCTCCGGTGAGGTGCCGGTCGACCGGCTCGTCGCGCTCACCGAGAGGCTGGCTGCGTCCGGCGTCGAGGAGATCGCGCTCGCCGACACCATCGGTGTCGCCGTGCCCCGCGACGTCCGCGATCGCGTCCGCCGGGTGCGAGCTGTGACAGGTGCGGTGCGGCTTCGCGCGCACTTCCACAACACGCGCAACACCGGCTATGCCAACGCGCTGACGGCGTACGAGGAGGGTGTGCGCGTCCTCGACTCAAGCCTCGGGGGCATCGGCGGCTGCCCGTTCGCACCGAAGGCCACCGGCAACATCGCGACCGAGGACCTCGTCTACCTCCTCGAGCGCTCCGGCGTGACCACTGGCCTCGACCTCGATGCTCTCATCGCCGCGAGCGACTGGCTCGCCACCGCGCTGGGCGGCCCCACCCCGTCCCTCGTGTCGAAGGCCGGCGGCTTCCCGACCACGACCTGACCCACGTTGCTGGCGCAACTGCTGCTGAAGCGCACGGTTCGACGACATTTACGCCAGCAGCGCGGGTCCGGCTGTCAGCCGAAGCGGCCGGAGATGTAGTCCTCGGTGGCCTGCTGGGTGGGGGTGGAGAAGATGACGTCGGTGGGGGCGATCTCGACCAGCTTGCCGGGCTTGCCGACGCCCGCGAGGTTGAAGAAGGCGGTCGTCTCGGAGACGCGTGCGGCCTGCTGCATGTTGTGGGTCACGATGACGATCGTGAACCGCTCCTTGAGCTGGTCGATGAGGTCCTCGATCGCCAGGGTCGAGATCGGGTCGAGGGCGGAGCACGGCTCGTCCATGAGGAGCACCTGCGGCTCGATCGCGATGGCGCGCGCGATGCACAACCGCTGCTGCTGACCACCGGAGAGACCCGACCCTGGCCGAGCGAGCCGGTCCTTCACCTCGTCCCAGAGGTTGGCGCCGCGCAGCGAGCCCTCGACCACCGCGTCGAGGTCGGACTTGGAGCGCTTCTTGCCTTCGAGGCGTAGCCCCGCGACCACGTTGTCGTAGATAGACATCGTGGGGAACGGGTTGGGGCGCTGGAACACCATGCCGATGGTGCGTCGGACGTTGACCGGGTCGATGGTCGAGCCGTAGATGTCCTCGCCGTCGAGGGTGATCTTGCCCTCGACGTACGCCCCCGGGATCACCTCGTGCATGCGGTTGAGCGCACGCAGCACGGTCGACTTGCCGCAGCCGGACGGGCCGATGAATGCCGTCACCGAGCGGGGCTCGACGGCGAACGACACACCCTCGACAGCCTTGAAGGCGCCGTAGTAGATGTCGACGTCGGTGGCGTCGATGCGCTTGGCCATGGTGGTGATTCTTCCTCGCTGTCGTGGGTGTCGTGGGTGTCGTGGGCGTCGTGCGATGGGGTGGTCGGTGAGACGGTCGGTCAACCGCGCTTGACGCCGGTGTAGCGAGCGATGATCTTTGCCGCGCCGTAGAGCACCATCACCAGCACGATGAGCACGAGCGCACCGCCCCAAGCCCGGTTGACGGACGCATCGGTGGCGCTCGTGAACTGGTCCCAGATGAACGTCGGCAGCGCGGCCTGCGGACCCTTGAAGGGGTTGGTGTTGATGGACTGCGACAGGAACGTCGTGAGCAGCAGCGGCGCGGTCTCACCGGCCACCCGGGCGATCGCGAGCATCGCGCCGGTGACGATCCCGCCGAGCGCGGTCGGGAGCACGATCTTGAGGATCGTGCGCCACTTCGGGATCCCCAGGGCATACGACGCCTCGCGCAGCTCGCGCGGCACGATGCGCAGCATCTCCTCGGTCGACCGCACGACCACCGGAAGCATGAGAATCGTGAGCGCCAGCGAGGCGGTGAAGCCGGAGCGCTCCATGCCGAGGGTGAGCACGAAGGCCGTGAAGATGAACAGACCGACGACGACCGACGGCACGCCCGTCATGACGTCGACGAAGAAGCTGATCGCGCGCGACAGTCGGCGTGACTTCGCGAAGGGGGCGTACTCCACGAGGTAGATCGCCGTGAGGATCCCGAGCGGCACCCCGAACATGGCAGCGATCCCGACCTGCTGGAGGGTGCCGATGAGTGCGTGGTAGAGACCGCCACCCTCGGAGCGCGGCGAGATGTTGCGCATCGACGTCGTGAGGAAGGTGCTGCTGATGACGCTCATGCCCTTGACGATCACCGTCGCGAGCACGGCCACGAGCGGCGCGAGGGCGACGATGAACGTGGCGTAGACAGCGGTCGTGGCGAGGCGGTCGACCGCGTGACGGCGGCCCTCGACGCGGAAGCTCCACGTCGTCTGGATCGCGAGGAAGAGCAGCACGGCCACCACGACGGTGCCGGCCACGCCGGCAACCGAGGTCGTGAGGTTGAGGATGATCGCCAGCGCGATCGCCCCGACCGCTGCGGCGGCGATGCCCCACCGAGGCAGGCGGGCACCGGCGAGCGCTCGGTGGAGCAGCTCCTCGGACTCGGCGCGCTCGTCGCGCGTGAGTTCGGACATCAGTTGGCCCCCGAGAACTCAGACCTGCGGGCGATGATGAGGCGCGCGGCCATGTTGACGACGAGGGTGATGACGAAGAGCACGAGGCCGCTGGCGACCAGCGCCGAGAGGCCGACGTCGCCAGCCTCGTTCCAGCGCAGCGCGATATTGGCAGCGAAGGTGTTGCCACCGGGCTCCGAGATCTGCCAGTTGATCGTGTACGACGCACTGAGGATCAGCGCCACCGCGATCGTCTCACCGAGCGCGCGGCCGAGGCCGAGCATCGAGGCCGAGATCATGCCGGGCCGGGCGAACGGGAAGACGGAGAGCCGCACCATCTCCCATCGCGTCGCGCCCAGCGCGAGAGCGGCCTCGATGTGCGCCCTCGGCACCTGGACGAAGACCTCGCGGCTGATGGCCGACACGGTCGGCAGCACCATGATCGCCAGCACGACGGAGGCGATCAGGATCGACTTGGAGTACTGCCCGCTGTCGTTGCGGAAGAGCGGGATGAAGCCGAGGTAGTCGTTGAGCCACTTCCCGAGACCCTCCATCTGCGGTGTGAGGAACTGCAGGCCCCACATGCCGAAGATGATCGAGGGGACAGCTGCCAGGAGGTCGGTGACGAACCCGAGCACCGAGGCGAGCCGCGGGGGTGCGTAGTGAGCGATGAACAGCGCGATGCCGATGCCGACAGGCACTGCGAGGATCATCGCGATCAGCGCAGTCATCAGGGTGCCGAAGGTGAGCGCCGCGATGCCGAAGACCGACGGCTTCTGGTCCGGGAACCACTCAGACGTCGTGAAGAAGTTGGCCGTGTTGGCCTGCAGCGAGGGGATCGCCTTCCAGATGAGGAAGGCGGCGATCGCCGCCATCGTCACCAGGATGAAGATGCCCGCAGTACGCGACAGCCCTTGGAAGACGCGGTCGCCACGACGGACGGCGCTGCCCTCGATGCCGACCGTCGGCGACGGTGTGGCGGGGTGCTCGATCTGCGTACTCATGCAGGGACTTCCCGGAGTGTCAGGACCGGTCTGGGGGGACGAGGCATCGCCCCGTCCCCCCAGACACTAGCCACTAGGAGATGGCAGCCACAGCGGTACGGACCTTGGTCAGGAGGTCACCGGTGATCGGCACGTAGCCGGCCGGTCCGAGCTTGGCCTGACCGGCGTCGCTCGAGGTGTAGGTGAGGAACGCCTTGACCAGCGGGACGGTGGCGGCGTCGCCACCCTTCTGACAGGTGATCTGGTAGGTCACGAGCACGATCGGGTAGCCGGCAGCGGCCTTGTAGTCGATAGAGAGGGCCAGGTCGTTGTCGGTGCCCTTGACGGTGGCTCCGGCGATCGTCTTGGCGGCGTTCTCCGACGTGGCGTCGATGGCACCGGCGCCGTTGTCGACCGCGGCAGCGCCGAGCTTGGCGTCCTGAGCGAACGACAGCTCCATGTAGCCGATCGAGTTGGCGGTGGCCTTCACGGATGAGGCGACACCGTCAGAGCCCTTCGAGCCCTGGCCGCCGGGAGCCTTCCAGTCCTTGGCGTTGCCGAAGGTCCAGGTGGTCGGGGCGGTGGCCGCGAGGAACTTGGTGAAGTTGTCCGACGTGCCCGAGGAGTCGCTGCGGTGGAACTGCGCGATGGTGGCGTCCGGAAGGGTCGCGCCAGTGTTGGAGGCGACGATCTTCGGGTCGTTCCACTTGGTGATCGTCCCGGCGAAGATGCCGGCGATCGCGTCGGGGGTCAGCGTGAGCTTGTCGAGCCCGGAGACGTTGTAGGCCAGCACGATCGCGCCGCCGACCATGGGGATGTCGATGGCCGGGCCGGTCGCGCAGCGCGCGTCGGCGTCGGTCTTGTCCTGCTCCTTGAGCGGGGAGTCGGACCCGGCGAACTGGGTCTGCTTGTTGATGAAGTCCTTGATGCCGGCGCCGGAGCCGTTGGCCTGGTAGTCGATCTGCGTGCCCGTGCCGCAGGCGGCCTGGTAGGCGTTGATCCACTCGGCCATGGCGTTCTTCTGGGCGCTCGAGCCGGAGGCCTTGAGGGCGCCGGAGACGCAGTTGGTGGAGCCGGACGCGGCGGGCGTGCTCGTGGTCGAGCCGCTGTCCGAGCCGCAGGCCGCGAGCGCGAGCGCGCCGGCGAGTGCGACGGCAGCGAGACGGGCGTGTGCGGTGATGTTCACCCTGGTCCTCCAGGAGGTGTCGAGAGCGATCTTCTGTCGCTCCGGACGTTAGGAAGCAGGGTTGACCTGTTCGGGGAACCACGGTGAACAACAGGTGAACGGACGACGTACAGATGGGTCTTCTGGCCGCTCGTGCAGTCGACCCCGCTGTGCGACGCATGCGCTATCGGGTCAAACCGGACAGTCGGCGCCGCCCTCACTCCTCGAGGCGGTCGATGCTCACGACGACGCCGTCCTCGGCGCGGTGCAGCACGATCGCGGCGCCCGGCCGCAGGCGTGGGTCGAGCGCATCAGCCATCGGTCCACGACGTCGGTCGATGTCGAGGGTGTCGGCGATCGCAGCGAGCACGATCGGCAGCACCGGGCGATGCGTGCACCAGGCGGCCGAGGTCCTCGACCCGAGAAGCCGTTCGACTGCCGCGACCGTGGTGCGCGGGTCGCTTTCGCAGCCCTCCTCGCTCAGCGCGTGCTCGAGCAGGAGCGCCAGATCACGGTGGGCGACGTAGGGCTCGACGGTCGCACGGCAGCGCGCGGCATCCGAGCTGATGACGACCGAGGGCCGGTAGGCATCGAGCAGCCCGACGATACGCTGGGACTGCAGCACCCCAGCGTCGTTGAGCGGACGCTGCGCGTCGATCTCGGCGAGGTCGCTGCCGGACCCTCTCCAGGCCGCACGCTTGATCGCCTCCGCGTGGCGGAGCACGACGGTCGCCGTCGTGTCCGGCATCGCCAGCGCGGTGTCGAGCAGATCACGATCGTCCTCGTAGGTCAGCAGTGCCTTGGCTGCCTTGCGTCGCAGCCAGCGGATCTCGTCGACCTCGCCGTCGGGGTCGCGGTGGTGCACCTCGTGCACGGCCGCGCGCCAGTAGCGGACCCGCTTGGCCGTGCCGTCGACGGTGTAGCGCCGGTGGCCTAGCGCGGGCCCGAGCACCGCGACGACGCCGGTCTCCTCGAAGGTCTCGCGGATCGCCGCCACCTCGTGACGCTCGCCCGCCTCGAGCTTGCCCTTGGGCAGCGACCAGTCCGACCGGTGCGGTCGGTGCACGACGGCCACCTCGGGTCCGTCACCGCCCGTGCCCGGTCGTACGAGCACGACGCCCGCAGCCTCGATCAGCTCCGCCATGTCGACAGCCCCTCAAGCTTCGAGCGCCGCGCGCAGGGTACGGTGCCGCGACCGTGAGTCACGCCACACCTCGCGGGCGCGACGGTGCGACTCGACCTCGCGGTCGTGGGTGGACGCGACGAAGACACCGCAGACGAAGGCCTCACCTGCGGAGATCGGTGATGACGAGTCGTCGACGCGGTCGAGGACCAGCGTGCGCTGGATAGCCGCGTCCTGACCGTCACCGAGGGGCTCGGTCAGCGCCGACCACATCGATGCGAGCTCCTGGCACGGGCGGCCCAGTGCAGGTGCACCCACCTCCGCGGCGTAGCGCGCGCGCTTGGCGCCGATCCGGGCGCTGTGCCACGACGCCGACTCGTCACCCGGTCGCAGCTGGGCGAGCAGCTTCGCGGCGCGATCATCGGCACGCAGCACCCGAGGTCCGAGCACCGTCACCGCCCGCTTCGAAGCGTGCTTGGTGAAGCGGGGGTCGGTCGCGAGGCGGGTCAGAGCCGCGCGCAGCGCGTCTGCGCGAGACGACCGCAGCTCCGGCAGTGCGGCTGTGAGAGCAAGGGAGTGCCGGTGCCGCAACCACGGGAGCAGGGCGTCGCCATAGCCGTGCACGTCCTCGGTGTCGGTGGCCAGCGCGGCCGTGAAGACCTCGAGGTCGCGCGCCGGCGCGAGCTGGCCTGCATACCACGACAGCTCGGGACGCAGCCGGGCAGACAGGTCGTCGGTGAGGAGGTCGCCGTAGACGCGCAGGCCCGAGCGAAGGCGACGGGCGGCAACTCGCGAGGCGTGCACGGCGTCCGGGAGGTCGTCGTCGAGTCCAGCGTCGGCCGCGAGCAGCGCGCTGGTCTGGCGGCGCAGGTGAGACCGGATGACGACGCCTGCGGTGGAGTCACCACTGACAGGGGTCGGCGGCGGGAGGACGAGCTCAGGGTCGATCCCCAGGCTCGGACCAGACCTGCCGGGCTCGTCCGGCGGCTGCGTCATGACGCGGTGCTCGACCGCCGGGTCTGACGTGCGATGAGCGTGGTCTGGACGTCGACGAGCGGGCTGCCGTCGTCGGCGAGGTGGTGCCGGGTCCAGCCGCCGTCTGCGCCGAGGTGCCACGTGCTCGTACCCGGGTCGAAGGCGAGGTCGAACAGGCCGTCGAGATGTGCCGTCTGCGAGGCCGAGCCGAGGCGTACGAGCACCTCGATGCGGCGGTCGAGGTTGCGGTGCATGAGGTCGGCCGAGCCGATCCAGATCTCCGTCTCGCCACCGTTGGCGAACTCGAAGAGCCGCGAGTGCTCGAGGAAGCGACCGAGCACGCTGCGCACCCGGATGTTGTCCGAGAGGCCCGGGACCCCTGGGCGGAGAGCGCAGATGCCACGGACCCAGATGTCAACAGGCACACCGGCTTGCGAGGCGCGATAGAGGGCGTCGATGGTCGCCTCGTCGACGATGGAGTTGCACTTGATGCGCACCCGTGCGGGGAGTCCGGCGCGGTGGTTGGCGACCTCTCGCTCGATGCGCTCGACCAGGCCCGAACGGATCGAGTGCGGCGCCACGAGGAGGCGGTTGTATTCCGTCTCCATCGAATAGCCCGACAGCACGTTGAACAGCCGTGCGACGTCGTCGCCCACCTCGGCATCGGTGGTGAGCAGACCGACGTCCTCGTAGAGGCGCGCGGTCTTGGGGTGGTAGTTGCCGGTGCCGATGTGGACATAGCGGCGCAGCTTGTCGCCGTCGTCGCGCACCACCATCGAGAGCTTGCAGTGGGTCTTGAGACCGACGAGCCCGTAGACCACGTGGCAGCCGGCCTCCTCGAGCTTGCGCGCCCAGTCGATGTTGGCCTGCTCGTCGAACCGCGCCTTGATCTCGACGATCGCGAGCACCTGCTTGCCCTGCTCGGCCGCGGCGACCAGCGCGTCGACGATCGGGGAGTCGCCGCTGGTGCGGTAGAGGGTCTGCTTGATGGCCAGGACCCTGGGGTCGGTAGCCGCTTGCTCGAGGAAGAGCTGCACGCTCGTCGAGAACGAGTCGTAGGGGTGGTGCAGCAGCACCTCGTGGTCGCGCATCGTCTCGAGCACGTCGGGCGGTGAGGCCGTCTCGACCTCGGAGAGCTGGTTGCTCGTGCGGGGTCGGAACGCCGGGAGCTTGAGGTCGTCGCGGGGGAGCCGGTCCATGGCCCACAGCGCGGTGAGGTCGAGCAGGCCGGGGATGCGCACGACCTCCTCGGAACCGATCCCGAGCTCGCGCACCAGCAGGTCGAGCACGTGCGGGTCGATCGACTGGGTGACCTCGAGGCGCACCGGAGGGCCGAACCGTCGGCGCATGAGCTCGCGCTCGAGCGCCAGCAGGAGGTTCTCCGCGTCGTCCTCCTCGACCTCGAGGTCCTCGTTGCGAGTCACGCGGAACGCGTGCTGTTGCAGGACATCCATGCCGGGGAAGAGCTCGGCGAGGTGCGCGGCGATGACGTCCTCGAGGGGCACGAAGCGCTGCGAGCCGACGACGACGAAGCGGTCGAGGATCGGAGGGACCTTGACGCGGGCAAAGAGCTCGGTGCCACTCGATGGGTTGCGCACGACGACGGCGAGGTTGAGCGAGAGCCCGCTGATGTAGGGGAACGGGTGCGCCGGGTCGACCGCGAGAGGGGTCAGCACCGGGAAGACCTTCTCGCGGAAGAACGAGCTGAGCTCGTCGCGCTCGGCCTGCGAGGCCTGGTCCCACCGCAGGAGGCGGATGTCCTCGGCCTCGAGGCGCGGCAGGATGTCGGAGTGGAACAGCGTCGCCTGGCGCGCCATGAGCTCGGACGAGCGGTTGTAGATCCCCTCGAGCACCTCGCGAGGGAGCAGTCCGCTGGCCGCGCGCACGGCGATGCCGGTCGCGATGCGGCGCTTGAGGCCGGCCACCCGCACCATGAAGAACTCGTCGAGGTTGCTCGCGAAGATTGCCAGGAACTTCGCCCGCTCGAGGAGCGGGATCGTAGTGTCCTCGGCGAGCTCGAGCACGCGCTCGTTGAACGCGAGCCACGACAGCTCGCGGTCGAGGAAGCGATCGTCTGGGAGTGCGGGAGGCGCCGGCGGGGCATCGCCCTGGGTGGACACCTCAGTCGTCATGACGCACACGATGCCAGACGGACGCGTACGACGACCGTCCGGTGCGTCTCGCGACGGTGAACGGTGTCCGTGACTCTCAGAGCGTGAACTCCATGTCGACGTCCCACCGGGTGAATCCCAGGCTGGTGTAGAGCGCGATGGCGCCCGTGTTCTCGGCGTCGACGTAGAGCATCGCGTCGGGCAGCCCGCGCAGTCGCAGATGGGAGAGGCCGGCGAGGGTGAGGGCGCGTCCGAGCCCGCGGCCGTGCTGCGCCGGGTCCACCCCCACGACGTAGACCTCGCCGATCGGCTCGTGGCCGTGGTGCGCGGCATCGTGCGGGTGGTCGTGCTCGCCACCCTCGGTCCCGTCGTGCGCGTGGGCATGCACGTGACCGTGGTGGTGGGCATCGGCCCCGTGGATCTTGGTCCAGTGGAAGCCGACCATGCGGGTGCCCTCGCCGAACGTCTCCTCGGCCACGAGGAATCCCTCGGCGTCGAACCACGGCTCGCGCATCCGCACGTGAAGGTCCTCGGCCGTCCAGCTCCCCTGGTCGGGCAGGTCGACGAAGGCCCGAGCATTGAGGGCCACCCACTCGTCGTCGTCGAGGCCGGGGAGGAACGAGCGAAGCCGCACGCCGGCGGGCCACACCGGGTCCGGGAGGGCGGAGTACAACGAGCGACGCATCTGGAACAGCGTGCGCGACCGGGTGAAGCCCATCGACGCCGCGAGCGGCGCGGCCCCGCTCTGCTCGCCGTGGGCCCAGAGCCGCAGCCGCCCGTCAGGTGACTCCTCGACCAGGTGCTCGACGAGCGCCTGCCCCACTCCTCGTCGGCGAGAGGTCGGCGCCACCGCCAGCTCTGCGCTCGCGCCAGCGACGAGGTCGGTCACGTCGAGGTGGCCGTAGGCCACGAGCTGACCGTCGCTCCGGCCGAGCACATGGCGTACGTCGACATCCCCACCGTGGCGCAGGTGCAGCATCACGTGCTCGGACAACGGCCGGATGCCGTCGGCCTCGGTGACCAGCTCGACCAGCAGACCGACCTCGTTGACGTCGGAGTCCTCGAGCCGGTTGAGGACCTCCCAGTGCACGCCGTCAGCAGGGGTCTCTGTCACCCCTCGACCTTAGGCGGTCGCCGCCTTCGGGCGGTCGTGCGGGAGCGGATCGCGCGGAGCGTCAGCCGACGGGGACGGGCTCGAGGATCGACTCTTCCGAGCGCGGCGGCGCGATGACGAAGCGATAACCGACGTTGCGCACGGTGCCGATGACCGCCTCGTGCTCCGCGCCGAGCTTGGCGCGGAGACGACGCACGTGGACGTCGACCGTGCGCGTGCCCCCGAAGTAGTCGTAGCCCCAGACCTCCTGCAGCAGCTGGGCGCGGGAGAACACCCGGCCGGGGTGCTGAGCGAGGAACTTGAGGAGCTCGAACTCCTTGAAGGTCAGGTCCAGAACGCGACCACGCACGCGCGCTGTGTAGGTCGCCTCGTCGATGCTCACCTCGCCGGAGCGGATCTCGTCGGGCACTCCGTCGTCGACGGTGCGCTCCAGGCGTCCGATCGCGAGACGGAGCCGGGCATCGACCTCGGCCGGCCCGGCTGTCTCCAGGATGACGTCGTCGATGCCCCACTCACCATTGACGCCGACGAGGCTGCCTTCGGTCGTGATGAGCAGGACGGGCACGTCGACCCCCGTGGTGCGCAGGAGCCGGGTGAACGAGCGCACCTGGGGCAGGTCGCGGCGTCCGTCGACGAGGATCACGTCGCACTGGGGGGCGTCGAGGAGGGCCGTTCCCTCAGCAGGGAGCACGCGCACCTGGTGGGAGAGCAGCCCCAGAGCGGGCAGCACCTCCGACGAGGGCAGCAGGGCATTCGTGAGCAGCAGGAGCGTCGACACGGGGGCCTCCTCGTTGCGTCCGTCCGGCCTCCGGATGGGGTCCGCCGCCCCGGAAGCACGAAGGGACCCGGAGGCGTCATCGCCCGGGTCCCGCACCGTGCAGACTAACCCACATGGATCTCCGCCCGTCGTCCAGGTATGCCTCGGGGCCGTCCCCGGCGCGCACCGGCACCGTCCTCACGGCCGACGGCGAGCGGATCTCGGTGGCCTACGACGCGGCCCACGACGACGTCGTCGGCGGCTCGACCGCGCCCACCTTCGCGGTGTCGCACGGGTTCACCGGAGGCTGGCGCCGGCCCGACAACCGCGCGATCGCGCACGCGCTGCGGGCTCACGGTGCGGTGGTCTCCTACGACAGCCGGGGGCACGGGGCGTCGTCGGGTGTCACGACTCTCGGCGACGACGAGGTGCTCGACCTCGACGCCGCGATCGGCTGGGCGCGCTGGCTCGGCGCACGGTCGGTCGTCACGATCGGCTTCTCCATGGGTGGGTCCGTCGTGCTGCGGCAGGCGGCGCTGGCCCGACCGAGCGAGGCGGTCGACGCCGTGGTGTCGGTGAGCGCAGCTGGATTCTGGTTCTACAAGGGCACGGCTCCGATGCGCCTGCTGCACCGTGCGGTCGAGACGCGTGGTGGCCGTGGCGTCCTGCGCCTCGGGTTCCACACCCGCGTCACCGACCGTGCCTGGGAGGAGCCTTATCCGCTCTCTCCCTCCGAGTCCGCCGGACTGATAGCGCCGCTCCCTCTCCTTGTCGTGCACGGTGACCAGGACGGCTACTTCCCCGTGGAGCACGCCCGCTCCATCGTTGGCGGCGCCGTCGCGGGGGCTGCTCGCCGCGGCGTGCCGGACCGCACGGACGAGTGGATCGAGCGAGGCGTCGGGCATGCGGAGTCGGCCATGTCACCCGAGCTGGTGAGCCGGATCGGACGCTGGGCCGAGTCGGTCGCCGTCGTGAGCACCGAGGAGCACTCATGACCGGGCCGGACGTGCTCGTGCGCTACTGGGCTGCGGCCAAGGCGGCGGCCGGGCTGCCGGACGAGCGCTATGCCGCTCCGACCGACCTCGGCGACCTGCTCGACGCCATCCGCGCCCGGCACGGCAGCGGCTCGCGCCTGGCCGACGTGCTGCAGCGATGCTCCTACCTCGTCGACGAGGTGAGTCCCGGGCGCCGTGCCGCGAGCGAGGTTGCCGTGCTCCCCGGCGCGACCGTCGACGTGCTGCCGCCGTTCGCGGGCGGATCCGGCGACTGGGACGGCACGGGAACACGATCGACCGGCGCCGGGTTGGCTCCCGCATGATCGGCCTCCTCGTGGTGCTCGGCGTGCTCGCCCTCGCGACCGCCTTCGGCCTCTACCGCCGCGCGACCGACGGCGCCCTGCGCGCCGTCGAGATCCAGGCGGACACCACCGACGCCCTGCCGGTGCCCGGTGCCGCCCACGGATCCGGGCACGCCCAGGACGGCGACCGCCTCGACGCCGGCGAGCTCGGCACCTCCCTGGGCCGCCGCGCGACCCTCGTTCAGTTCTCGAGCGCCTTCTGCGCCCCGTGCCGCGCGACCCGCCTGGTCCTCGACGAGATCGCCGGGATGGTCGACGGGGTCGTCCACGTCGAGGTCGACGCCGAGTCGCACCTCGACCTCGTCCGCCGCCTCGACATACGACGCACCCCCACGGTGCTCGTGCTCGACGCCGAGGGTCTGGTCCGGGTGCGCGCCGCGGGCGCTCCGCGCAAGGCTGACGTGATCGCGGCGATCGGCACCGTCGTCTAGGTCCCCTCGTCGCGGTGGACTGGTGACGGCGCACGGAGACCTCCGGCTGGCCCCCAGGTCTGTGACCTGCGACGTTGTCGGTCATCGGACGTTCTTGCAAACATCTCGCAGGTAGAGACGGCCGTCTCAACATGTGGACTTCCGGTGTTGATCGCGGTCCCTCGGTCGTATCCTCGATCGCATGCAGACGGTGGTTCTCACCAAGCGACGGGCAGTGGATCTCTGCCGCGTCGGCTCCTGCACGTGTCGCCCTTCCTGACCGGACCTCGCCGGGCTCTGCACCGAGCCACCCGACGTCCGGGCGCCGCACCCCTTCCGTGCCGCTTCCCAGGAGACCTCGTGACCACGCTCGACAACAGCCCGGCCCGCACCCGCACCGCCGGCCAGATCGACGCTCGCGGCCCCCGCTTCGGCGCGGTCATCACGACCCTCGTCCTCGCCGCGACGCTGCTCACTATCGACTCGACGCTCTCGGTCGTGCTCCTCGCAGCGCAGACCGTGGTGTTCGCGCTCGGCTCGCTGGTCGGGCTGCAGGCTCAGCCCTACGGCATCTTCTTCCGGACGTTCGTGCGTCCGCGTCTGGCTCCGCCCACGACCTTCGAGGACCAGGCTCCGCCGCGCTTCGCCCAGACGGTGGGTCTCGTCTTCGCCGTGGTCGGCCTGGTCGGGCTCCTCGCCGGAGTCACGGTCGTGGCCTACGTCGCGGTCGCCTTCGCTCTCGGGGCGGCGTTCCTCAATGCAGCTTTCGACTTCTGCCTCGGGTGCGAGATGTACCTCCTGGCTCACCGAGTCCGCGGCGCCCGATCGGCGTCGGCGGTCTGAGCCGCCGCCCTCGCACGTACCCCCTCACGTCACTTCCCACCCTCACCGCACGACCCTCCGACGCCCGTGTTCGGGCATGATGCAAGGAGTTTCAGCATGAGCCGCACCGACGTCCTCGTGGACGCGGACTGGGTCGAGGCCCACCTCGACGACCCGAAGGTCGTCCTGGTCGAGGTCGACGAGGACACCAGCGCCTACGAGACGAACCACATCCGCGGCGCTGTCCGCATCGACTGGCGCGACGACCTGCAGGACGCGGTCCGTCGCGACTTCGTCAACAAGGCGCAGTTCGAGGCGCTCCTGTCGCGCAAGGGCATCGCCAACGACGACACCGTCGTGCTCTACGGCGGCAACAACAACTGGTTCGCGTCCTACGCCTACTGGTACTTCAAGCTCTACGGCCACCGCGACGTCAAGCTGCTCGACGGCGGTCGCAAGAAGTGGGAGCTCGAGAGCCGTGAGCTCGTCACCGAGGTCGCCCAGCGTGGGATGACCGCGTATTCGGCGAGCGAGCAGGACACCTCGATCCGGGCCTTCCGCGACGACGTCATGGGCTCCATCGGGTCGCTCAACATCGTCGACGTGCGGTCACCTGATGAGTACGCCGGCCGTCTGCTCGCTCCGGCACACCTGCCGCAGGAGCAGTCGCAGCGCGCGGGTCACATCCCCACTGCCGTCAGCGTCCCGTGGTCGAAGGCCGCGAACGACGATGGCACCTTCAAGGCCGACGACGAGCTCACCGCGCTCTACACCGGTGCCGGCCTCGACCTGTCGAAGGACACCATCGCCTACTGCCGCATCGGCGAGCGCTCGGCCCACACGTGGTTCGTCCTGCACGAGCTGCTCGGCCAGTCCAGCGTCCGCAACTATGACGGCTCGTGGACCGAGTACGGCTCGCTCGTGGGCGTGCCCGTGCAGCTCGGCGACGCGCCCGGCAACCCCGAAGGCGGCGCTGCCTGATGTGCGCAGCGACCGTCGGAGGCCTCTCACTCGAAGGGATCGACATGGCCAAGGAGACCGTCATCCAGGGCACGGTGACCAAGGACGGCCAGCCCGTGGGTGGTGCCTACGTGCGACTGCTGGACAGCAGCGGTGAGTTCACTGCCGAGGTGCCCACCAGCGCTACGGGTCAGTTCCGCTTCTTCGCAGCACCTGGCTCGTGGACGCTGCGCACGCTCGCACCCGGCGCGACCGTCGACCGCACGGTCGCCGCGTCGCTCGGCGAGGTGTCCGAGGTCGAGGTCTCGGTCTAGGGCAGCGAGCAACCGGCTGGCACCGCGATCAGTCGGGGCAGTCTCC
>JANXWJ010000109.1 GCA_025351185.1 Candidatus Nanopelagicales bacterium
GTTCCTACGGTGATCGTCCCCAGGGCGATCGTCCGCAGCGGTCCAACGACGACCGTCCGCAGCGTTCCTATGGTGATCGCCCGCAGCGGTCCAACGACGACCGTCCGCAGCGTTCCTATGGTGATCGCCCGCAGGGTGACCGTCCGCAGCGTTCCCACGGTGATCGCCCTGACCATGGCGGGTCGCGAGGTGGCTATCAGGGTCGCAGCGGTGGTCGCGACGACCGTCGTGATGTCCGTCCGCAGCGACCTGTCGGGCCGACCGTCCCCGATGATGTGACCGGCAAGGAGCTCGACAAGGAGATCCGCGGCGACCTTCGGACGCTCTCGCTCGAGGCCTCCGAGATCGTGTCGCGCCACCTGGTGATGACAGCTCGCCTGCTCGACGACCGGCCCGATCTTGCGTGGGAGCATGCGAAGGCAGCGGTTAGCCGCGGTGGTCGACTTGCTGTGGTTCGTGAGGCCGCTGGTGTGGCGGCGTACACGGCTGGCGAGTTCGCCGACGCGCTCGCGCAGTTCCGTGCAGCCCGGAGAATCTCGGGCTCGGACAGCTATTGGCCGCTCATGGCCGACTGTGAGCGGGGTCTGGGTCGACCCGAGCGCGCCATCACCATGGCCGGCGCGCCCGAGGTGGACCGTCTTGACCGCGCCGGTCGAGTCGAGATGCGCATCGTGGCCTCGGGAGCCCGCCGCGACCTCGGCCAGCTCGATGCTGCGGTCGTCACGCTGCAGTGCCCTGAGCTGGAGTCGACGAGCACGGAATCGTGGTCGCCGCGGCTCAAGTTCGCCTACGCCGACGCGCTGCTGGCTGCGGGTCGCGAGGACGAAGCTCGCGACTGGTTCGCCAAGGCCGTCGCAGCAGATGTCCACGACGAGACGGACGCGGCCGAGCGGCTCGCTGATCTCGATGGAATCGTCTGGGTCGACACGCTCGACGGTGCCGACGACGACGACGGCGACGACGACGATGACCATGACGACGATGGGGACGAGGACGGCGGCAACGCTGTCGTCGCGGACTCCGACGACGATGAGGGCGACGAGTACGACGAGGATCTCGCCTCGGAGCTGGCCGTTGTCGCCGAGTACTCCGCATCGGACGATGAGGACGACGACAACGTCGGAGAGTTCGCGCCGCCCGCACTCGATGAGGACTCGGATCAGGACTCGGATGAGGACTCGCACGACCGATCAGGCGCGTCCGTCGCAACACTGGAGTTCTCGGAGAGCCACGAGAACCAGGAGGACGACGACGTCAACCTCGACCAGAACGATGCGTCGGCGCTGCCGAAGTCGGGGTCCGACTCCGACTGACGCTGCCCTGCGTCGCTGAGGTCGGTTCGCCGAACGAGGTGACGCAGACGTCGAGCGCGAGCGCGACACAGGACGGACCGTAGGGCACCAGCCCTGCGGTCCGTCCTCATGTCTGGGGTCTACGCCTTCCCAGCACGTATCCGCGCGACATCGAGTGGAGACGGCCGCCGCATCCCGCGGCGACGAAGGCTGGCTCGAAGGGCTGGTCGCCTCGAAGGGCTGGTCACCAAGTCGCTGAGCGGATCGCGTTCGCAGCTCAGGTGTTGCGAGGATCGAGCTCGGCCTGCCGGTCGAGCCAGCGCCAGATACCAGCGACGTCGGCCTCGGTGCTCGAGAGCACTTCGAGCTTGTGTTCGACCTCGGGAAGCGCACGTACGGCGTAGCGGTCTGCCGTCCGCTCCCGCACCCGCGCGACGGCGTGATCGAGATCGAGTCCGTCCACCCGGGCCTCCCGGACCAGCTCCACCCAGAGCCGGAGCTCCTCGACCGATCGATCGAGTGTCGTGTCGACGTCGGTCACCGGTCCGAAGTGGCTGAAGAGCAGCCTGGTGGGGCGGCGCTCGCGCATCCGTTCCAGTGACATCAGTGCGGCCCCGAGGTCGAACTCCGGAGGAGGGGTGGCCGGCCTCAGGTCACCGGTCTCGGGTGTCCAGACGCCGGCGGCGTCTCCGGTGTAGAGGTCACCGGTCAGCGAGTCGAGCAGACCGACGTGGTGGCGCGCGTGTCCGGGGGAGTCGAATGACGCCAGCGTGCGCCCGCCTCCCAGGTCGATCGAGTCTCCGTCTGTGAGCACCTGGATCCGGGCTGCGTCCGTCGGCCGCAGGGCACCGAACAGCTCGTCGAGAACAGATCCGAAGACCCGCTCCGCGCTGGCCATGAGGCGCGACGGGTCAGCGAGGTGGCGGGCGCCGGCTTCGTGCACGACGACGGTGGCCCGGGGGAACGCTGCGGCAAGATCGCCGACTCCGCCCGCGTGGTCGAGATGGATATGGGTGACGACGATGGTCGAGAGGGCATCGGGGCCGACGCCGAGCGCGTCGAGGGCGTCCACAACCTTCCCTGCGGATCTCGCGGCACCGGTCTCGACGAGGCACGGGCGCTCGCCGCGGATGAGATAGCCCGCGGTGATGCCGTGGTAGCCGCCCATCTGGGTGTCGACGAGCCAGACCTCGTCGCCGAGGTCGACCGGGCCGACGTGCTCCGTGTCCACAGCTCGATCCTCTCGCGTGTCGTCCACAGCCTCGGTGCGGCGGCGGTCGGTGAGGGTCGTTCCCGGGTCAGAGAGTACGTGCCAGGCGACGAGACCAGGGCGGTAGCGGGCCTGAAAGGAGGTGCTCATGGCTGCACGGCCGCGTCGCGCTCAGGTGGTTGCGGAAGACGCATTCCCGGCGCAGGTGATGGAGCCCTCGGTCAACGAGGTGCGGTTGCGCGGGCGGCTCGCCAACGAACCCGAACCGCGAGTGCTCCCGTCCGGGGATGTTGTCGTCACCTTTCGGCTCGTGGTCGATCGGCATCCGGTGCGCTCGTCCGGTCCGGGATCGAGTGTCCGGGTCGACACGCTGGACTGTGCCGCGTTCACGGCGGACATCCGCCGCAAGATCCTGCGGTGGGCTCCGGGTGACATCCTCGAGATTGAGGGCAGCCTGCGCCGGCGCTTCTTCCGGGCCGGGGGTGCTGCCGCGTCGCGCTATGAGGTCGAGGTGCGCTCGGGCACCCGGGCCATGAGGGTGAGCGAGGTGGCTCGTGCCACCATGGCGGGGTGAGTTCAGGTCCGTCCCCGGAGCCGCCCGTCGGCGACGCGTATGACTGGTTCCGACGTGGCACCGCGCTGCTCGCCGACGGTCACCCGGCGGCCGCCGCGGAGCTGCTGGCGTGGGCGGCGAGCGAGGAGCCCGAGGCCGCGTCGATCCGCGAGGCGCTGGCCCGTGCCCTGTTCGATGCGCGTCGTTCTGACGAGGCGGCGCGCGAGTTCACGGTGCTGCTCCGGCTTGCACCTGATGACGACTATGCGCAGTTCGGGCTCGGGCTGGCGCTCTGGCGGATGCGTCAGTTCCCCCAGGCTGCCAACCACCTGGCGGCTGCGGCGACGATGCGACCCGACCGACCGGAGTATGCGCAGGCGCTGCGGCAGGTGCGGGCGACGCTGGCTGCTCGGAAGGACGCGGGCCTGGACCCCACCGGTCAACCGGGCGAGGGGCTGACATGACGTCGATGAGTGGGTCGCGAGCCCCCGAGCCGTGGCTTGTCGACGCGCACGACGCCCTGCTGCTCGATCTCGATGGTGTCGTCTATGTCGGCCCGGATCCGGTCGACCATGCGGTCGAGGTGCTGGCCGAGGTGCGGCGTCGAGGTGTGGTCACGGCCTACGTCACCAACAACGCGGCCCGCCCGCCGTCAGTCGTGGCCGAGCATCTGCGGTCGTTCGGGCTCGAAGTCGCCGACCACGACGTGGTGACCTCGGCACAGGCGGGTGCTCGCGAGGTCGCGTCGCGCGTGCCCGCCGGGAGCAGGGTGTTGTGCGTCGGTGGACCTGGCGTGGTCGAGGCGGTGCGGGCGCGGGGCCTCGAGCCGGTGACGAGCGCCGACGAGGCACCGGTTGCCGTGCTCATGGGCTATGGCCCGGACGTCTCGTGGCGTCACCTCGCGGAGGCGTCGTACGCCGTCGCGGCGGGT
This sequence comes from Candidatus Nanopelagicales bacterium, assembly GCA_025351185.1. Taxonomy (GTDB): domain Bacteria; phylum Actinomycetota; class Actinomycetes; order S36-B12; family CAIYMF01; genus Longivirga. Next base: position 3,987 of record JANXWJ010000109.1, read on the forward strand.
GCGGTTTTCGTGGCGACCAACGCGGATCTCTCGATCCCTACCGATCGCGGAATAGCTCCGGGCAACGGGACCCTGGTCGCAGCGGTCACGGCCACGACGGGACGCTCGCCGTTTATGGCGGGCAAGCCCTGTGCACCCCTGATTCGAGAGTCGGTGGAGCGAGTGGGATCTCGGCGCCCGCTCGTTGTCGGTGATCGACTCGACACCGACATCGAGGCAGGACACGTGAGCGGAATCGACAGCCTGCTCGTGATGACTGGCGTCACCGGGGTTGCGGACCTGCTGGCTGCGCCGGTCAACCGTCGCCCGTCCTATATCGCGGCGGATCTGCGCGGGCTGCTGCGCCCCGTATCGGACGTGCGGCTACCGGGCGACGATCGGCTCGTCACGGGGGATCGGCTCGTGGCGTTGCGCCGTGCCTGCCGTCGAGCGTGGGATGCGGCGGACTCTGGCGAGCTGTCACCCGTGACAGCGGCCGAGCTCGAGGGGCTGACGGCCGACGTCTCGGCCGCGCTCCGGGCCTGAGCTCGCACGTCCGTCCGCGCGGGGTGGTGACGGCGGAGCTGCTGACCCGTGGCGTCCGGGTCGAGGCGATGGCGTCGGGCTGCGGCGGCTCCTCCGAGGTGAGGGGTTGTCCGACCTGACCCGGCCCGCACCCGGCGACGCGTGGCTCGAGGTCAGAGAAACTTGCGAAGCTCGAAGAGGTCACGGAAGTGGGCGTCAACCTTGATCCGGCCCTTGGCCCACGCGCGCCCGAAGGGCAACCGACCCGCGACCACCTCGATGAGATCGTCGGACGTGAGCGTCAACCGCAGGCGTGACTCGTTCAGGTTGCCCGGATCTATGTCGTGGATGTCGAGCAGAGCGCCAGCCTCGAGGCGTCCCGCGAACGCCACGTCGAGGTCGCGTACGCGAAGGGCCACGGTCGTGTCGGGGATCTTGCGCCGGGTGTGATCGTCGACGCCTTCGAGCTCGACGACCACCTGGGCGAGTGCGGTGCGTACCTCGGCGATGTCGGCCATCTCGGGCGGACCTCCGGGTCGATGTCATGCGAGCGAGTGCCGCAAGCGCTGTGGCGGCGTCGGCGGGGGGGGCGCCCC
>JANXWJ010000167.1 GCA_025351185.1 Candidatus Nanopelagicales bacterium
ACGACACGATCGCCGCCCTGCGGGCGAAATTGGAAAACAACCATGGAAGCTAACCCGACCCTCTCGCCTGCGGCCCCCCGCCGCCCGTCCCGCGATACGCTGTCCGGCCTGCGCACCCAACTGCGCCGGGCGGAGATGCTCATCAAACTTTCGCAGAAGGTCGCCGCCATCGACAACCTCGACGAGCTGCTGTCCACCCTCATCGAGCTCACGGCGAGCGAGACCGAGGCCGAGCGCGGCTCGCTCTTCCTGAATGATCCCGCCACGGGCGAACTTTATTCGCGCGTGGCCCAGGGCACGTTCAACCGCGAGATCCGGCTGCTCAACACCGACGGTATCGCGGGGGCGGTCTTTCAGAGCGGGCAGGGTCTGATGGTGCACGACGCGTACTCCGATCCGCGCCACGAGTCCGCCCGCAGCGACGCTTTCATCGCTCTCGATGTCGGGGATCGCGTTGGCGAGGTGCGCACCGACGCCGAGGAGCACGCACGTGGCAGTGACCCAGGTGGCCGGTGCGACGGGGGGAGTGAGGCCGTAGGTCACGAACGCCGGCACGAGGCCGAAGGAGACGGCATAGGGGAGCGGGGAGAGCACGGTGGTCTTGAGGACGAGGTTGTAGGTCCAGGCCGACGCGACCGCGGCGACGTGCGCGCTGCCACCGATACCGCCCGCGGCGACGTAGGACAGCACCACGGTCGACACGACGGCGACGAATGCCGCGCGCCAGAGGAACGACGCGGCGACGTCGCCGCGCACCGTGGGCTTCGCCGTACGACCAGATCTTCGGTCGCGGTCGGCGTCGTAGGCGTCGTTGCACCAGCCGACGGACAGCTGGCCGGTCAGCGTCGCGAGCGCCATGAGGACGACGCCGAGCGCGTCACGTCCGGCAGCGGCTGACAGCGCCGTGACGATGAGAGTGACGGTGGCGGTCGGTCCGGGATGACACGCGTCGACGAGTGCGCGCGCGCGCTGCGGTGTCGACGTCACGCCGCAGTCTCGCAGGGCGGGTGCACTCACCGCCGACGGGGCGGCGAGACCAGGTGCTGGAGTCCGCGGGGGTTGCCCCCGGCTGGCCGCCGCAGAGCCGCAGAACCGCCGAGACGTGAGCTGGAGCCAGCGGCGTGCGGCCGTGTTGACCCAGGTCGTGCGAGTGCCCGGACATGACGGGAGCCCCCGGGTCTCGCAGCCGCTGTTCGCCTTCCCCTTGCGAACACCGGCCCGTTCTCCCAGGGGCTCCGTCGAAGGAGGAACCTAGGCCCGCGATGAACGTGGGTCAACGTCTGGGGGCATCTCACTGTGGACCGACCTGGGGATGACATGGGGACGACGCGGCGCGTCGCTGTGGATGCAGGGTGGACAACCTGGGGACGACAACCGCAAACAGGGCGTCGTACCGCCTCCGACCTGCAGCGATCGTGTCCGCGAGGTGTGGACAGAACATTCGTGATGCCGACTTCGTCACATCGACCAGATTCCGGTCGTCCCAGGCACTCTCGACACTGCGCATCGTCCCCTCGCGTTCACCCTCCGACGGCGAGCATCACCTGTCGGCTAGAGGGTGGTGCGTCGGAAGCGCAGGCGCCTGCTCATGAGCGCACGCGCCCGGAGGGCCCGGTGGCGTCCCGAAACGGCTCGCACCAGCGGGTCCGGTCACAGTGCGACGGGGATGCGCCTGCGGGTCCGGCCAAGGCGACGGCAATGCGCCTGCAGGTCCGGCCAAGGTGCGACGGTGATGCGCCTGCGGTGTGGCGTGGTGCGGTGTGAGTGCACGGCGTTGTCGGTGCGGGGGGTTACCGTCGTCTCGATGAGTCAGACCGTCGTCGACATCCCCGGCCTGCCCTCCGACGTCGAGGTGCGCCGCAGCACCCGCCGTCGACGCAGCGTGACGGCGTTTCGCGAGGGCGGGCGCACCATCGTCGTCGTGCCGCACCGGATGTCGCGTGCCGACATCAAGCCGTTCGTCGACGAGCTGGTCGTTCGGCTGCAGGCACGCGAGAAGCGGACCAGGAGCACCGACGACGAGCTGCACTCGCGGGCGACGGCGCTCTCGCGACGCTACCTCGACGGGCGCGCCGAGCCGCGCTCCGTGCGCTGGGTGAGCAACCAACGCCGACGCTGGGGGTCGTGCACCCCGTCCGACGCCACGATCCGGCTCTCCGACCGCCTCGCCGCGATGCCCGCGCACGTCGTCGACTACGTCCTGCTCCACGAGCTCACGCACCTGCTCGTGCCCGGGCACGGCCCGGACTTCGAGGCGTGGATGGTGCGCTACCCACGCCTGCTCGAGGCCCGCGCGTTCCTTGCCGGCGTCGACCACGCGACCGGCCACGGCCTCGACACAGCGCCTGACGGCGACGCCGACACCCACCCCGACGACGGCGACGACGGCGACCCGCGTCCAGACGACGACTCTGTGGCCGCGGCACCTGGCACCGCGGTCGACCTCAGCGACTCCGTGCGTTCGCCGTCCGCCGTGCGGCGCCAGCGGCCCGACCCCGGAGCCGGTGCCGACCCGCTGTTCTAACAACGTGCACACCCACACCCGACAAGTCCCACCCCGCTTCTCATGACTGCTTTCTCATGAATGTGCCCCAACGTGCGCTAGGGGCACGCGATCTTCCCCACTGACGTGTCGATGCCTCAGCGTCCGATAGATGGATGTCCCGATAGTTGCGCCAAGCGCACGTTGGGGCACATTCACCGGGGGAGCTACGGGGTGCGGAGGGCGGCGGTGACGAGGGCTCGGAGGGCGTCGTCGGTGTCGGCGGGGAGGGCGTCGACCGGCCACCAGCGCAGGTCGAGGGATTCGTCGCTGATGACCTCGACGGCGCCGGGCGCCGCCGTGGCGACGTACTGCACGTCGAGGTGCCACGAGCCGCCGTGGCAGCCGACGCGGTGCCGGTCGAGGCGGGCAGGCACGGCGCTGAGCACCAGCCCGGCGATACCGCTCTCCTCGAGCGCCTCGCGCCCGGCCGCCGCGCGCAGGGAGGTGTCTCCCGGCTCGCAGTGGCCACCCATCTGCAGCCACCGCTTGATCCTTGAGTGCAGCGTGAGCAGCACGTGCGAGCGGTCGTGCGAGAGCACCAGCGTGCTGCCGGTGACGTGCCCGTCGACGCACGCGCGCCACATGGCGTCGGGGCGCAGGTCGAGGAACTCGACGTACGAGTCGCGCAGAGCGCGCTGCTCGTCGTCGGGCGGCAGCCAGGCGAGCAGCACCTCGCGCCCGTCGGCATGCAGGTCGGCCGAGGCCTCAGGCGTCGGCGTTCCGTGGGTCGTGGCGGTGCCGGGCGACGCCTCGGGCAGGGGGGTCACGCGTCGGGCGAGGGGTCGGGGTCGCTGCCGTCCTCGTCGGGTGCGGCGGGGAGGTCGTCGAACGCCGAGAGGTCGAGCGGTGCCGACCGGAGCACGAAGGCAGCGATCGCGTCGTCGCCATCGAGGTCGTCGGCACGCGGCAGCAGGTCGGGGTGTCCCCAGAGCTCGTCGCGCGCCTCGGCGCCGCGCTCGGTGCGGATCGCCTCCCACAGCGCCGCGGCCTCGCGCAGGCGACGCGGACGCATCTCGAGACCCACGAGGGTCGCGAAGGTGTGCTCGCCCGGCCCGCCGGTCGCGCGACGGCGGCGCATGGTCTCGCGCAGCGCGTCGGCCGACGGCAGTCGCCCCGAGACGGCCTGGGTGACGACGTCGTCGACCCAGCCCTCGACGAGTGCGAGGAGCGTCTCGAGCCGCGCGAGCGCAGCCTTCTGCTCGGGGGTGTCATCGGGCACGAAGACCCCGGACGCGAGGATCTCCTGCATCGACTCGGGGTTGCTGGGGTCGATGTCGCGCGCGGCTTCCTGGATGCGCTCCTGGTCGACGTGGATGCCGGCGGCGTAGGCCTCGACAGCGGCGGTGAGCTGCGAACGCAGCCACGGCACGTGGGCGAAGAGCCGCTGCGAGGCGGCCTCGCGCAGCGCGAGGTAGAGCCGCACCTGCTCGGGGTCGATGCCGAGGTCCTTGCCGAACGCCGCGACGTTGCGCGGCACGAGCGCCGCACGGTTGTCCTCGGTCAGCGGGATGCCGACGTCGGCCGCACCGAGCACCTCGCCGGCCAGCGCGCCGAGGCCTTGACCGAGCTGGCCGCCGAACATCATCGCGCCCATCTGGCGGGCCATGCCGAGCAGCGGACCCATCATCTGCGCCATCTCCGGCGGGATGCCCTCAGGAAGGCCGCCGTCGGCGTTCATCGCGCCGGACATCGACTCGTTGACCTTCTCGGCCACCGGCTCCACGATGCGCTTCCACGAGGGCAGGGTCTGCTCGATCCACTCGCTGTGGCTCCACGCGGTACCGCCGGACGAGGTCGCGGGGAACGACGTCACGGGGTCGAGCCACAGCGTGGCCAGGTCGAGTGCCTGCTCGACCTCGCGGCGCTCGACGTCGGAGACCGACGGGTCGCCCGCCTGCGCGACGAGGCCGCGAGCGGTGTCGCGAGCCAGCGTCCAGTTGACGGCCGAGCCGTCCCCGCCGCCGGACTGCATCATCTGGCCGAGCTGTTGCAGCGCGGCGCCGAACTGCGCCATGTCCATGTTGGTGGGGTCGAAGCCACCCGCACCGAACGGGTTGGCGCCGGAGCCGCCCGAGCCGCTGCCGGTCACGTCGTCGTCGTCCGGGTTGAAGCCGAAGGGCAGGTTGGCGCTCATCGACGTACTCCTTCACCGCTGTGCTGGGGGAGGCCGCCGGTCATCGCCCGAGCGAGGGGCGCGGTGGGCAACAATGGCGGCATGTGCACGGTCACGTCGTCCACGGTACGCACGCGCGAGCGCGCGTGACGCCGTCGGACGGCTCGCGGGGTACGCCTGCGGCGAACGCCAGGCGTGGACGCCGTACGCCGTCAGCAGATGCTCAGCCGGCGCACAGCGTCGACGCTGGTGAGCAGCCCGTCGCCCCAGCCGTTGCGGCGCCTCGTGACGCGGCACCTGAGGATTCGGTGACGCCGTCGGCGCGGAAGGTCGCAGCCAAGACCACCGCCCGCAAGGCGCGCGCGCCGCGCAGGACGGGCGCGACCATCGCGGTGACTGGTGCTGCGGGGGTCATCGGCGAGGTGCTCGTCCGCCGGCTGCTCGCGTCCGACGAGGTCGCGAAGGTCGTCGCGATCGACGTACGCCGTGGCGGCGTCGAAGGTGCGACCTGGCGGATCACCGACGTGCGCGACCCGGTGCTCGTGCAGCGGTTCGCCGGAGTCGACGCGGTCGTGCACCTCGCGGTCGACTGGTCGCTCGGCGTAGCGCCGGCGGTGCGTTCCGAGCTCAACGTCCGGGGTACGCAGACGGTCGTCACGGCGGCAGCCGCGGCCGGGGTGAAGCGGGTCGTGCTCGTGACGAGCGCGACCGTGTACGGCGCGTTCGCCGACAACCCCACCCCGCTGCCGGAGGACGCGCCGCTGCAGGCGCCGCCCGAGGGGATCCTCGCGGACCTCCTCGAGATCGAGCGGGTCGGCGAGGACGCCCGTCGCGTGCACCCCGGACTCTCCGTCACGGTGGTGCGTCCGGCCGCACTCGTCGGGCCAGGCGTCGACACCTTGGTGACGCGGCACTTTGCCGCTCCGCGCCTGCTGTGCATCAAGGACGCGGCACCGACCTGGCAGTTCTGCCATGTCGAGGACCTCGCGTCGGCGCTGGAGCGAGCGGCGCTCGGGGCCGTCGAAGGTGCCGTCACGGTCGGGTCCGACGGCTATCTCGAGCAGCGTTGCGTTGAGGACCTCTCCGGGATGAAGCGCGTGGAAGTGCCTGCGGCCCTTGCCTTCGCGACGGCCGAGCGGCTGCACCGCATGGGTGTCACACCGGCGCCGGCGAGCGAGCTGGCATACGTCATGCACCCGCTGGTGGTGTCGTCGGCCGCGCTGCGCGCGATCGGGTGGGAGCCGACGTATGACAACCGGACCTGCTTGCAGGTCGTGCTTGACGAGGTGCGCGGCGAGCACTCGATCGCGGGTCGCCGCCTCGGCCGACGTGACGCGACGGTCGCCGGCGCCTCGGCTGCTGGCGCCACGGTCGCGGTGCTCGGTGCGGCAGCGTTCGTGCGCGCCGCGCGGCGTGCTCGAGGTCGCTGACGTCGACCTCGCACCCGCATGTACGCCACGCGGGTCTCCGTGGTCGGCACGGGTGCCAGCGACTCGTAGGCTGACCCCCATGGAGGTCCTTCGCTGGCTGCTGATCCCGCTCGCAGCCACGCTGCTGGGGATCCTCTGGGTCACGTGGCGCAGCCGGGACCGCAAGCCCGCCGACGCCCAGCAGGGCATGGATGACATGGCCCGGTTCCGTCAGGCGATGGAGAAGCCGTTGCCTCCCCTGCACCGTCGCAACCCGCTCGAGGAACCTGTCGACCCGGCCCAGGGCGGCACCCGCCCGTGAGCCTCGCGCTCCGACGCAGCATCTGGTTGGGTGCGGCGGGTGTCCTGGGTGGGGCGCTCCTCGTCATCGGTGTCCTCATGCCGCTGCCGTTCGTCGAGCTCGCGCCAGGCCCGACGTTCAACGTCATCGGTGAGGCTGACGGCAAGCCGATCATCGACATCAGCGGCACCGCGAGCTATCCGACCGCCGGCAACCTCGACATGACCACGGTCAACGAGCGCGGCGGTCCCGAGACCGGCATCTACCTCGGTCGCGTCGTGGTCGGCTGGGCCGACCCGCACACCCGGATCCTGCCTCGTGAGGCGTTCTACCCCGACCAGACGACGCAGTCCGATGTCGCCGCGCAGAACTCCCGCCAGTTCAGCGACAGCACGTCGGACTCCGTCGCTGCCGCGCTCAACTACCTCAAGCGTCCCGTCGACACCGTCGTCGTCGTGTCGTCGGTGCTCGACCGCGCTCCCGCCGACGGCCACCTCGAGCCGGGCGACCAGATCCTCGCGATCGACGGCACGGCCATCACGACCTCGGCCGGGGTCGGCGTCGCGATGAAGGTGGTCAAGCCGGGAGCCACGGTGAAGGTGAAGGTGAAGCGCAGCGACACAGACACCCACGACGAGTCGATCGTCACGGTCGCCAACCCGAAGGACGCCACCCGGGCGTTCCTCGGTATCGAGGTGGGCGAGACCTTCCGCGCGCCCTTCCACCTCGAGATCACGCTCGGCGGGGTCGGCGGCCCGAGCGCCGGGATGATGCTCAGCATGGGCATCATCGACAAGCTCACGCCCGGCGAGCTCAACGGCGGCGGCTTCGTCGCGGGCACCGGCACGATCACCCCTGACGGCGCAGTCGGTCCCATCGGTGGAATCGAGCAGAAGATGGTCGGCGCCCGCAACGCCGGCGCCACGCTCTTCCTCGCCCCCGCCAGCAACTGCGCCGACGTGCTCGACAACGGCATCCCCGACGGCCTCACGGTCGCCAGCGTCAGCACCCTCGCCGAAGCCGTGACCGCGGTAGAGGCCTACACGGCCCACACACCAGTACCCCCCTGCACCCGCTGAGGGAAGTTGGTGACCTCTCAGGTCACCAAGTGCACGTGAGGGTCACTTTCTGACCGCGACTCGTGATCTTGGTGAGCGGCTCCCGACGGCCCGTGGGGGCGCCGAGCGCGTCGTGCGTTCTCGGCTCAGCTGAAGGTGGCGCCCAGGGCTTCGGCGAGGCGGGGGACGACGTCGGGGCCGACGAGCACATCGGCGTCGGTGTCGTGCGAGCGCAGGCGCAGCGCGCACATCCGGCCGCCCTCGCGCAGCACGACGACCGCCATGCGCACGTCCTGGCGCTCCGGGTGCGCAGCAGCCGTGGCCTCGAGGCCGTCCTGGTCGTCATCGGGCAACGCCCCCTCCGCCGATGGCGGCAGCACGATGCGCTCGAGCACCAGAGCGGCTCCGGCGACCTCGTCGGGCCATGTGGTCGTCGCCAGCACCTCGTCGAGCGGACGGTCGATGTCGAGCGCCTCTTGCTCGATCGGCGTCAGCGACTCCTTGTCGTGCCCCTCCGCGCCGAGCACCCCGGCCAGCGCCGGCTCGAGCGCGACGAGCTCGGACGTACGCGCCAGGGCGAACATCCGCGCGGGCTGGTCCCACCCCTGCGACGCCACGTGCTTCTCGATCTCGCGACACAGCTCGACGAGCCTCATCGCGCGAGCGGCGGACGCGAGCCCGGCCTCGTCGGGTGCGTCGGTGGCGGGAACGACGACGGTGTCGTGATCGTCGGGAGAGAGGGGCTCGGCGTCGTGGCTGGTCACGGACCTGATTCTGCCCCGCCTACCGGAAGGGCAAGCCAGTGGACCGCCACGTAGGGTGCTGTTCGTGACGTTTGCCTCGCCAGCCGCAGGGGGAGGGCGGGGCGGTCGCTCCGCCTCAGGTGCCCCAGCCCGCCGTAACCGCGCCCTCATCGTGACGCTCGTCGTGATCGGCGTCGTGATTCTCGGGTTCACCCTGTTCTCGGGCTTCTACACCGACCTGCTCTGGTATCAGTCGGTCGACGCCTCCAACGTCTTCAGCACCCAGCTCTATACGCGACTCGGTCTGCTCCTGGTCTTCGGCGGGCTCATGGCCCTCGTCGTCGGCATCAACATGTGGATCGCCTACCGCGTACGCCCGGTCTTCCGACTCATGTCACCCGAGCAGGCGAGCCTCGAGCGCTATCGCATGGCGCTGGACCCGCTGCGCCGCCTCGCGATCATCGGCATCCCGCTGCTGCTCGGCCTGCTCTCCGGTGTCAGCGCGACCGCGGCATGGAAGGACTGGCTCCTCTTCCGCAACTCGACTCCGTTCGGCAGCACCGACACGACGTTCAACGTCGACCTGTCCTTCTACGTCTTCACCCTTCCCTTCCTGCGCTTCCTCGTCGGGTTCCTGTTCGCGGCGGTCGTGCTCGCGTTCCTGCTCTCGGTCGTCGTGCACTACGTCTACGGCGGGATCCGGCTGCAACCGGCCGATGACCGCTTCAGCCGTGCCGCGCAGGCCCACCTGTCGATCCTGGTCGGCGTCTTCGTGCTGCTGAAGGCGGTCGCCTACTGGCTCGACCGCTATGAGCTGACGCTCTCGACCGACGACTTCGTCGCCGGAGTGACCTACAAGGACGCCAACGCGCTGCTGCCCGGCCAGACGATCCTGATGTACATCTCGATCATCTGCGCCGTGCTGTTCTTCGTGAGCGCGTTCCGCAAGAGCGCGACCTTCGCCATCACCGGCCTCGTACTGCTGGCGGGGTCGGCGCTCGTCATCGGCTCGATCTATCCGTCGTTCGTGCAGCAGTTCCAGGTCAAGCCGACCGAGCTGCTGCGCGAGTCGCCTTACATCCAGAACAACATCGACGCGACGCGTGCGTCGTACGGCCTGGACAAGGTGTCGGTCCAGCAGTACGCCACCACGGTGCCGCCGGTGACGTCGTCGACGGTGGCTGCGAGCTCGAGCACGATCGCCAACATCCGCCTGCTCGACCCCAATGTCGTCGGCCCGACGTTCCAGCAGAACCAGGCCAACAAGACCTACTACAAGTTCCCCGACACGCTCGACATCGACCGCTACGTCCTCAAGGACACGCCGTCGAGCAAGAGCACCACCCGTGGCGCGGTCATCGGCCTGCGCGAGGTCAACCTCGGTGGGCTGCAGTCCGATCAGCGGAGCTGGTCGATCGACCACGTCATCTACACCCACGGCTTCGGTGCCGTCGCGGCCTACGACAACACCATCAACACCGCGACCGGTGAGCCGTCGTACTTCGAGCAGGGGCTTCCCCCGACCGGGTTGCTCACGATCGACCAGCCGCGCGTGTACTTCGGGGAGTACTCCCCGCCCTTCTCCATCGTGGGCGCACCTGAGGGATCCGCGCCGCGCGAGCTCGACTATGCGACCGATGCCACCGGCACGACAGGCAAGACGCCGCAGCAGTCCAACTACACCTACACCGGCAAGGGCGGCATCCCCGTGGGGTCGCCGCTCAACCGCCTGATGTTCGCGCTGAAGTATCAGGACACCAACATCATCCTGTCCGACCTCGTCAACACCGACTCGCGCATCCTCGAGGTGCGCGACCCGCGCGACCGCGTGCAGAAGATCGCGCCCTGGCTGCAGATCGACGGCGACCCTTATCCCGTCGTCGTAGACGGCAAGATCGTGTGGATGGTCGACGGCTACACGACGACGGACCAGTATCCCAACTCGACCCCGACGTCGTTCGGTGACGCGACAGCGGACACGCTGACCACCGCATCGAAGAACGTGAGCGGCCAGGCGCGCGAGAACGTGAACTACATCCGCAACTCGGTGAAGGCCACGGTCGACGCCTACGACGGGACTGTCACGCTCTACGCGTGGGAGAAGAACGACCCGATCCTGCAGACCTGGATGAAGGCGTTCCCCGGCCTGGTCCAGCCGCTCGAGGCGATGCCGCCGAGCATCCTCGAGCACGTCCGCTACCCCGAGGACCTGTTCAAGGTGCAGCGCCAGATCTTCACGAAGTACCACGTGACAGACCCCGACGGATTCTTCAGCGGCCAGGACTTCTGGACGGTGCCCAACGACCCGACCATCTCCAAGACGCAGCCGATCGCCGCGCAGCCGCCCTACTACCTGCAGGTGCAGGCCATCGGGTCGAACTCCTCGACGTTCTCGCTGACGACCACGCTGGCTCCGCAGAAGCGCCAAACCCTGGCTGCGCTCATGGCGGCCAACAGTGAACCCGGGCCCAACTACGGGAAGATCTCTGTCCTGCAGCTGCCAACGACCACGACGATTCCTGGTCCGGCGCAGGTGCAGAACAACTTCGAGAGCGATCCGACCGCTGCGAAGGACCTCACGCTCTATCGCACCGGCGGATCCGACGTGGAGTTCGGCAACCTGCTCTCGCTGCCGGTGGCCGGGGGAGTGCTCTATGTCGAGCCGGTCTACGTCGCCCGCGCCGGCACCGATGGTTTCCCCCTGCTGCGCAAGGTGTTCGCCGGCTTCGGCAACAACGTCGCCTACGAAGACACCCTGAGCGCAGCCCTGGCAAAGGTCTTCGGTACGACGAGCCCGCCCAGCAATCCAGCCAACCCGGGCACGGGCTCCGGCTCACCCTCCCCGACCCCGTCGAACACCGGGAACCTGACCGCGCAGCAACAGCTGACCATCGCCATCGCGCAGGCGCAGGCTGCCTACGACGACGGACTCAAGGCCCTGGCCGCGGGCAACTTCACCGCCTACGGAATCGCTCAGGACAAGCTGAAGCAAGCGCTCGCGGACGCGGCCGTAGCTCAGAAGGCGATCGTCGGCACGGCTGATGCGCCCGCCACGACAGCGACGCCGAGCGTGACACCAGCCCCGATCGCCACCGCATCACCGACGGCGACAACCGCCGTCAGCTAACCGGGGCACCGCGCCACGGAGGCGATTTGCCCCGCCTCCCACGCCCGACGTACAGTGAGGTCCTGCGTCGGGTTCGCCCGATCGACGCGGGGTGGAGCAGCTCGGTAGCTCGCTGGGCTCATAACCCAGAGGTCGCAGGTTCAAATCCTGCCCCCGCTACCAATCGGCCCTGGAATCCAAGGGATTCCGGGGCCGAAGGTATGTGAGGACTTGATCGGGTGGC
>JANXWJ010000290.1 GCA_025351185.1 Candidatus Nanopelagicales bacterium
ACTCGCGACATTCGAGGACCAGTCCGCGGTGACCTCGCTGCGCTACGACAGGTTCCACGGCGATGGCCCATGGCTGAATCGAATCCACCAGGAGGACCTCTGCCAGGCGCTGACCCGACCGCCAGACAACAAGTACGAGAATGATGGCGGGCCAGGAACCCGCGAGATCTGCGCACTCATGCGTGACGCCCTGCCTGCGTCGATGGCCGACGACGCCGTCCACCGCTTCTTCGACGCCGCTACCTTCAACTGGCTCATCGGCGGCACCGACGCCCACGCCAAGAACTACTCCCTATTGCTGGCCGGTCCCCAGGTCCGATTCGCGCCGCTCTACGACGTCGCGTCCGCACTGCCGTACCTGACCGACATTCAGCAACTCCGCTTGGCCATGAAGTACGGCGGAGACTACGGCCTTCGCAGCCGAACACCTTCGATGTGGGGCAAGGTCGCGTCCGAGTTCGCGCTGCCTACGACGCTGGTCCGGCAACGTGCGCTGCGCCTCATCGAACGGATCCCAGACGCAATGAGCGCCGCTATCGCCGAACCAAGTGTGGCCGCAGTCGGGAGCTCGCTGCCATCGCGACTCCTGGACACGGTCACCGACAGGGTTACCCGCTGCGCTGACACCCTGTCCGGGTGGTAGGCAAGCGCGGTCGGCTGTGCGCCGGCCATCGGGTCGAAGGTCGCCGTCACCGGGCTGCACGCCGCCACCGATTCCACATCACCCGCCACTGTGGCGTGGAGGTGCTCGGCCCCCGACGAATCGGAACTCGCGGTTGGCCCCGGCACCTCGAGAGCGATGTTGCGGGTGAGGCGTCCCCTCCAAGAACGTTGCGCCCCGTATCGACGGGCGTTGGCTGCGGCCCCGGCGATCGATGCCGCATCGACGTCGCCATCCGCTCGGGTACCAGCACGACGTCGACCTGCGCGGCGGCGTCAAGAACAACGCGTGTCGGGACGGACGAACCACTGCACATAGGGACGAAGGCCAGGCCGGAAGCCGGTGGCCTTTGTGTCACTCGTGTGTCACTCGCTCCAAGCCCGCGAGATTCGACCCCCACTGTCTGGCTCACCAAGCCCGGCCTTCGAGGATTCGTCGAGAACAGGTCGCGTGCCGCGTCAGAGCTGTGACCTGCGGAAACAACGAAGCCGACCCTGCCCGTCGGCGGATCGGCTTCATCGTGCTGCTGTCTCAAACAACGTGCGCCCGCCAAGATTCGAACTTGTAACCTTCTGATCCGTAGTCAGATGCTCTATCCGTTGAGCTACGGGCGCATGCCTGAAGGCTCGCAGAGTCTAACCGCACCCCGCCGTCAGGTGGAAATCCGATGGCGCCCCCGTCTCCGGTCTGCGGGAGCGGCGGGCTCCTCCCACATCTCGACGCCGGAGACAACGAAGGAAGGGGCCCCCATCGGGGGACCCCTTCCTTCGTTGGCGGAGGCGGCGAGATTTGAACTCGCGAGGGGTTTTGAGACCCCAACCCGCTTAGCAGGCGGGCGCCATCGACCGGACTAGGCGACGCCTCCAGGTGCCGGGCCAGGGTCGCATGCGTCCCCGCTTCCGGCGCGCACAGGATACCGGACCTGCGGCGATGACCCGAACCGACGCCGGCCGGCCGGGTCAGTCCGGTGGTGGGATCCACAGGCGACAGGTCCGCAGGGCAGAGTGGGTACGCGACCGGGCCGGGTGGCCTGGCGCACCCGGACTGCGCAGGAGGCACCAGTGAGCGAGCCCGTCCGCATCGGAGTGGTCGGCTACGGCCTCGGCGGGCGGTCGTTCCACGCTCCGCTCATCGCCTCCGCGCCCGAGCTCGAGCTCGTCGGCGTGGTCACGACCAACCTCGAGCGGCGCGAGCAGCTCGCGACCGACCATCCCGACGTCGCGGCGCTCGACGACCTGGCCGCCCTTGTCGCGGCGGGCGCGGAGGCGGTCGCCATCTCGTCCACCACGGGCACCCACAGCCAGCTCACCGACGAGGCACTGAATCTCGGCCTGCACGTCGTATGCGACAAGCCGTTAGCGGTCGACGCGCAGGCAGCGGCGTCGAGCATCACGCGCGCGGAAGCGGCCGGGCTGCTGCTGACGGCCTACCAGAACCGGCGCTGGGACTCAGACTTCCTCACGATCCAGCGCGTGCTCGCCGAGGGCACGCTCGGAGGGGTGTTCCGGTTCGAGTCGCGCTTCGAGCGCTGGGCTCCCGGGGCCCCGCGCGCGTGGTGGCGCGCCGAGCTGCCGCCCGAGGAGGGCGGCGGCATCCGTCTCGACCTCATCACGCACCTCGCCGACCAAGCCGTGCAGCTCTTCGGCCCCGTCGCGCAGGTCTATTCCGAGCTCGCCACGCGACGCGCAGCAAGCACTGCCGAGGACGACATCACCGTGCTGCTCACACACACGAGCGGCATGAGCTCGCAGCTCTACGCCAGCACCATGTCGGGTGACACGTCGCGCCGCTTCCGGGTGCTGGGCACCGAGGGTGCGTACGTCGTCGGCGGTGTCGACGGGCAGGAGGACGCCCTGCGCGCAGGACGCAGCCCAGCCAGCGAAGGACCCGCCTGGGGTGTCGAGCCGGAGAGCACCTGGGGCCACGTCGTACGCGGCCTCGAGTCGATCGTCGTGCCGAGCGAGCGTGGCCGGTGGGACACCTTCTACCCGGCGTTCGCCGCCGCCGTACGAGGCACCGGCACGCTTCCCGTCGACCCGTACGACGCCCTTGCCGTCCTCGAGATCCTCGACGCCGTCGCCCTCAGCGCCCGAGACCACACCGTCGTGACGCTGCCCTGAGCCCACCCCGTCCCGTACGGACGGCCACAAGCGCGGGGGGCCGGGGGTCAGCTGAAGACGGCTTCGCGGAACTGTTCGCGTTGTTCGCACGCGAGTTTGATGCGCTCGAGCTGGTCGTCGCTGCACTCGAGGTCGAAGACGTCGTGGATGAACTCCGGCAGGTCGGGGCGGTAGTCGTGCCCCCATGCCTTGTAGGCGCCGGGCACCTGCGCGTTCTTCATGTCGACGAGGAGCTGGAAGAACGTGGTCACCGGACGCCAGCGCATCGACGACGGGATGCCGCGAGGGGACCGCCCCGGTACCTCCTGCGTACGAGGGCGCTCAGGGCCGAGCCAGTCCGGCCGACGGTTGATCAGGCTCGCGCCGAACTTCGTCACACCGTCGTTGTCATGGCTGAGCAGGACGTAGCGCACCTTCTCCCTGGCCTCAGCGCCCAGCGCGGTGAACTGCTCGTAGTCGTTGACGATGGCAACGAGACTCTGGTCGACGTCGGGTCGTTCGCGCCCGACCAGCTCGTGCCGCCACGTGCTGCCCTCCGGCGTACCGATCCACAGCGCTCGGTCGATGCCGAGCGCCTGCGGGCCGAGGGTGCCCCAGCCCTCGAACGCGGCCTGGCTCGTGTGCGCGCCGAGCGACTCTCCGAACAGCACCACCTTGGGGCGGTCTGCCGGCGCCATCGTGCGGATCCGCTCGAGGATCCGCAGCCACAGCAGGCGGTTCTGCTCCTTGGCCTGGCCGACGAGACCGAGCGAGAGCGGCGACGGCCGCTTGGAATACTGCAGCGTCACCGTCGCGACGTCGCCGCGTGTCATGTACTGCGCGCACGACACGGCGACGTAGTTGACGTAGCCCGTGCCGGTCGGCGACACGAGCATGAGCAGGGAGCGCGACCACGCATCGGTGCGATCCATCTCGGCGAGCGCGAGGTCGACGCGTTCGGTGATGCCGTCAGCACTGTCGAGACCGACGAAGATCTGGATCGGTGTGGCGCGCGGCTCCTCCTGCATGACGGTCTGGATCGAGAGCTCCGGCCGCGCGTGACCCTTGAGCTCGGTGGGCTTGTCGAGCATGGGTACGGGGCGCACGTACGACGCCGAGTGTCGACGACCCTCGCGGCCCAGCGACTCCCACGCGACGAGGCTCTCCGGGTCCCCGCTCACCAGCGGATTGGTCCACAAGCCGGCCGCGGTGGCGTCCATCCCTTCCTCGAACGTCGTGGTGCCGCTCTCGATGCCGTGCATGGCTCGATTCCAGATCTGGTGCGTCCCTAACCCCACCAGGATGAGCGAGACGGCGTGACCGGTCCGTCGCCAGAACGCCTCCGAGCCCGGAAGTACGCGTCCCGCAACGGATCCCAGCTGCCGAGCCAGATAGTTCTCACCCGCGGCCAGCCCGGCGATCGTGAGCACGACGGCTCCGCCTGCGGCGAGGCCGAGGACCGGGTTGGATCGCGCCGGGTCTGCGTAGTGCTCCGGCGGGGTCTCCCGCTGACGGATGTTCTCGATGACTGCCGAGGTTGCGAGGCCGACCGGGATCGCGATCGGGAAGCGCACCAGGCGACCGTCGGCGCCCACGAGCTGGTCGACCCGCCAGGTCGCCTCCAGCGCCACGGCGAGGATGGCGGCTCCCGCACCGGTGACCGCGAAACGCCAGCCGGCCTGACGGGCGAGGCCGCGCAGCGCCGTCTCGTTGGACCGGTGCCCGATGTAGGCGACGACAGCGAAGCCGATCGGCACTGCCGCCAGGTCGAGCAGCAACGTCGCCGCCTTGGTTCGCTGGACGTCGGTCCACGACTCCGGGAAGGGGAGCGCCGTCGACAGCGCGCCGCCGGCGGTCTCCAGGGCGTCCTGCGCGACGACCGAGAGCAGGAAGTGGGTGCCGGTCGCGAGGCCGGTGATGAGCCCCTGGTCGAGCCAGGTGCGTTCGGACAGCGACCTGGTGAACGTCGTCGGGACAGCCGCCGAGGCGAGCACGAGGCCGACCTGCTGGCCCGGTGCGACGATGTCCGGCCTCGTCATGACGACTCCCCTGTCTCGCGAGTGCTGATGGCATCTGCGACCGTAGGCCATCGCGCGAGGTCGAGGGGCATTCGATGGTGAAGACGGTCAGCCGCACGGTGGGGGCACTGACTCTCATCGCCGGCGTCGTCGTGGGTGCGTTCGTCGGTGGAAGCGTCGGCGCCATCGTGGGAGTGCTGCTCGCGATGGTCGGGTTCCAGGCACTGACCCGCGGCGTCGAGGGCGCGCCGTACATCACGGCCGGGATCGCCACCACCGCCGGTCTCGCCTACACCGCCTGGGTCCACCACCTGAGTCCGACCGACATCGGCCTCGGGCACGCGACGTGGATCACAGGCGGGCTGTGGTCGCTGGGCATCGTGCTCGTCGTCGGTGTCGGGATCGGGATCGCCGGCGGCACACCGCGATTGCGTCACCTCTTCCAGGACGACCGCGTCACCCAGGTCAGCGGCGCCGTCACGGCCCGCCGGGTGCTGCTCGACATCCCGTTCGGCACGGTGCTCATCGAGGAGTTCGCGTTCCGCGGCGTCATGCTCGCGCTCGTCACCAACCTCACCAACAGCACCGTCTGGGCGGTCGGTGTCACCTCGGTGCTCTTCGGCCTGTGGCACGTCAGCCCGGCGCTGGAGATGCACGATGCCCACCAGCAGGCCACCGGTGCCTCGTGGACGACGGTGCTGTCGACTGTGCTGTTCACCGGACTGTCGGGAGTGGGCTTTGCCCTGCTCCGGCTCTTCACCGGGAGCCTGTTCCCGCCCGCTGCTCTGCACTGGGCGGCCAACGGCTCAGGTGTCGTTGTCGGTTGGTTCGTCCACGGCCGCAACGGATCTGGAACGTCCGGGGACAGCCACCAGGCCGACGACGACGCCTAGCCTGCGTGGTCCAAGCTCAGGTCGGCACTGGTCAGACCGGCCAGTCGAGCGGACGCGGCCAGGGGCCGGTGACGTCTGCCAGCCGTGCCTCGTGCACCGTGCCGTCGGGTGTCTCGATGATCTGGTTGAGCAGCAGTCCACCACGGTCCACCACGACGTCGGGGCCGACACCGGCGACCTCCCAGCGGTAGGAGATGCCCTGGCGCACGACCCCGTCGACCTCGACCCCGAGCTCACCGATCACGGTCGAGGTGGCGGTCACGGCCAGCAGCGACAGGAAGCGGCCCGGGTCCGCGGGGTCGGCCTCGTCCGGCATCACCAGCGCGACGCCGGCGCGACCGGTCGCGACGTAGATCCCCTTCATGATGAGGCTGCTCGGATCGAGGATCCCGGGCGCGGTCGCCTCCGGATACTGCTGCCCGTCGATGCGCCAGGAGCCAGTGACCACCCCGTCGGACGAGGTGTAGTGCCCGTCCGCGTCGCGGACGGCCTTGTCGCTGGCGCCGACCCAGCGCACCGAGAGCTCGGTCGATCCGGCGCTGCGGCGTACGTCGTTCTCGAGCTTGCCCACCGGCGAGGGGGTGATCAGGGTCGACCGGATGCGCACCACACCGGGGGCGATCTCGCCGAGGACGAAGCGCTCCTCCAGGCCCGTGGGCTTGCCGTCGCGCAGACGCACATAGCGGCCGCGGGAGCGCTCGGCATCGCGCGGCATGTCCGGCATCGACGGGTCGGACGAGGTCTCGCTCATGCCCCCATCGTCTCAGTGCCCCGTGGGGGGTTGGATGGCACCCATGGAACTCCGAGGTGTCGTGCAGCGCGACGTGCCGTTGCTCGTCGTCGCACTCGCGGAGGAGGCGGCCGGTCTCGATGACACCTTTCCGGTGCTCATCACCGGCATGGGCAAGCTGCGCGCCGGCACCGCAGTCACCGGTCTGCTGCTTCAGTCGGGCCCACCTTCGGTCGTCATCAACATCGGCACCGCAGGAGCGCTGCGCCCGGGTCTCACCGGGATCCACGAGATCGCATCGGTGCTGCAGCACGACTTCGACGACGCGGCGTTCTACACCGCGCTCGGACAGCACTTCGGCGCCCCCCTGCTCCTCGGCGACGACCGCGACTACGACGCTCCCCTGCCGAGCCCGATCCTCGCGACGGGAGACCGGTTCATCGCCGGCGGGCGCGAGCGTGCTGCGCTGGCGAAGCGCGCCGACCTCGTCGACATGGAGGGATATGCCGTCGTCGCGGCGTGCCGCGGCCTGCGCGTCCCCGTACGCGTGGTGAAGCTCGTCAGCGACGATGCCGATGACGACGCCGCCCTCACGTGGGTCACGTCGCTCGCCGACCACGCCCACACCCTCGCCACCTGGGTGAAGCACCACCTCTGAGCAGGTCCTGACCCACGCTGCTGACGCAACTGTTCCTGAACCGTGCCCGTCAGCAGCAGATCGCCAGCATCGCGGGTCCTGACCGGCGTCAGACGCGGAGTACGGGCCTGGTCATGCAGGTCGGGCCGCCCTCGCCCTTGTCGCTCTGCTCGGAGTTGAAGGTGTGCACCTCGACGCCGTGCTCGCGGAGCTTGTCGGCCGTGCGCACGTTGCGCCCCCCCATGACGACCACGCCGGGGCGCACGGCGAGGATGTTGCAGCCGAGGGTGACGTACTCCTCGTCGTCGACGACCACCCACTCGATCCCGCGTCGCGAGAGCGCACGCAGCATCGCGACCGGCGCGAGCTTCTCGTAGACGACCGCGAGGTCCTCGCGGATCGGCGAGATCACCGACATGAGGTGCAGGCAGTACTCCGGACCCATGTCGTGCGGGACGTCGAACACCTCGACCGCGACACCGTCGGCGGCGAGGATGCCGCGCAGCTGGTCGACGGCGGCCTCGTTCGTGCGATAGCTGCGTCCGATGGCGACCGTGTCCTCGTCGAGCCAGAACATGTCGCCCGCGTCCGCTGTGGCCTCGCCGACCAGGCGACCGATGGTCGGTACGCCGGCCAGCTCGAGGCCCGCCACAAGCTGCTCGGCTTCTCCCATCCTCGCGGCCTTCGCCGACTGGAACGCGACCGTGCCCGACGGGATCACGAAGGCGGGGTCATAGACGAACACGGCGTCGGGGAGGCCGGGCACCGGGTCGAGCTCGATGACCTCGGAGCCGAGCTCGCGCAACGTCGCGACGAAACCCGCGTGCTGCTCGGCGAGTGCCGTCAGGTCGGGCGTCTGCCAGTGCGCCTTCTCGTACTCCGCCACCACGTCAGGCCCGCCGACGAGCGGTCGGCGTACGGCGACCCGCTTCAGCTCGGCGACCGAGGACCTGACTCCGTACACATGTGTCTGCTCGCTCATGTGGGGCACCCTGCCAGGTCGTGGCGGCCCACGCCACGAGCCACGGACGGCACCCGATGTGGCGCACCCTCGGACTCGGGCCCGTCCATCCGGCAGGATGCGCGTCAGTCGTGGTAGCCGCGAGCAGGATGGTCACAGGAGAGGGGTCGCAGTGCGCACGTTGTCGCGACGCCGATTCCTCTCCGCCTTCCGGCCCTGGTCCTCCGCCTCTAATGACCCTCGGCTCCGCCGACCGACCGACATCCTGCTGCTCACGGGTTCGCTGCTCGCGGCGATCGTCATCGCGATCTCGCTGCGCGACCACCCGCCGACCATCGCCGCACCACCGACCGATCCGTCGGCCATCACCGACGTGGTCCGGTGGGCGGCCGACGCGGTCTACGCGGTGCTGGGTATCTGGGCCGCGATCGTGGTCGTCCTCGCGGTGTTCGCACGTGGTCGTCGTCGGCTGCTGCTCGACTACCTCATCGGCGCGGTGCTGGCTCTGCTGGTCGGTGCGGCAGTGTCGCGTCCGGCGCCCGGCGGCTGGACCGAGACGCTGCGTTCGGTCATCACGTCAGATCCCCCGCCGGTCGACGTGGTCGGTGGCCTCACGGTGGCCACTGCAATCGTCGTCATCGCCTCGCCGCACCTCACTCGGCCGCTGCGCTGGACCGGTCGGTTCTTCGTCCTCCTCGGCGCGGTCTCAGCGGTCGCCCTCGACGTCACGCACACGCTCGGCGGCCTGACCCTCATCATCATGGGTGTTCTCGCGGCTGCCCTCACGCACCTCGTGCTCGGGACGCCGTCCGGCCACCCGACCGCCGACCAGGTCGCGGTGTCCCTGCCCGACCTCGGCGTCGACGTCGGTGCCGGTGACGGTGACGGTGTTGCTGCCGGTGCCGGTGACGGTGCCGGTGCCGGTCTCGGTGTCGGTCTCGGTGGATTGACGCTGGCCGACCGTCAGCCGCCGGGCGCCTCCCGCTTCCACGGGACCCGCGACGACGGCACACCGGTTCTCGTGACGGTCTACGCCCGCGACTCGTGGGACGACCAGCTCGTCGGATCGGTCTGGACCGCACTCACGATCCGCGGTGAGACCGTCGATCTGTTCGGTGGTCGCCGTCGTCGGGTCGAGCACGAAGCTCTCGTGACGCTTCTCGCCGAGCGCGCAGGTGCCCCGGTCATCCCGGTCATCACCGCCGGGGTCGTCGACGGTGGTGATGCCGTCCTGGTCACGGCGACGCCGGCCGCCGCCCTCGGCGACCTGTCCGCTGACGACGTGTCCACTGCCGACCTCGCGTCGATGTGGGCCGGTCTCGCCTCGCTGCACGCGGCCGACATCGCGCACCGCGGCATCGACCGCCACACCGTCGTACGACGTAGTGACGGTGTCTGGGCGTTCACAGATCTCGACGACTCGCGGATCGCGGCCGACGCGAGCGCCTTCATGATCGACCGCGTACGTCTGCTCGTCGCGACCGCTATCGCTGCTGGCTACGACCCCGCGGTGAGCGCGGCCGTGAACGCCCTGGCGGCCGACGGCATCGCCGAGATGCTCCCCTACCTGCAGTCGGCAGTGCTCGACCGTGCCGCGCGCAAAGCCCTGAGCGACAGGACATGGGAGCTCGACGACCTGCGGACCGCCGCAGTCACGGCCGCAGGCGTGGAGGCGCCGGCCCTGCTCAACGTACGACGCGTGACGCCGAAGTCCATCGGGCTGGTGCTGCTCGTCGGCCTCATGGCCTACATCGTCATCGGCCTGCTCGCTGGGGTCGACCTCACGACGATCCGCCAGGAGCTGCAGGACGCGTCGAAGGTGTGGCTGCTGGTCGCACTGTGCATGTCGCCGTTCGTGCAGGCTGCCTTCGCGTTCTCCACGATCGGCGCCTCGATGGCGCGGCTGCGCTACGTCCCCGTCCTGATGCTGCAGTACGCCATCCAGTTCATCGGCCTCACCCTGCCGTCGACCGCTGCGCGCCTCGCGCTCTCGGTGCGCTTCTTCCAGCGTTTTGGTGTGCCGTCCGGCACCGCGATCGCCATGGGCGGCATCGACAGCTTCAGCGGCTTCGTGGTCCAGGTCGTGCTGCTGGTGGTGATCGCTCTCTCGGGTCTTCCCGGCCTGACCTCACCGATCCGAAGCGCCTCGAGCGACGCGTCGACCACCGACTCGACCGCTTCGTCGCCGTCGCTGATCGTCGTCATCGCGGTGCTCATCGTGGTCGGGCTGGTCGTCACGGCCGTGGTACCGAAGCTGCGTCACCGGGCCCTGGGCCGGATCCCGGCGCTCCGCGAGACCGTGCGCGAACAGCTCGACACCGCCAAGACCGGCCTGATCGTGCTCCGTCACCCGGCGAAGGTGGCGACGATGCTGCTCAGTAACCTCGCCGCGCAGGTGATCCAGGCCTTCATCCTCGGTGTGTGCCTCTACGCCTTCGGCGGCTCCGCACACCTCTCGCAGCTCATCCTCATCAACACCGGCGTCAGCCTGTTCGCAGGTCTCATGCCCGTGCCGGGCGGGATGGGCGTGGCCGAGGCCGGCTTCACCGCTGGCCTTCAGGCCGTCGGCGTGGACCCCGCAGTCGCGATGTCGACCGCCATCACCTTCCGCCTCGCGACCTTCTACCTCCCCCCGATCTGGGGCTCGCTAGCCATGCGCTGGCTCCGCCACCACAACTACGTCTAACCCGCCCCACCCCCCTACACCCCCACCCACGTCCCAGCCCCCAACCCCATTTCCGATGAATGTGCCCCAGCGTGCGATAGGCGCA
>JANXWJ010000241.1 GCA_025351185.1 Candidatus Nanopelagicales bacterium
CTTCCGGGGTGCTCGCCTATGTCGGGCTGAAGAACGATTGGCCGCCCACGGTCATCACGGTCTTCGGTGCGGCTTTCATCGCAGCCCAGACGGCGACGGTGTTCGTTGTGGGCTTCGTGCTGCTTCTCGTCCCGGACGGTCGCCCGTTCAACCGTTTCTGGAAGCTGGTCGCCGTCGCCGTCGCCGCGCTCGGGATCGCCTCCGTGCTCAGCAGCTTCCTGCTGGGACCGAACCCCGTGGGCACGGCGGAGTCGGCCGGGGATCCCCTCCCCGGCTTCCCCGCCGGGCTGAGCCTTGTGCCCGAGTCGGTTCGCCAGCTGGTGATGCAGGCGAACTCCGCCGCTCTCGCATCGGCCCTTGTCGCCCTCGCGCTCGTCGTCGTCCAACTGGTCCACCGCCTGATCGCCTCGTCACCCGAGGACCGGCGACGCACTGGCTGGGCCGTCGCAGGGGCCATCGCTGCCCCGGCGGGCATCGTGCTCCTGGACTGGATCAACTTCCCCACCGTCTATGGCGGATCTCCGCTGTGGGCCGTGTCGCTCAGCCTCTTCCCCTTCGGCGTGCTCGTCGCCGTGACGCGCGGGGGCCTCTATGGGCTTGATCGTGTCGTCAGCCGAACCGTGTCCTACGCGATCGTGTCCGGTCTCGTGCTGATGACGTACGCCGTGATCGTGACGGCGGCGTCTTCTCTGCTCGGGGAGTCCTCGACGTTCGCGGTGGCCGGAGCGACCCTTGCTGCCGCTGCGCTGGTGCGTCCGGCCTTGACCCGGGTGCAGCGGGCGGTCGACCGCCGATTCGACCGGGAGAAGGTCGACGCGCAACGCGAGGTCGACGCATTCGGTGCGCGTCTCTCCGACGCCGTGGACGTCACGGCGACCAAGGCTGAGCTGCTCGGGGTCACCCGTCGCACCCTCTCGCCGGCGTCCATCTCACTGTGGACCGTGGATCGATGACGCCTCTCTGGGCGCGGCTGGTGGCACGCACCGCCTGCGTGGTGTTCGCTCTCGGTTGTGTCGGCATGGTCGCCGTCGTCCTGGCAGGCGGACAGGGAATGAGTCAGCAGTGGGTGTCCGGCGCCTTTGCGGTCTACGCGGCAGTGGGTTACCTGCTCGTCACTCGTCGCCCGAGGAACCCAGTCGGCTGGCTCGCGCTGGCGACCGCGCTGATCGGTGGGATCTTCGGGCTGGCGCAGTCGGTCCAGGAGTGGGCCGAGCTGAACGACTCCACGGCAACCTGGTGGGCATTCCTCGCCGCCTGGCCGCAGAACTGGCTCTGGTTGCCGTTGGTGCTCGTGTCCACGACACTCCCGCTCCTGTTGCTGCCTGACGGACACCTGCTGTCCCCACGCTGGCGTTGGGTCGTCTGGGGCGCCTGCCTGACAGCTGCTGCGTACGTCGTGGTCAACGCCCTGGCACCGAGCGTCGGACCCGGCTACCTGCCGAACCCGCTCTCGCCTGCGTTCATGGACGGTGCCGGAGACCAGACGTCGGGAACTCTTGCGGTCATCGACACCGCTCTCTCGCTGGCCTTCCTCGTGACGATCGTGCTGGCTGCTTCTTCACTCGTCCTCCGTGTACGCCGCGCCACCGGTGTCGAACGGGTGCAGCTGCGCTGGATCGTGTTCGGCGGTTGCATCCTCGCCACCGTCTTCGTGATCGGCTACGCCCTGCCCATGCCGTGGGGCGACTGGGCTCTCACGTTCGGGCTAGCCGCGTTCCCGATCACGATGGGTGTGGCGATCCTGCGGTACCGGCTCTACGACATCGACCGGGTCATGAGCCGCACTGTTTCCTACGCGATCGTGACTGGTGTGGCGCTGGCGACGTACGCCGTTCTCGTGACCTCTGCCGCTGTTCTGCTGCCGTCCGGGAGCTCGCCGCTCGTCGTCGCTGGCGCGACGCTGGCCGCTGCTGCTCTGGTCCGCCCGCTGCTGCGTCGGGTGCAGCGGGTGGTTGACCGACGGTTCAACCGGGAGCGGGTCGACGGACTGCGCGAGGTGGAGTCCTTCGCGGAGCGGCTGCGCGGGCAGATCGACGCCGAGCTCGTGGTGCGCGACATGCTCGACGTCGCGCAGCGCACGCTGGGACCGGGCTTGGCCTCACTCTGGAACGCGGGGGTGCGGGGATGAGCAGGGTCGTGCTTCGTCGGGTGCTCTGGTGGGTTCTGGTGACAGTCACTCTGGTCGGCTATGTCTTGGCAGCGCCGACGGCGGGATCGCTGCAGAACGCGTCGCTGTTCGTCCCCATGGCTGGCTACTTCGTCGTGGGAGCGCTCGTCACCCGCCGACGTCCGGGCAACCCGATCGGCTGGGTCTTCCTTGTCACGGCCGCGTCATCGGGGTTCCTGGGGGCGACGAACGTGCTCTACACCCGCGCCTTCGAGTCGCTGGTTGCCGACCCGCCGCCTTCGGGGACCATCCCCCAGCTCCACGCCCTCACGATGTTCGGGGCCTGGGTGTCGAGCTGGTTGTGGTTCGTGCTGCTCTACCTCATGACGTTCCTGACGTTCCTCCTCTTCCCCGACGGACTGCCGTCGCGTCGTTGGCGGCCCCTGCTCTGGCTCGGGTCACTCGGCCTCGCAGCCGTCACCGTCCGCGCGATGCTCACCCCGACCCTGGACTTCAGGGGCAACGATGCGGCAGGTCCGACCTTCTCCGTCCCGAACCCGTTGTCTCCGCCCGCGATCCGAGCGATGGCCGACGCCGACCTGAGCCGGATCGAGGGCGCGTTGACGGTCTTCGCCCTGGCTTGCCTCGTGCTGTCGGTCGCCTCCCTGTTCGTCCGGTTCCGCGGTGCCACAGTGGTGGAACGTGCGCAGCTGCGTTGGTTCGCCTTCGCCGCCACGGCGCTGCTGCTGTCCTTCCCGATCCAGCAGTTCCTCCCGGACGGTTCGGACGGCACCGCGGCAAACCTGCTGTTCACCGTCACCGCCACCTTCATCCCTGTGTCGTGCGGCCTCGCGATCCTGCGCTACCGGCTCTACGACATCGACCGGGTGATCAGCCGGACCGTGTCCTACGCCGTCGTCACCGGCCTCGCGCTGGCCACGTACGCCGTGCTCGTGACCTCGGCGTCCCGGCTCCTGCCGTCGGGGACGTCACCACTCGTGGTTGCCGGTGCCACGCTTGCGGCGGCGGCGCTGGTGCGCCCACTGCTGCGGAGCGTGCAGCATGTGGTCGACCGCAGGTTCAATCGGAGCCGGTACGACGCCGAGCGCACCGTGGAGGGATTCGGCGCGCGGTTGCGTGATCAGGTGGGGAGCAACGCGGTGGCTCTCGACCTCGTGGGCGTCGTCGAGGCCACGGTCGCGCCCGTCGCGACGTCCCTGTGGTTGACGGACCCCGAGCAGGCGAGCCCGTGACCGGGGGCGAGGCTCGTGGTCGGACGCACGCGCCGCGGCCGTCCGGTCGCACTCGGGTCCTCGTCGGGGTCACGAGCCTGCGATGCACGGTCGGCACGTGAGCGTTGCGCGTGCGTGGGCGCCGGCGCGCCGCCCGGACGTCGACACCGTCGTGGTCGGTTCAGGCCCGAACGGCCTCGTCGCAGCGGCGCGCCTCGCCGGCGCCGGACACCGTGTGCTGGTGCTCGAGGCTCAGGACCAGGTCGGTGGTGGCACCCGCACCGAGGAGCTCACGCTGCCGGGGTTCCGGCACGACGTCTGCTCCTCCGTCCACGCGCTCGCCCTGGCCTCTCCCGCCTTTCGGGCCCTGGGCCTGGAGCGCGAGGGGCTCGCCTTCGCCCATCCGGAGGTGCCGCTCGCTCATCCGCTCAGGTCCGGAGTCGTGCTTCAGTACCGCGATCTGGACGAGACGGCGCGGGGACTCGGCCGCGACGGCGACGCGTGGCGGCGACTCTTCGGCGGCGTTGCTCACGGAGTCGGTGGCCTCGTCGACGGGATCCTCGACCCGCTCCGCGTGCCGCGCCGGCCGATCGCGCTCGCGGCGTACGGAGCGAGCGGTCTCTGGCCGGCGACCACGCTGTCGCGCACCGTTTTCCGCGGGGAGCCTGCCCGCGCGCTGTTCGCCGGGCTCGCGGCGCACGCGATCCTGCCGCTCGAGGCACCCGCGACCTCGGCGTACGCGCTGCTGCTCGGGGGTCTCGCGCACGCCGTCGGCTGGCCAGTCGCGATCGGCGGTTCTCAGTCGATCGCCGACGCCCTGGTGGCGCGGATTGAGGCGTGCGGGGGCGAGGTGCGCACCCGTCACCGCGTTGACTCCCTCGCCGACCTGCCGTCGTCGTCGAACGTGCTCCTCGACCTCACGCCACGTCAGGTCGTGCAGATCGGGGACGACACCTTGCCGGCGCGCTATCGCGATCGGCTCGCGCGCTTCCGTTACGGCTCAGGGGTGTTCAAGGTCGACTGGGCGCTCGACGGACCGGTGCCGTGGCGCGATGCCGACACGGCCCGTGCCGCGACGGTCCACCTCGGCGGGAGCCTGACGCAGATCGCGGCGAGCGAGGCGGCGATCGCGCGCGGGCAGCACCCCGACCAGCCGTACGTGCTCCTCGTGCAGGCGTCGGTGGCCGACCCGACGAGAGCTCCCGTCGGCAAGCACACTGTGTGGGCGTACTGCCATGTGCCGCACGGGTCCCGGGTCGACATGACCGAGCGCATCGAGGCGCAGATCGAGCGCGTCGCACCCGGCTTCCGCGACCGGGTCCTGGCGCGCCACACGATGGACACCGCTGCGCTGGAGGCGCACAACGCCAACGAGATCGGCGGCGACATCGCAGGCGGGGCGTCTGACTGGCGACAGCTGCTGACCCGTCCGCTGCTGTCGCCGCGCCCGTGGGTCACCCCGATTCCCGGGCTCTACCTGTGCTCGTCCTCGACGCCCCCGGGCGGTGGCGTGCACGGCATGTGCGGCTGGCTGGCCGCCGCCGAGGTGCTCAGGGTTCAGCGCGGCTGATCCGACGGCGTGGCTGCCGCGGACTGTGGTCGAGGCTCAGAGCTCTTTCGTTCATCGATGCCCACCGCGGTCGGGCATGGGCTTGAGCCTGGTCGGTGGGGGCCGGTCTGTCGCCAGGTTGCTCCGCGTCCGGTGCCGTCCGCGACGAGGAGTCCGTCCTTCTTCAGCGTCTCTAGCGCGAGTCGGATCGTCTGGTCGCTGACGCCGGGCAGTGCGAGGCGGACATCGGAGATGCGGAAGATGGCGGGGGCCTCGTTGAGGACGTAGCCGCGGACTCTGTCCTGCTTGGTGCCGGTGGACCGGCTGTCCGCCGTCCGTTGCTTGAATCTGGCATACGCCTGGGCGAGCTGGTCGACGAAGTAGCTCAACCAGGGCCACGGGTCGTTCTTCTCGTCATGCCATCCGCGGGTGGAGGCCAGGAGCGCGCCGTAGTAGGCGTCAGCGGACTCGGCGATGAGCTGCTCGAGTGAGACGAATCGGCCGACCTGGTAGCCGGCGTCGTCGAGGAGTGCGTTGGTCAACACTCGGGCGACGCGACCGTTGCCGTCAGCGAACGGGTGGATGGTGAGGAGGTCGAGGATGAACAGACCGATCAGCAGCACGGGATGGTGGCGATCCAGTGCGACCGCTGCGCGATAGCGCTCGATGAGCTCTGCTGCATAGAACTCGGTCTCGGCGGCGGGGACGGGGACGAAGCGCACCTCTACTGATCCGTCCGGAGACCGATCAACGACGAGGTTGTCATCGCTCTTGAACTGGCCGCCGGCCAGCTCGGTGTACTCGAAGAGGTCTCGATGCAGGTGCAGCAGGAGACCGACGTTGAGTGGTCGCCACTCGCCGGTGAACAGGTAGTCCAGGGCCGTGCGATAACCGGCGAGCTCCTGCTCGCTCCTGCTCCGAAGCACCGGCGCCTTGTCGTCGATGATCTTCGCTGCGCGCGCGGCGTCCGCAACGACGATTCCTTCGAGTGCTGAGGACGCGGTGATGCTCTCGGTGCGCGCCCGCAGGGCCAGTTCGGTGAGCAACGCTGGCAACTGGTTTCGGTACAGCTCCTCACGACCTCGCCCGGTGTCAATGCGGCTCAACCGCATGACGACGGACCCGGGCACCGCGCCCAGGCTTCGGTCCAAGTCCGCGAACGAACGCACAGAACCTCCAGAGGAACTACCTAAACATACCAACAGAGCAGCATGTTAGGTTGTTTAACCGTGTCTCCGGATTGCGTCGCGCCAGGCGCAATCGACGGAACCTGGAGCCACACCGTTCCCGCGACGACGCACTCGTGCGAGTTCCTTTACGCACATCGGCGCGATCGTTATGCGACGGCCAACTCACAGTCGATCGTGGTCGTGGCTCCTGAACGGACTGTGAAGGTCGGGCCGGAACCGCACATCAGCTTGTAGTCGCCTGGCGGCAGTGAAAGTTCGTAGCGACCGCTCGCATCGCTGGTGGCGATCGTTTGAGCGCCCTTGCCGTCCACGACCAGAACCTCTTGCCCAGGAGTCGGCTGGCCGGTGTTGGCTGGCTTCCCCGTGGTCGGGTCGCTCGGGCCGCCGTACACGTGCACGACGCCAGACACGGTGCCATTCCCGCTCGGCGAGCAACCCACCACCAGCGCAGCGCAGGCGGCCAACGCCAAGCACGATGTCACTCGCATGAGCCATCGACGCATCGGAGCACCCCCACGATCCGCGTCCAGTGTGCCCGAGACTGGGGCGATGCAGAACGGCACATCTGCGCGGCTAGTCGTCGTCACGGACCGGGAGCATGAGGTAGGCCACCCAACCGGCGCTTACGAGTCCCGCGAACAGCGCCCGCCAAGCGCGCAAACTTTCCGACTCGCCTACATCGGCCGTCCATAGGCTCCATGACGAGCCCGACTCTGCGGCGACGCGCCACGACCAGGCGATGCCCTCGAGGAGGGCAGCCCAGGCCATGACGAGGGCGATCGCGGCCATCACGAGGCCACGTCGCCACGTCCCGGAACGCCTCAGCGACCCTCTCCACCACCACCGCTCTTCTGGTGGCTCCGGCCCAGTCGACGGCCGAAGGTGCCGAGGCGGTCCCGCGACAGTGCGGTCGTCAGCATCGGTCAGCGGATCCCCCGAGGTCATGCGCCGATCGTGCCGCATCGAGCCGCGACCAGGCGAGTAGGCACTTCGGTGCGGCACGCGAACCGACTAGCGGGCGGATTCCTCAGGACTCGACGCGTGCCCCGTGACCGCAGTCAGGTCTGCGATTTCCCATGCCTCGACGACCTTGCCGTCACGGAGGTGGGTGATCACTGCCTGATCGATACGGAAGCGGCGCCCGGTGGCCCCGACGCCCCCGAAGTCCGCCGTCAGCGTGCCGGTGACCACGACGCGGGCCATCTCAACGTCGCCGTCGATCAGGACCTCCTGCACCTCGTGACGTAGGTCTGGAACCGCTGCTCTGGCCTGCTTCCAGACCGCCTTCTCTGCTGCTGCGCTGGTCGTCGACAGCCCGCCAGGGGCGTGGACAGTGATGTCAGGGTGGAGCAGCTCGTCGAACGCATCGAACTGGCCAGCGTCGCCAGCGGCGAGCCATTGGGAGACAACGCTGCTGTTACGGTCCACACGGACAGCATCGGAGCAGGATGCTCGTCGTCGCAAGAGCGACCGCGAACGGCACTTCGCGCTCAAGCCGATCACCCACCCAAAGCCATGCTCACGACGGAGCGACTTGTCACGCGGCGAGGCGTACCGTCGATTCATGATTCCGACGATGATCTTGTTCGGACTGGTCTTCGGGCACTGGTGGAAGTCGACCCTCGTCGCTGCCACTCTCCTCTGGCCCGCGCTGCTGCTGGCGACGGGTGTCATCAGCTTCGATGCTCAGGTGCTGGGTGCCGTGCTATTCGGGCTGGCAAACGCGGGCGTCGGCGTCGGCATCCACCAGGGCATCGCGTGGACGGTGCGCAACCTCCGCTCGCGTCACAGTCCCGTCGCGTCAGCACCGCTGTCCTAGGCTGACTGGCCGAGCGAGAACGGCAGGGATCTGTTCGTCGGCGCCAGGCCAGGCCAACGGCTACGGTCACACTCACCGCGCTGTCCAGGATTCGAGGTCTTCCATGAAGGTGCTTCGGGTTTCGTTCGTTGGGACTCGAACGCAGCACTTCGATGCCACGGAGGCCATGTTCCGCGATGTCCTCGGGATGGAGTCGTCCTTCTCGAATCCTGGCTGGGCAGGTTTCAGGCTTCCCTCCGGACCGCGAGATCTCGTCGAGGTCTTCGGTCCGGGCATGACCGACGAGCGGGTCGCTCCAGCTGCCTTCGACACCGGGGTGCTGATTGCCTTTGCAGTCGACGACGTTGTCGGTGCCCGCGCGGAACTGGCCGCTGCAGGAGTTCAACTCGTGGGCGACATGGTTTGGGCGCACGAGTTGACCGCCGGCGACCCGAACGACCGCTGGGGCTGGTTCTTCTTCCGCGGTCCGGATGACCACATCTACGTCATCCAGCAGGACGGCCTGCCGGCGACAGAGTGACGATCAGGCGGGCCTAGTAGCGAACGAGCATCACTTCTGCGCGGTCAGGTGCCTTCGCCGCCGATCTCCATCAGGGACCGGTGCGCCTGGCGTCTCACCCTCATCATCCTCGAAGCAACTCCTCCACACGCTCGGCTCGGTTGGTTCGCACGGGCTGTGTGAAGGCTCCCTTGTCCCATGCGACCTGCGAGCCGGTCCGCGGCAGTGTCTAGGTGGCCACCATTCGGCGTTCAGTGTTGACGGCCTCCTCTGTCTGTGGGAAACGGGCGCAAGCTCCTCGCCAGCCCCCTGGGTCTCACTTGAGCGCCGACAGGAGCCGCCGCGATCCCCGACCTGTCGCGTCGCCTGATGTTCACCTCGACGGGGCAACCTGACCACCGCCCGGCTTCGTGTAGGAGGTGTGCAGGCAGGAGATCAGGGAGGGTCAACAGTGAGCGGTGGCCAAGATCCAGACTTCCGCGCCTGGGCTTCGGCGCGGCGGGAGCCGCTGCGACGGACTGCGTACCTGATGTGCGGCGACTGGTACCTGGCTGACGACCTCGTTCAGGACGCGATGGCGCGCCGGTACGCAGTCTGGGGTCGCGTCGTCCGAACCGGCGACCCCGAGGGCTACTCGCGGCGCATCCTGCTGAACCTGCTCATCGACGAGCGCCGGCGCCCCTGGCGGCGGCGCGAAGTCCACCGCGACACGCTGCCTGACCCGGCCCCCGTGCCCGACATTGACGACAACCTCTGCCGCCACTCTGCAATCAGCCTGCTCCTTGCTGCAGGTGTGCCGGTCGTCGCGGTCGCTGGCGTGATGGGACATGACCCCGTCATCACTCAACGCATCTATGCGCACATGTTCGAAGATGACGCCGTCGACGCCATGGCAACTCTCGACAAGGTGTTGCGAAGCGTGTGACACATCTGTGACACGCGGAAAGCCAAGTGGCACTGCAATGATGGTTTTACGGCTCTGACCTGCGGTGATGTGGTGGCCAGGGGCGGGGTCGAACCGCCGACCTTCCGATTTTCAGGGCGCCGAGAGCCGTATTGGATCATGGCGTCGAGTGGTGTCTGCGCAGGTCAAGGCCATGATCGGCAGCTCTTGATGTTGCTTCGGAACGCCTCGTTCTGGCTGGATTGTGAGAGGCCTGTGATAGATCAAACTTCCGAAAGTTCTTGGAAGGTGATCAACTTCGCATCCTCGCTGAGCGTGGATTGGGGCCTTCAGTTGATCTATCACAAGCCTCTCACAACGCTCCCACGGGCCGCGACTGCGTCGCCGTTCGGGTCGTAACCCGACTTACCGTAAGTGGGGGCTACGTCTATCGGCTGCCGTAGAGGTCATGAAGCGTCACCAGGTGCGCACGCGGTTGCTTGGCGACACAGTCGATCACGTTGGCGTCGAACCCCGACCGTCCAGACACGACGAGATGCGCATCGGCGGCGTCGCGTCCATGCTCGACAAGCAGGTCGCGGATCCGCTCCAGTCGTTGCAGGGCACCCAGGGTTCGCGCGCGCCGAGATGCCTTGGCCTCGCCGAGGCCGACGATTCGTGGCGCAGGGGCCCCGCGGCGTTGACTACATGCAAGTCCCACGACATCGGTCAGGTTACGAGGAATGTCCAGCCCCTCGTTCGAGGGCTGGCTCGAGCCGTCGGAGATCAGCCCAGAGGTAGCACAATTTCAGCGAGCCGCCGATTGAGTTCTTCGCGATCGAAGTGCGCCGGGTCCCAGCCGATCCACCCGTGGACCTGTTCCAGCCACTCGCGGCCCGCGGCGTGGTCGGGATCTCCGGGGTCGGCGAGTGCGGCGCACATCTGCTGGTAGCTGTGGATCCCGCCAGAGTCCTCCAGTGGCCCGGCCCGGCGACCGCCGATGCAGACCGGGTGCGCGACCGCGTTGGCGGGCAAGACTCTTTCGAGCACGACATCGTGGTACCAGTCGTCCCCGAAGTCGTACCAGTACACGGCATGGTCACCGGTCGCGCGCAACACCTCCCTCACCGGCACAACGCGTTCGTCCTGGGCGGGCGGGGCATACGCGGACTGGATCGTCGACGGATTGTCCGGGGCAAATCGGCGCCCGGCCGCCTCGAACTGGTGCAGGTGGGCGTGCTGCCAGCCGAAGGCACTCTGGATGATCAGATGCAGGTCGGCAAAGGTAGCCGTTGCCGGGATCTGAAGACGGCGCCAGATCGGTGGTTTCGCGTGCGCGACATCGATCTTGAGCTGGAGAACCGACTCAGGGGCCGGCGCAGGCGGTCGAGGTGGCACCGGCAGCAACCCAGCGAGGGCTGCGTTGACGTCAGCTTCGGAGTCGAGTGCTGCCAATCCCTGCATGAATGCCTTCGCCGGGCCAGCATTCGCCGGGTCGTCGTACACATCGGCGAAGGCTTCGAGCAGCTCGTCGGTCACGGCGTAGAGGTCGTCGGCCGCCCTCGGAGGGATCCCTTCGACGCGCGCCGCCCATCTAGCCCAGGCCCGCACAACGGCCGGTAGCGCCGCCCGGTCGTCCTGGTCGAGGACGACCTTTCGTGGCAAGAAGCCCAGCAGGATGATCTCGAGCTTGCCCGGGCCGATTCGGCGCAGTCGGCCCGCGTCGTAGTCTGCCCCGTAGTCCACCAGCAAGCGGGTCAGATAGCGCACGGAATGGTCTGGAGCAAGGCCGACGGCCTCGGACGAAGCAAGGAACTCCTCAACCACTTGATCCCGTTCGCTCTCGCTGGGGTCGGCGACCTCGACCGGATCCGACCCGTCAGGCAGGGTACGGGTGACAGCCAGCGCGAGTGCGCGGAACGACCGGAAGGTCTCGGCGACGTCGGGCTCCCAGGTCTCGTCTGTCGCCGCGAACGAGTCGGTCAGGAGCCCGCGTGCCGCCGCCGGGTCGAGCTTTCGCAGCACAGCCAGGCCAACGCTGCCCTTCGCCTCGATCCGCAGTTCAGCCATCAGGCCGACGGGTTCGTCGTGGACGAAGCAGTCCTTCACCCATCCTCCGAGATGGTTGAAGTCGATCATCGCCAGAACCACGAACGATTCACCGGAGAGCTCACAGATCAGAGCCACGCTGGTCTGGTCGCCATAAACGTCTGCGAGCTCCCAGCATTCCTGGACGCGCAGATCGCGCAGAGCCTCGGTCCATCGCGGAGACGGGACTCCAGAGTCGGCCAGGCCGTCCGCGAGACGCTTCGCGGCATCACGTGCCTCGGGGTCCGGCGCGAGACGGCTGAGCAACAGCGCTGCCGCCAGCGACGCTGGGCGGGCGCGCTCCCGGGAGTACTCCAGCAGGCCCGACACGATCGCGGCGTCTGCCTTGCCGTGAGGGTCGATGCCCCACGTGACACCTAGAAGGTCGCTCACGACCAGGAGCGGCGCGAGCGCGGACGGACTGTCTGCCGTCGATGTGAGCTCCCGTTCGAGAACGATGAACGGCAGGTTGACCGCGGCGAGGGCTCGGCGCGCGGGATGCCCCCCGCTCTGGCGACGCGGTGGCTGCTTCTTGCGGTGCCGGCTCACAGGACTCATCGCCGGATCCTGTCAGGTCAGCTCAGCGGCCCGCACCCTGGTGGTAGCCCGGAACGGTCATGCGCGGCCCTCCGAGCTCACGGCCGCCGCCTCGAGGGCAGCCGCTACGGCTTCGAACTCTGCGAGGGCAGCGGTCAGGTCCTCGACTATCTCGCGGGCGATGACCTCGGGGGCAGGGAGGTTGTCGAGATCGTCCAGCCGGACGCCTCAAACACAAAGGGCAGCCGGCCATCAACGGCCACCGCCTGCAACTGCTGAGCAACACTCAGCTCGTCCGCGTACATCGCGGACTGCCACTCGACTCCCGACAATGAGGTGCCCTCGGGTTTGGCCTCAATCACTCCGACGATTTTGCGGTCCACGTACAGCAGGTAGTCGACCTGCCCGTGGCCGCGTTTCATCCGCACCTCGCGGACCGCGCTGGCCGGGTAGTGGATCAAGTCCAGCTCGGACGCGTCGCACACTCGCCAGCCTGATTGACGAAGCTCCTCGTCGATGAGCACGCGCGCCCGCTGCTCGGCGTGCAGCTGGTCACCCCCGGTCACAAGGGAAACCTATCGCCGGGGCCGATGCCCCCGGTGAGTGTGAGGTCGAGGGCCCGTTCGGCCTGACGACCAACCGCGACGAGGAACTGGTCCAGGGGGAGCGAGCCAACGCCATCGCTCGATTCAACCGGCCGGCGTGTGGGCGCGTCAGGGGCGACCAGGTAGCAGCGGCCGGCGAACCGGGAGTGCCGCTGCTGCAGCGCGACCAGCCCCTTAGTGCTGTGACGGGCCGAGGATCCGATCTCGAACGCCAACGGCTCCGTCGGGTGGTCATGGATGAGGTCGACCTCGTCGCGGCCCTCGCGCCAGTGGTGCAGTCGAGTGCCTTCGTGCAAGGCCAGGGTGT
>JANXWJ010000294.1 GCA_025351185.1 Candidatus Nanopelagicales bacterium
CCCACTCTCGACTCGGCCCGGTCGCCCTCCCCACCTCACACTCCCGGCTGGGAACCGTCGTGCGACGCACGACGTCCCACCCGAGACTCGGCCCGGTGGTCCGCCACACGGGTGACTCCGCAACATCGACCGCCCCGGTGACGTCGTGACCTCTACCTGCTGCCAGCACGGCCCGATGTCGCGATTCGACGGGGACCGCGAAACGGACCGTGTTGGCAGCACGCTCTCCCGACGGACAGAATCCGTACGGGAGGTCCTGTGGTCAGCGACGACGTGGTCGACGACGGCCCACGCGAGTGGCTCGCCGGCGCTGTCGCTGGTGACCGCACCGCGTGGGATGCACTCGTGGACCGCTACACCGGGATGCTGTGGTCGATCGCGCGGGCGCACCGCCTCGGCGACCACGACGCCGGCGACGTCATCCAGACCACGTGGCTGCGCCTACTGGACAACCTCGAGCGCATCGACGACCCCGACCGCATCGGCGGCTGGCTCGCGACGACGGCTCGGCGTGAGTGCCTGCACGTGCTCCGTCGTACGAAGCGGGAGCCCGCTCTCGATGTCGTCGAGCTGCTGGCCCCGGTCTCCTCGCAGGACGACCCCGATGTCGATGTGGGCGTGCTGCGCGACGAGCGCGACTCGCTGCTCTGGACCGTGTTCGACACCTTGTCGGACGCCTGCCGACGTCTGCTGCGCGTCATGATCGCGGACCCGGCGCCGTCGTATGCCGAGATATCCGAGGCGTTGGACATGCCCATCGGCAGCATCGGCCCGACGCGGCAGCGTTGCCTCGCGGCGCTGCGCGTACAGGCCGTCGCGGCTGGCATCACGATGGACCTGGGCTGAGGGAGCCGACATGACCACCTCTGAAGACTCGCTCGAGCAGCGGCTGCGCATCGCCGCGCTGCACCACGACCCGGTGCCATCGCTCGTGACAGACGCAGCCAAGGCGGCATTCGAGCTCCGAGACCTCGACCTGCAGCTGGCGGAGCTCGTCGCCGACTCGTGGGCCGACTCCGGCCTCGTCGCCACGCGCGACCACAGCAGCACGGTGCGGATGATGACCTTCGCCAGCGAGGGCGGCAGCATCGAGGTCGACATCGACCACGACCTCGCCACGGGCACCTGCCGCCTGCACGGCTTCGTCACCGACGCGGTCGGCGACCTGCATGTCGAGCGCTCGGACGGCTCAGTCGTCGCCCTTCCCGTCGTCGAGGGCCAGTTCGACGTCGAGGGCCTCGAGCGCGGTCCCGCACGCCTGTCGGTGAGCACCAGCGACGGCCGCCGCATCGCGACGGACTGGATCTCCTTCTAGCCCAGGCTGGCGGCCGCACACGGCATGTCGCAGACCAACCTCGCCGTCCCTGCAACCCGGGTCGACCGCGTGCACCATGATCGTTCGTATGGGTGCGACCTTGGTCGGGGTGGTGCAGCCGCCGGAGGGGCCGGACCTCCGCGCGGAGGCTCGGGCCGCCTATGACCTGGTCGGTGCCGACCCGGCGGCCGCGCTCGCCGCCGCCGACTCCGTCATCGCCCGGATCCCGAAGCAGCGTGCGTCGCGCGAGCAGCACGAGGCCGCAGCGATGGCCCACCGGGTCGCGGGCCTCGCCCTCGCCGACATCCCCGACCTGTACGCGGCCGAGGCACGGCTGCGTCGGGCGGCCAGCCTGGCGGCCCGTCATCACCTCGACGACGCCGAGGGAATGGCGCAGATGTCGCTCGCTTTCGCGCTCTACCGACGTGGACGTCTCCAGTCGGCGCTCGCCTCCACGACGAGGGCGGACGCCAAGCTGCAGGGCGCGTTGCAGGCGCGCAATCTCGTCCAGCGTGCCCTGATCCTGCAGAACCTCGGCCGCGTCGACGACGCGCTCGAGGCCTACCGTGAGGGGATCCCCCGCCTCGTCCGCGCCGGCGAGACCCTCGCCGCGGCCAAGGCCTTCCACAACCGTGCGAACCTTCTCGCGTTCCGCGGCGACGTCGCTCTCGCGCTTGCCGACGAGCGACGAGCGGTCGCTCTTTACGCCGAGCTCGGGATGACGTTGCTCGAGTCGCAGGCGCGATCCGACCTCGGCTGGTTGACCGGGCTCGCCGGCGACATCCCCGGTGCGCTGCGGCTGATGGATGAGGCGATCGCGGCCCTTCCGGAGGGACACGTCGAGACGCTGCCCGACAAGGCCGACATCCTGCTGCGTGCCGGCCTCGCCGAGGAGGCGCTTCGGACCGCCGAGGCCACGCTCGCCTGGTTGAGCGGTCGCGACACCGGGTGGGAGGGGCTCCGGGCCGAGGTCGAGCTGACGCTCGCCGACGCGTCACTTGCAGCCGACGACCCCGTCGCTGCCCAGACGCACGCGGGCACGGCCGCGTCGCTGTTCCGGGCGCAAGGTC
Source organism: Candidatus Nanopelagicales bacterium (assembly GCA_025351185.1). Classification (GTDB taxonomy): domain Bacteria; phylum Actinomycetota; class Actinomycetes; order S36-B12; family CAIYMF01; genus Longivirga. The sequence goes on from JANXWJ010000294.1 coordinate 2,386, forward strand.
GCCAGCCATGGGTCGCCCTCGCGGAGTACGTCGTCGACATGGCGGCACTGCGCTCCGAGGGCCAAGCGGCAAAGGGGCTGCCGCGCAGGATCCGCGCCCTCGAGTCGCGCGGGTGGACGGGCCATGCGCTCGACCTGCGTATCGCGGCCGCCGCCACCGCGATCCGTGCCGACGACCCGGCTGCGGCGAGGAAGGTCCTGGGCGCACCGGCATACGACCCCCATGCATCGATCCACGTGCGCAGCCGAGCTCGGCACGCGCAGGCGCTCACCGGGCTTGCCAGTGACGACCTGGTCGAGTTTCGTCGACGGCTGCTGCAGGCGTGGGCCGTCACCGAGCAGGAGCGGTCGCTCCTCGGCGCGACCGAGCTCCAGGCCGTCGGCGCCCGACGCGCCAACGAGGTAGTCCAGCTCGGTATCGGCCAGGCGCTGCGTGACGGATCTGCGGCCGGCGTCATCACGTGGGCCGAGCGCGGCAGGGCCGCGACGCTGCGCTTCCCGTCGGTGCTGCCTCCCGACGACGAAGACCTGGCTGCGGCGCTGGGACGGCTGCGCCTGCTCAACCGCGCGCGCCAGGACGACCAGCTGGCCGAACGGCGGGTCGCCGGTGCCGACGACCTCGCCCGCCACGAGCGGCTGGTGCTCCGCCTGACCCGCGAGGCGACAGCGACCGGTCGTGCGCTCCAGCCGGCACGAGCCACCGAGATCCGCCAGGGGCTCGGCGACATGATGCTCGTGGAGTACGTCGCTGCCGGCTCGGATCTTGTCGCTGTCGTGGTGGATGCTCGGCGGAGCCGGCTCGTGCACCTGGGTCCGCTTGCAGCGGTCCGACCGCGCATCGAGCGGCTCGAATTTCTATTGCGCCGTGGCGCATCCGGCTTCGGCAGCCCCACCTCGGTGGCGGCCCTGGAGACGGCAGCCGCCGACGTCGACGCGGTCGTCCTTGGGTCTCTGTCGCTGCCGAGCACCGCGCGGGTGGTGCTGGTGCCGACCGGCCCGCTCTGGCGCATCCCGTGGACGATGCTCCCGTCGCTGCACTCCCGGGTGGTGAGTGTCGCCCCGTCGGCGACGTCGTGGTTGCGTGCGTGTTCCCGGGACCGGGACCTCCTCGGGACCTGCGTCGCCATCGCCGGCCCGGCGCTCGAGCACTCCGACATCGAGGCGCGGATGGTCGCAGAGACGCACGATGCGCGGATCCTCGCGGGCACTGCGGCCTCCGCCGAGGCAGCCCTCGACGCGCTGGCCTCGTGCGAGCTCGCGCACCTGGCGGTCCACGGGGTGCTGCGTCCGGACAACCCGCTGTTCTCGAGCCTCGAGCTCGCGGACGGTCCGGTGATGGGCTACGACCTCGAACGGCTCCCGCGAGTGTCACACACCGTCGTGCTGCCCGCGTGTCACTCCGGCGCGGTGCGCAGCTTCGGTGGCGACGACATGCTCGGCCTCGCGTGGACGCTCCTCGGCGCCGGCGCGGCGAACGTGATCGCCGCGATCACCGTCGTCCCGGACGGCGCGACGTACGACCTGATGTCGCGGCTCCACCAGCACCTGGCGTCAGGTCGCAGCCCGGCCGAGAGCCTCGCGCAGGCGCAGGCCGATGCTGACCCGTCCGACCCGTTGGCGACGGCAACGGCAGCGGCGTTCGTCTGCCTCGGAGCCTGAGGTCCAGCGTGGACGTCAGCACCGGGGCCGACCACGAAGCAGCCGTTCATTGACAGAGACACTGCTGTTTCTGTGCACCTGCGGCTGCTTGGCCCGTGGAGCTGGGGTCGGCCGGCTAGGGCTGGCGGGGTGTACGCGGATCGATCGGGGGCCAGTACTCGAGGCCGACGTCACGCACCGACTGCAGGGGCGAGAGCTCGGCCTGGAGGTCACGCCAGGCCTGGTCGGCGGTGAGCGGACCGATGGGCAGCGTGCCGGTCTCCCAGTCGTCGCGTACCCGACGGGCGATCTCGGCGGCCACGAGAGGAGCCGAGAACGACGTGCCGGTCCACCGGGCCGACGGTCGTGGCTCGCCGAACTTCTCGATGGTGGGCGGGTTGGACGGATCCACGGCCGGGATCTCATAGCTGCCCACGACGTAGGTGCTCAGCAGGTCGACGCCGGGGGCGCAGACATCGACCCAGGGGCCGAAGTTGGTCCACGGCGTGGGGCGCACGACCCCCCGGTCGTCATCGAACGACGCGACCGCGACGACGTTGCCGGAAGCGGCAGGGTAGAACGGGCGATGTGACCCGTTGTTGCCGGCCGCCGCGACCACCACCGTGGTCCTCGGCAGCCGGTCGATCACGGAGCTGACCACGGGCGGCGGCGCGTCGTCATAGGTGTAGGCGCCGAAGGACAGCGAGAGCACCGGGACCGACCGGGGTGGCGAGGCGACGTGCCAGAGGGCGCGCGCGATCGTGATGTCGTCGCCGAGCCCGTCAGGGTCGAGAACGGCGTACGGGCTCAGCACCAGGTCTGGTGCGACAAGACGCACGAGCCCGGCGATGAACGTTCCGTGGCCGGCCAGCGGTCGCAGCTGCGGTGGCGGCGAGTAGAGAGTGTCGAGATCGTCAGGGAAGGCCGGGTTGGACGGGTCGCGACGCAGCGCCTCGTCGAGCTCGGGGTGCCACTCGGCCAGCTCCTTCGACGCAGGCACGCCGGTGTCGAGAACGGCGATGTCACAGTCGGTCTCGGCGGAGCCGGGCTCGAGCACCCGCTGAGCCAGCGTCGTTGCGGGTGGCTTCTCGGACTGTCCATGGCTGGTTGGCTGGCCCACGAACACGTGGTTGAGCGACACGATCACCGGATCGAGCAGCCACCGCTCGCCGATCGTGCCGCCAGGCTTGCCCAGCCGTCCGCGCAGGGCGTCGGCCTCCCGGTCGCTGGTGATCTCCTCGACCCGCGCCAGCGCCACGGACTGCAGCCGCGCGGCCGTTACGACAAGACTCTCGTTCTCCTGCGTCGCGACGCCCCACAGCTGGAGCCCGAGCTCGTCGAGGAACGGGTGCTCCCGGTCGCGCTGTCCCTGGATCTCGCCGAGCTCCTCCTCCAGCAGCACCGCGGCCAGGTCGGACAGGATGAGCTGGTCTCGGACGTAGAGGCAGCGTCGGCCCTGCACGATGCGACCGTCCTTGAGACGTCGTTGCAGTGCTTCCGCGAACGCCGAGGGCTCCGGGGTCGCGGCGACGTTCGGATCGGTCGTGTTCTCCGACATGGGTGCCCCTCGAGGTGTTCGTGGTGTGGCTGAAACAGTGTCAGTGGCCCGAGCACGCCACAAGCGGTTCGGTCGCATCTCCCTGAGCGTTCACCTGTGCGCCTGATACATCCGATTCGCCACTGCTCCGCACGGGTCATCCCAGCCCACCAGGTCGTCAGCGCTCGCCAGGGCCCTAGGCTCACGGCGTCATGCAGGACATCCGCACGTTCCACCCGCGACGCGGCCGGATGAGTCCGACGCAGCTCGACGCACTCGGTCGGCTCGGCCCCGTCTATGACCTTCCCGAGGGTCCGCTCGACGCAACGACGCTGTTCGAGGGCCGGCCGGTCGCACTCGAGATCGGGTTCGGCCTCGGAGACGCGACGGTCGAGATGGCGCAGGCGGATCCGGGCACGGGAATCGTCGCGATCGACGTACACACACCCGGTGTCGCCCGGCTTCTCCTCGCGATCGAGTCGCTGGAGCTCGACAACATCCGTGTGGTTCTCGGCGACGCGGTGGAGCTGCTGCGGGATCGGATCCCGGAGTCGTCACTCGTCGCGATTCGGGTGTTCTTCCCCGACCCGTGGCCGAAGGCACGACATCACAAGCGGCGCATCATCCGCCCGGATCTCGTGTCGCTCATGGCATCACGGTTGATCCCAGGCGGTGAGCTGCACTGCGCGACGGACTGGGCGGAGTATGCGGAGTCGATGCGCGAGGTGCTCAGCGCCGAGCCGCTCCTGCGTGAAGCCCCGGCCGACGACGGCCTGCGAGCGCCGCGGCCGATGACGAAGTTCGAGCGCACCGGACTCGACAAGGGACACGCGGTCAGCGACCTCGTGTTCGTGAGGGTCTAGCCGTTGTTCAGCCGCCCCAAGGCTTCCAGCCGTTGGACTGCCACACCCTGAAGGCGATGGTGTCCTGCTGCACGCAGCTCGCGGCGTTGGCGACCTTGGCGAAGCGGAGGCCGCCGTAGGCACGCCACAGGGTCGCGCTCATCTGCCACTTGCCGCGGTAGAGACCCATCGGGGAGACCGCCGTGCAGCTGAGCTTCGCCTCACGGTAGGAGATGCCGTAGCCGTGAACCGAGCCCCGCCAGGTGGCCAGCACCATGGTCTTGCGCGCCGTGGGTGAGGTCATCATCCGCTTGGTGAGGGTGGGATCCGCGATCGCGATCCACGTCACCGTCGACACGACGCCGTTGGCGGGCGCGATCTTCTTCCACACCTGGATGCGCTTCACCGCGGCGTAGGTCTTCTTGTCGTAGACGCCGGACTGCGAGATCGCCAAGGTGCGCTGCAGCGACTTCACGACGGTGCCGCTGGCACCCATCGTGAGGTTGGGCAGCGTGGCGCTCGGCGTGACGACGACGGCATCGGCGGGTGCGCCCAGGCTCAGGCCGACGACGGTCGCAAGAGCGACCGCACCGGCGAGCGTGCGCGACGGCATGACACGTGACATGTCGGGTTCCTCCGCCGCCTGCGAGGTGAGCTGTCGGGTTGGGCCGGAGGTCGGCCCGTCGCTCGCGCGACTTCACCCCAAGGCCGATGAGCATGCTCACCGGCCGGTTGGTGGGTCCCCCACTCCCGTCCAGGAGTACTGGGCCACGACCGTGGACGGGATTCGGCGGTCCGGTCATGGCGCTCCGCTTCCCCACAGAGCACCATCACGGTATCCGGACGTACGGGTCCTGTCGATCACAGTCGGTCACCCAGTGGACCCTCGATCCGAGGTCGAGGTCACGGGCGGTCATCACCGCAGGTCAGAGTGATCTCGGCCGCGGTCGAGGCAAGTCTAGACACAGGGTTGAGAGTCACGATCGGGTGACGACCTGCGAGCGCTGCAGCGAGAACGTAGCCTCACGACGGGCGTCAGCCGGCCGATCGGCCCTGATCTCCTCGCCCGCACGCCGCACAGGAGGGACGAGCCGTGGACGTCACCATCGCAGTCGCTGGAGTCGGCATGCTGCCGGCGTACTTCTCTCCTGCTCTCGGTGTCGCCCAGAGCGAGTCGGCGCCCGGTGTCGTGGTGGTGCACGAGGCGTTCGGTCTCAGCGACGACATCCGCGCGATCGCCGACGAGTTCGCCCGTCGCGGATTTCACGCAGTTGCTCCGGACCTGATGTCCTATGGCGGGCAGGTGCGCTGCATGGTCTCGCTGACCCGCGCGCTGAGCTCCGGCGTCGGGCGGCCGTTCGCCGAGATCGCAGCGGCACGTGGCTGGTTGAGCGATCGCGATGACTGCACGGGGCAGATCGGCATCGCCGGCTTCTGCCTCGGTGGTGCGTTCGCGATCGTGATGGCCAACCGCGGTTTCGACGTCAGTGCAGCGCAGTACGGCGCGCTCCCCAAGCGGCTCGACGCGGCCGTGAAGGGAGCGTGCCCGGTCGTCGCGTCCTACGGCGGACGTGACCGGTTCCTCTCGGGCACGGCCGCGAAGCTCGAGACGGCGCTCGAGGCGGCGGGCGTCGAGCACGACGTCAAGGAGTACGCCGACGCGGGGCACTCGTTCATGAACCACTCCGAGGCGCCCGGCTGGATGAAGCCCTTCACCGGCTCGCTCCATGCGGGCTACGTCGACACCGCAGCCACCGACGCGTGGGAGCGGATCCAGACCATGTTCGACAAGGCCCTGTGCAACCCCTGACCCGCGACGACCCCCGTTGATGTGTAACCACGACGGGCTATAGCCCGTCGTGGTTACACA
>JANXWJ010000003.1 GCA_025351185.1 Candidatus Nanopelagicales bacterium
CTCGAGTCGGGCAGACGAACGGCACGCGGCAGGGTCGACGCGTGCGGGTCCAGGCTAACGAGAGGAACCGACAGCCACATTCCGGCGTCCGCGATGGGCGTAGCCTGCGGTGGGTGACCGAGCCCCTGCCGGCCCTCGCGCCGGACCTCGCTGCGCTCGCCGCGGCCACCGACCGTCTCCTGGTCACGACCGGGCACCTCGACGACCGGACCGCCCGCCAGCCCTCGCTCCTGCCGGGCTGGAGCGTGGGTCACGTGCTGACCCACATCGCGCGCAACGCCGACGGGATCATCCGGCTCGTCCACTGGGCGCGCAGCGGGGAGCCGACGCCGATGTATCCCAGCCTGGAGTCGCGGGAGCGCGACATCGAGGCCGGCAGCGGCCGTCCGCCGGCCGATCTCCTCGACGACGTACGCGCCAGCGCCACCCGGCTCGCGGTCGCGCTCGACCTGCTCGTGACCTCGGACGACGACGCGCTGGACCGCCTGGTGATCTTCGGCGCGCCGAAGCCCGGGCAGAAGCCCGACTCCCCCGGGCGCACCCTGCCGTTCGCCCGGCTGCGCGAGGTGGAGATCCACCACGTCGACCTCGGTCTGGCCTACCGTCCGGTCGACTGGCCGGCCGACTTCGTCGAGCGCACGCTGCTCTTCGTGCACTCGCGCTCCGGGGCCGTGGACGTGGTCGGCGACCCGGCAGATGTTCTCGCCTGGCGCATCGGCCGGGGCACGGCTCCGACCCTGCGGCGTCTCGACGGGTCCGACCCGGGAGACCCGCCTGCCGGTTGGTGACCCCCGACCGTGTCGAATCGGTCGGTGTCGGTGGAGGATGTCGGCGTGACCTACACCGGAGACGTGAGCGTCGGGGGCAACGCTGACGTCCGTGAGCTGCCTGCCCTCGTCATCTCCAAGATGGCGGTGGGCGCCTACAACAACAACGCCTACCTCCTGCGCTGCACGGCGACCGGCACCCAGGTGCTGATCGACGCCGCGGCCGAGCCCGAGCGTCTGCGCGACCTCGTCGGTGACGATGGTCTTGCCGCTGTCGTGACCACCCACGCGCACGACGACCACTGGGGCGCCCTGGTGTCCGTCGTGGCCGCCACCGGTGCGCGGACGATCGCCCATGACGACGACGCCGGCGACATCGCTGCTGTCATCGACGAGACCGTGCAGGACGGAGGCACCATCCACGTCGGCGACGTCGAGCTCACGGTGATCCATCTCGTCGGGCACACGCCTGGATCGATCGCGCTGCTCTACGACGACCCGACCGGTCCTCCGCACCTGTTCACCGGCGACTGCCTTTTCCCGGGCGGCGTCGGCAACACCTGGAAGGACCCGGAACGGTTCGACAGCCTCTACTCCGGTGTCGTCTCGCGGCTGTTCGACCGGCTGCCGGACGAGACGTGGGTCTATCCCGGTCACGGTGGCGACACCTCTCTCGGGGCCGAGCGTCCGCACCTCGCTGAGTGGCGCGAACGCGGCTGGTGAGCACGGTGCGGCGGCATTGACAGCCGGTCAGCAGCGTGCCTGACGCGTCTGAGACCTCAAGGTTGGTTCACGACCGCCGAATCACATCCTCAGAGGGACGTCCCAGCTCGGGTCCCCAGAAGAGGGTGAGGATTCGTCATGGACGTTCTCCTGGAGGAGATGGACTCCTTCCAACGGCCGGCTCCTGCCGACCGTGACCGGCGCCGGCGTCTCGTCGGCACCGTTGTGATCGTCGGACTCGCGTTCGTCGGCATCGGCCAGCTGACCACCGCAGCGCTGTTCGAGGGCAGCGCGACCGCCGCGGTGAGCTATGCCTCCGGCAACGTATCGATCCAGGCCAACGGCTTCGCGTCGACGACGTTGGCGGCAGCCACCAACCTGGCACCCGGCGACACCGTGTTCCGGTCGGTCAACGTGACCAACACCGGTTCGCTCGATCTGCGCTATGCCGTCAGCGGCATCACGACGGTCGAGACCAAGAACCTGTCGTCGGTCCTGCGCTACACCGTCTTTCAGGGCGTCTCCAACGCCCAGTGCGCGGCGGGCAACACCGGCGGTGGCGCCGCAGTGGCGTCCAACGTGACCATCGCAACCGTGACCACCGCCGTTCTCGGCAGCAGCGCTAACGGCTTCCAGGCAGGTGACCGCCCCATTGCTGCCGGCGCTGGTGCCGACGCGCTGTGCGTCGCGATGGACCTCCCGTTGGCCACCACGTCGACGTTCGCCTCGGCGACAGCGACCGTGCAGCTGACCTTCGACGCCGAGCAGACGAAGAACAACTAGTGGTGTGTCTCAGTTTTGGTTGACTGCTTGTTGAGGGTGACGCGTCCGCGTCGGACCTTCTCGAGGATGGAGTCGGCGGTGGCGGTCCAGACCAGGGGCTTGGGCTGGTTGTTGGTGACGCGGAGGTAGTCCTCGAT
>JANXWJ010000015.1 GCA_025351185.1 Candidatus Nanopelagicales bacterium
CGAGGCGATCCCAGGCAGTGAGCTGCACCTGATCGTCGGCGCACCGCATGGCGCCAACGTCAGCCACGAGTCCGAGTGGAACCAGGCACTCGTCAAGTTCCTCGCCAGATAGTTCGCCTTGTCTGTGGTCGAGCCACGCTGACCTCTCAGGGATGGACGAGGATCTTGACGGCCGTCTCGTTGTGGTGGATCAGGGTGTCGAAGCCGTCTTTGACGAGTCGGTCGAGGGGAATCTTCGCTGTGATGAAGGGGGCGAGGACGACTTTGCCCTCCTGGACGAGCTTGATCGTGGCGGGGTGGTCGTTCACGTAAGCGATGGTGCCGCGGAGGTCGATCTCCTTGAGCACGATCGCCTGCATGTCGATGGTCGCTGGCTTGCTCCAGATCGACACGTTGACCACGACGCCCCCCGGCTTGACGGCTACGAGCAGCTGGTCGAGGACAGCGTTGACGCTGGAGCACTCGAAGCAGACGTCGGCACCGAGCCCACCGGTGATCTCGAGGACGGCTGCGGTGACGTCGTCCTTGCTCGGGTCGAGCACGTGGTCGGCGACTCCGGTGGAGAGGGCCTTGGCCTTACGTGCCTCGCTCAGCTCGGAGACGATGACGGTGAGCCCCTCCGCCTTCAGGACGGCAGAGAGCAGCAGTCCGATCGGGCCGGCACCGCCGACGAGTGCGACGTCGCCGGCCTTGGCACCGCTGCGTACGAAAGCGTGGTGGCCGACCGAGAGCGGTTCGATGAGCGCGGCCTCGTCCAGAGGGATGTCGCCGACGGGGTGGACCCAGCGCCGATCGACGACGATCTTCTCGCTCAGCCCACCGCCACCGCCGGCGAGCCCGATGAACCCCATCTTCGTGCAGAGGTTGTAGCGACCCTCCTTGCACGGTGCGCACTCCCCGCACACGAAGTACGGCTCGACCACGACGTGCTCTCCCACGGTGATGTCGGTGACGCCCTCGCCCAGGGCGGACACCGTGCCGGAGAACTCGTGCCCCATCGTCACTGGCTCCTGCTCGTGCGTGAGGGGGTGCGGGTGCCCCTTCGCGGGGATGAAGATCGGTCCCTCGAGGTACTCGTGCAGGTCGGTGCCACAGATACCGCACCAGGCGATGTCGATCGCCACGGCACCTGGGCGCAGGACCGGTGCGGGGATGTCGGTGATCTCGATGTCCTTCGGACCGTTGAACCGTGCTGCCTTCATGGCTGGCTTCTCTCTGAGGGTGTGGCGTGCGGGGTCAGGCGACGGATCGTTGAGCGCTCCGCTAACCGCGCTTCCGGTCGCCTGGTGATGCAGCGACCGCATCATTCGGGAGGTCTGCGACCTCGTCGCTGTGGCGCAGCCGGCGGATCGGGTGACGAAGTGCAGGTTGTCGCTGGCGGCGAGGGAGAGGTCCTCGGGTGGTCCGGGTTCGACGTCGAGGATGAACAGTGTCTGGTTCCAGGCCTCGTCGAGGCGGCAGTCGATGTAGAACGGGTTGCCGTCGATGTCGCCGAGGAGCAGGTCGACATCGCCGACGGGGAGTTCCCCGTCGGCGGAAGCACATCGGTGTGCTGCCGGCGCAGCAGCCGCCGGACTGAACGAACATCACCGGACCGCCCCTGGCGGTGCGCAGCCTAGCGATCGAGCTCCCCGCAGGGGTTGCCGTGACGCGCTCGGGAACGGTCACGTCGGTCATGGCTCAGAAGAACCCGAGCGGCGCTGTGCTGTAGCTGACGAGGAGGTTCTTCGTCTGGCTGTAGTGGTCGAGCATCATCGCGTGGTTCTCGCGGCCGACGCCGGAGATCTTGTATCCGCCGAACGCTGCCCCGGCGGGGTAGGCGTGGTAGCAGTTCGTCCAGACCCGGCCGGCCTGGATCTTGCGGCCCATCCGGAAGGCGCGGTTGCCCTCGCGGATCCACACCCCGGCGCCGAGCCCGTAAGAGGTGTCGTTGGCGATCTCGACGGCCTCGTCGTCGTCCTTGAACGTTCGGTGATCGGGGCGGCAGTGGCCGGGCTCAGGTCCGTCCGGTACTTCCCTGCAGTCGGCTGGAGCCACTTCCCCCCGATGAAGTTCTCGTACCGCAGCTTCACGGTCACGATGCTGCCTGGTCGGCCGGGCGGGACATACTTCATGAGACTCCCTCTTCCTGTTGGAACGGGCCCCGCGTCCTCGGGCAGCAACCGCCAGCACCACCCACGGGCGCACACTCCAGAACGTTCACTCACGACCGTACGCCCGCGATACGACGTCAGTCGTGCTGGGGCTTTCCCCCCGTTCGGCATCTGAGACTTCCGCTCGGACCTCTGCCCGCGTATCGCTGCGTGCCCCGTTTCCAGGCCCCCGATGTCCAAGGTCGAAGACCACCCAGCTCGGTGCAACGGGGAACAGCCAACCGCGCCGCTGCGGGCACACTTCCCACGCCTCGTCTGCCACCCCATCGCCCACCGGCCTCACCGCAGGTCCGAGTGCCGGCTGACCGATGCCGGTACAAGCTCCGCAGGGTCGAGCACGACATTCGCGGCGATGGAGGGCCACGACGCCTGGCAGCTGGTGCTCTTCGGGGCTGGTCAGGGTCCACACGATGTCAGCCGCTTCTGCGACCGCCAGGTCGTTCTTCAGGTCGTCGTTGGCGGTGATCCAGATGACGATATGACCCTCGGCTTCGCGTCGTGACGTGCTGGATGTCGTCGCGCAGTGCGCGTGCGTCAGCGTCGACGACAGCGGCGGATCGCAGGATGTCGTCAACGGTCCCGATGCGTTCCAATTGCCCGGTCACGCCCGCAGCGAGCATCGCAACCTGACATCGCGGGTCGGTTTCGCGGCGCATCGCCTGGGGACCCGCCCGGTCCAGGACCGTGACCTCTTCGTCGTCGCCGGCGATGGTGATGTCGAGGACGGCACGCAGCAGCCCCTTCTTGCGGTCGAAGAAGTGCAGCACCGTGTCGGCGGCGGCGCCCGAGGCCTGGGCGACCTGGTCCAGGATCGTTGCCGGATACCCCTCGTCGGTGAGCAGGGTGCCGGCAGTTCTTCGCGTCGCAGTTCGCAGGTCGAGTTCTAGATGTCGCGGCTCTCGTCCGGGTGGATCATGACGGCATCGACGTGGGGTCGCGCTCGCGGTCCCAGCCGCCAGGTGGACAAGCGAGTCCGGGCCGGGACCGCCCGCGATGGGAGCGATGCGCTGCCACCCCCCACGGTGAGTCCGATGACCTCGGCAACGCCCGCCCATCTGGTTCTCGACCACGGTGGCTAGCGCTTGAGCGGACAGGGAACGCTGGCATGAGCGCCCGGCACGCTGGTTACGGCGGACCCATTCGCCAGGTACCGCAGGTGACGCACTCGGACAGCGTCTCGTGCGCCGTGCGCTCGATGGTGATCCAGCGGTGTGGGTGGTCGATGGCCACGTCGTCGCTGGGCTTCTCGAAGGCGTCTAGCTCCTCGAGCAGCATGCTCATGTGGGCGAACCGGTAGGCATCAGGGTCCGTCGTCTGCCGGTGCCGCACGGGGCAGCCGAGCAGGTGCCGTTCGGGGTCGCAGAACATCTGCTCGTGGCAGATCGCGCACCGGGTCACGTAGCCCACGCCTGCGAGCGTAGGACGGGGTGGCTGGCGAAAGCACGACGAGGGCACCGCCGAGTGCAGGTCTGCTCTCGATTTCGACCACTGGCTCAGGAAGGCCCGGCGATTTCGGGGAGAGGTCCACGGGGCCGCGTAGCCGAGGAACGGCCCCTCTGGCGTGTCCGTCACACCAGGCGTGCCGGAGGTCTAGCCGCGGTGATCCCAACCGGAAGGCGCAGCGCATCGTGCGAGGGGCGTCGAGTGCGAGCCCCGGCAAGACCGGGCATCCACGAGTGCCGCGTATGTTGGGCCGCTGTTATGGGGCGCTCCTTCGATCGCCGTCGATACCCGCGTCGGGCAGCGTGATGTCGATGCGGGAGGTCGCATTTTCGATCACGAGGGTGAAGGGGAGCCCGCTGGCGCGTAGTAACGCCAACACGGGGGCGTTGTCGGCCAGGGCCAGGGCGGTAAACCGGTTGATGTTGCGGCGCGCGGCTGCCTCGCCGAGTTCGCGGAGCAGCTGGCTGCCCAGCCCGACTCGCCGCCAACCCGGATCGACCACGACGGCCACCTCGGCGCTGCGACTTCCTGTCTCGCACCCATAGCGGGCAATCCCGACGCCGTGACCGTCGGGGGCAAACGCAGCCAGTGCTAGACGGTGGACAAAGTCGAGGTCGACCAGCCGATGGATGGCAGCCTCGCCGCGCGGTGGGGCACCAAGGAACCGCGCGTGCAGAGTCTCCACGTCAGCGTCCGCCAACGCGCGCCGCATCTCCTCCGCATCGGTGACCCGGACCGGCCGGATGAATACGTCGCGACCATCAGAAAGGAGCACCCGATGCTCGAGATCGACTGGGTATCCGGACGAGGCGACGACCGGGTCGTGGGTCGCGGGCACGTCGATGGGTCGTCGTTGCGACACAGCCTCTGGGCGGACATCGACAGCTTCGGGAGCAGGCTGTTCTGCCAGCGGGAGTTGGTGGGGCCTCGTAGCATCTGGATCCTCTGGTCGGCCGGGAGATCCCTTGACGAGGAGCCAGATCCCGACGACGAGCTCGTAGGGCACGTAGGCGACGTAGAGCACGATGGGCGGTTGCAGGCCACGGTCCCAGACCAGGATCAGGGTTGCGATACAGACGAGAACGACTGAGGCGAGACCCCAGATGCTGAGCCACCGTGGGACGAACCGGGTTCGGAGGAACAGCCAGTACCAGAGCAGAGCGCCCGCACTGGAAAACAGCATGGCGATGTCTGCGGCGTGCTCGTGGACGCCGAGAGCGACCTGCCCGATCGAGGCGTCGGGAGCCGACAACGCCGAGCCCGAGCTGACGCTCATGGCGACCAGGTCGAGGAGGGCGTAGAGGCTGAGCATGCTGAGCACGAGGACCGTTGCCTCGGCAAGCCAGAGAGCGAAGGCGACTGTCGCGACCCACCGAATCGTGTCACACAGCGCGACGTAGAGCAGCGCCGTCAGAGCGATGATGCCGACGGTGGTGAGCAATTGGAGAACGATGACCGCATGCAGCCGCGCCGTGTCAGTACCAATAGCCGCGACCACAGTGCCCACGTCGCCGGACAACATCGAGGGCGAGAGGAGACCTGCAGCAAGGCTCGTGCTGAACTGCGCGACGAAGGCAGCACCGACGTAGCGCGGGACCGAAACCTGCGACGGCACCGCCATGACACCTACCTCCCGGAAACCCGAGACCGCGCGAGAGGCGGCAGCCCAGGCAACGATTGTCACGCTAATCCGAACGGCATACCCAGTCGCTGCCGACCAGTGCAGCGGGTGCGTAGCGGGACAGTGTGTCGCGAGGCGACGAGATCCGTGACGGTGCGGCTTCCGCTGGGTTGTCAGCTGATAGCACGAGCTGGCGGGCTAGGAGCAGCACAGGGGACCGATCGCGAGGAGGGTGTCGAAGAACCGGAACGTGTACCGAGTGATGCGCTCGGAAAACAGGGTGTCGAACACAGCTCGGCGCCGTAGCGCACAGCGAGCACTGTGAGCAGGCACCGCATCCCGTTGCCCACGAAGACGACCACCTCGACGCTGAGCAGCACGAGAGCCAACCACAGCCAAGTACCGCGCATCCGACGATCCCGGCGACGAGCGCCACAATCGTGGGAAACAGTCATGCAGGTCGCAACACCGTTGAGGGTCGCCCCGGACCTCGGCTAGACGTTCCCGGTGCGACCCTCCGTCACAGCATCGTCCTTCGACCGTGCCCGAGTCGCGCCAGCAGTTGCTTCGGTCGAGCGAGCCGGGGTGAGTTAGCGCACCCCGCAGCCGCCGACGAAGGTCACGACGAACAGCAGGGCTCGCTCCCTCTAACCTCGATCTTTCGTGATCTTGGTCGTGCCGTGTCGGTGGTGTGATCGTTGTGGCCCCGGGGCTCGGGCGTGCGGGTGATCCGGCGTTGTTCTCGCCGGTTCTCCGGTCCTGGTTGTCGG
>JANXWJ010000030.1 GCA_025351185.1 Candidatus Nanopelagicales bacterium
GGGCTGGAGGAGGAAGGCGCCGTCGGTCGCGTCGTACGGGTCAACGACACGGTCGACCTCGGTTGGATCGGCCTCACGGCCGCACGGCTCTCCGGGTCGGGCATCGCGATCGGGCTGCAGGCCAAGGGGACTGCGCTCATCACCCGCCGCGACCTCCCTCCGCTCGCCAACCTCGAGCTCTACAGCGTCGCGCCGACCGTGACGCGCGAGCTCTACCGACAGCTCGGTGTCAATGCTGCGCGGCACGCCAAGGGATCGACGCCCGAGCCCACGCGAAACCCCTACTCCGACGAGGCGATCGAGGCCCGCTACCACACCAAGGTGGTGTCGCTGGTCGCCATCGAGCGCTCGTGCGTCGACAGCACACTGGCGCCCGAAGACCTCGAGATCGTGGGGACCCCGGCATGACCAGGTCCAGGTCGGGCACTCCCGTCGGTGCGCTCACGCTCGACTCCCTGCGGCGAGGTGAGCTCGGTGCCGACGACGTACGTATCCATCCGGAGACCTTGGAGCACCAGGCGCAGGTCGCCGAGGCCCACGCCAACCCGCAGCTCGCTGCCAACCTGCGACGCGCGGCCGAGCTGACCGAACTCGCCGACGACGAGGTGCTGGCGATCTACGACGCGCTGCGTCCGCGGCGGTCGTCCTACGACGAGCTCACCGAGCTGACACGGTCGCTGGAGTCCCGGGGGCTCGCGCTGAACGCCGCCCTCGTGCGCGAGGCGGCGGAGGTCTACGCACGGCGGGGCATGCTCCGTTGACCGAGGGTCCCGGTGGACCGACCCCGGCCGTGACGGCTGTCGGGCCATGACTCTCATCGCGGGTATCGACGTCGGCAATGCGACCACGGAGATCGTCATCGCGGACATCTCCACGTCACCACCGACCCCGGTGGCGTGGGACCGCGCCGCAACCCGCGGGCGGAAGGGCTCGGCCGGCGCGATGACCGCAGCCATCGACCTGCTCCACCGGATCGAGCGGTCGGCGTCGGTCCGGGCCGACGTCGTGGTCCTGGCGCCGCAGCGACCGGTCGACACGGCGACGACGCTCGTGGCCGAGCCCGCACCCGACACCGGACGGCTGGCTCTGCTCGGCGCCGGAAGGGCCACCCCTGCGGGTGAGGGAAGCGGCGTCGGTCGTCCGGTGCCGGTCTCCGCCGACCCCGCCACGGTGGTCGGGCCCGTGGTGCTGGTCGCGAGCGACCCGCTCGGCTATCGCGCCACCAGCCAACGCGTGCAGTTATGGATCGATACGGGCGCCGACGTGGTCGGAGTGCTTCTCGCCGGTGACGAGGCGGTGCTGGTGTCGCGACGGCTCGCCACCGACGTACCCGTGCTCGACCAGGTCGACACCGCCCTCGCGCTGGGTGCCCGACTCGTCGCTGTCGAGGTCGCCTCTCCGGGGCGCCCGGCGCGACGTCTGAGCGATGCGGTCCACCTCGCCTCGGTCCTGGGGCTCGAGCCCGACGAGCACCACCACGCGGAGGCCGTCGCACGCGCCGTGCGCGGTGCCGTCGACATCGCCGTCGCCCTGCTCGACGGACCCGCACCGCGTCGCCCCGCCGGACCCGTCTCGTGGGTGCAGACCGTTGACGGAGCCCGTCACGACCTCGTCGGGGCGGTCGCCGACCCGCGGGTCTGGGGCGATGTCCGACGTATCGCCCTGCCGGACGCCCGCGGGACGGTGCACGAGAGCGACGTCGAGGACGTCTGGGCGGTCGACCTCACCTCGCTCGCGCAGGAGGCAGTCGTGCGCCCAGGATCCGTGCACGAGCGGTCGGTGGCCCTCGCGACGCTCTCGGCCTCCGCCGCGAGCCTCGACGACCTGGCCGAGCTGGCGGGTAGGGGCACGGGACGCCCGGTGACGACGGTCCCGAGCGAGGCAGCCGCCGCTCGGGCGGGCGCGCTCACCACACCGGCCTGCTCACCCGACGCCACCGTGCTCGACGTCGGCGGTGGCACGGTCGACGTCGTCCTCGCCGACGGCAGCGCCCGTGAGCTTGCCGGTGCGGGCGACCTGGTCACGGCTGCCACGTCGGCCCTGCTCGACATCGCGCGCGGTCAGGCCGAGTGGGTCAAGCGCGGGCCGTGCGCGCGTGTCGACGGTCCGCACGTCCTCGTCGGCGAGGACGGCATCCGCCGGTTCCTCGACACCCCCGCGGCGGCCGGGTCGGTCGGGTGGCTGGTCGTGCCAGGCCCGGCGGGATCGCTGCCGTTCGACCGACGACTCTCCCCGCCGGAGTGGCGTGCCATGCGGCTGCGCCTCAAGCGCGCTGTGCTCGGCGACAACGTGGCACGCGGCGGTGCCGGTGGCGTCAGCGGCGACGTCATCGTCGTAGGCGGTCCGGCGGGCGACGACGAGGTGCTCGACTGCGTGGCACGGGCGCTGCCCGGTGCCGTTCCCGGCCGCGGTGACGTCGCTGGCAGGCTCGGCCATCGATGGGCCGTGGCCTACGGTCTCGTGGTCCTCGCCTCCCGACAGACCTGACGTGCCCACCCACGACGCGCCCACCCACGAGCACGGGAGCCCGACCGCCATGACGCAGATGCACACCGCCGACGGACGGCCGCGCGCCCGCGGGCTCGGTATCGACCTGCCGGGCACGCCCGGACCCGAGAACGCGATCACGGACGTCCTCGGGCTCATGGTCGGCATGGTCACGCTCGTCGAGGGCGACGGCGAGCTCGTACGCGGAGCAGGACCGGTGCGCACCGGCGTCACTGCCATCCTGCCTCGCGGGCACGACGGTATCGGGGTGCCCTGCGCTGCGGGCGTCCACTCGCTCAACGGCAACGGTGAGATGACAGGGACTGCGTGGATCGCCGAGGCCGGATCCTTCTCGACGCCGATCACGATCACCAACACGCATGCGGTCGGTGCCTGCCATCGCGGCACCATCGACTTTGTCGTCTCGACGCGACCCGACATCGGTGTGCAGTGGTTGCTCCCGGTCGTCGCCGAGACCTGGGACGGCTATCTCAACGACATCAACGGCGACCACGTCCAGCCGGCACATGCCGTGCAGGCGTTGCAGAGCGCGACGTCGGGCGAGGTGGCGGAGGGATCCGCCGGCGGCGGAACGGGGATGAACTGCTACGGCTTCAAGGGTGGCACCGGCACCGCGTCCCGTCAGGTCCGCCACGGCTCGACGACCTACACGGTGGGTGCTCTGCTGCAGGCCAACTTCGGGAGCCGGCACGAGCTCACCATCGCCGGCGTGCATGTCGGCCCATCGCTCGCAGCCGACAACCCGCTCGAGGACGGCGACTGGTTCGAGCGCGATGGGACTCGTGCCGGACTCTCGGGCGCGGGCTCGGTGATCGTCGTCGTGGCGACTGATGCACCACTGCTGCCTGGGCAGTGCGCGGCCCTCGCCCGACGCGTGCCCCTGGGCCTGGCGCGCACCGGTACATCCGGCAGCCACTTCTCCGGCGACATCTTCCTGGCGTTCTCCACCGCCAACGCAGGCGCTCTCACGAGTCGCATCCCGCTCGGCCCGGCCGGCGACGATGACTACGAGTCGCTCATCTTCATCCCCTGGGGACGGCTCGACACGTTCTACGAGGCGGTCGTGCAGTGCGTCGAGGAGGCGGTGCTCAATGCCCTCGTCGTCAACGCCGACATGGTCGGCCGTGACGGGCACCGCTCCCCCGCTCTGCCCCACGCGGCGTTGCTCGCCGCGATGCACGACACGCACGTCCGCCTTCGCTGACGGCCGGCCGCGCCCGTTGCCGTCGCACGTCTCGTGACCTTCCTCGGACCGTGACCGACGGGCACGTACAACAGAGGGGTGGTTCGTGACCCCCCGGTCCGAACCACCCCTCCGGGTGTGTGTGGCGAGCTGTTCAGTTGTGGGTTGTGCTTATCAGTGCGATGCAGTGCTGTCGTTCTTCAGCGCAGTCGTTCTTCAGTGCAGTCGTTCGGCAGTGCTGTCGTGCCAGGACCTGCGGTGAGCGCCGTGGCTGCCGCTCGCCGTCGTCCCGTTCGTGGTCCGCCTCACGGTCAGGCGGAGGGTGCTGCCGGCAGGGCCGGCGGGGTCACAGGTGCGTCGTCGGCCGAGTCGTCGTTGACATCGCCGTCGTCGTCACCGCTGTCGACCGAGTCGGAGCCACTACCGCCGGCCACGTGGTCGGAGCCGTCGCCGCCGTTGACGACGTCATCGCCCTCGCCGCCGTTCTCGATGTCGTCCCCGGTTCCACCGTCGATGTGGTCGTTGCCGGTGCCGCCGTCGAGGTGGTCACTGCCGGCGCCGCCGATCTCAGTGTCGTTGCCCGCCTCACCAGCAATGGAGTCGTTGCCGGCACCGCCGACCTCGACGTCGTTGCCGACGTCACCGTCCTCCGTGTCGTTGCCGGCCCCACCATCGAGGTGGTCGTTGCCCGTCCCACCGTGAAGGTGGTCGTTGCCGGTTCCACCGCTCTCGCTGTCGTTGCCGCCGTTGCCGTAGACCGTGTCGCTGCCGGCGCCGGCGCTGATGATGTCGCGGCCCGACGAGCCGCAGATGAGGTCGTTGCCGGCACCCGCGAGCACGGTGGAAGGTCCGGTCAGCACGATCACGTCGCGGTGCGAGGTTCCGCGTACCAGACCGTGACCGACGATCGTGGCCTTCACGCCGTGGCAGGTCGGACGAGCAGCGGCGTCGGCGGATGCCGGGAGGGCGAAGAACCCGAGCGTGCTCAGGCTGGTCGCTGCAGCGGCTGCGACGAGGGTGCGGGTCCTGCTCATGACAGCTCCAGATGGACGTCGCCCCCAGTCGAGGCGTTCATGGAGGAAGTCGCGCTGGGTGACCACTTCATTACATGTCCGGACCGGGGTTCACCCCAACGGCGCAGCACACCGGCTCCGACGGACGCACCCGCGGCGCCGAAGGGGTGAATCACGGCCCACATCGTCAGGTGACAGGCCTCGCGCGCCGACAGTTTCCCCAGGGAGAGGCCCGGTACGACGACGTCCGCGTCGCGTGCCCTGACCACGGAGCCGCACGTGTCGAACACCGACGTCGAGCACTGGCTGCACGAAGCCGCGCTCGGTGATCGTGATGCGCTCGGACGCCTCGTCACTGTCGTCCGGCCCGCCGTCTTCCGCTACTGCCGGGCCCGGCTCTGGGATCTCGAGACTGCCGAGGACGTCACGCAGGACGTCCTCATCGCGATCTTTCGAGGCCTGCCGCGACAGGATCCGCCGGTACGCGACCTCGAGGCGTTCTCCATCACGGTCGCCTCCCGTCACGTCGCCACGGCCCACCGCAAGCGCGCGTCCCGCCCTCAGCAGGAGCACGACGAGATTCCCGACGTCGTGGACTCTGCGCCCGGCCCTGAGCACGTCATCGCGCTCAACGACGACGTACGCGCTCTGTATGTCCTTCTCGAGCAGCTGACACCTGTGCAACGCGAGGTCGTCCTGCTGCGCATCGTCAACGGTCTCTCGGCCGAGGACACCGGCTCGGTGCTGGGGATGACTGCGGGCAACGTCCGCGTCATGCAGCACCGGGCACTCACCCGGCTTCGCGCACTCGTCCAGCAGGAGGTGGCGGTATGAGCACCGACCACGACTTCGACGGCCTCTATGACCTGCGCGACCTGCAGGACAGCGATGCCTGGTTCACCGACGCGGCCGCACGCGGCCTCGGGGCGAGCGATCCGCTGTCGCCGTCGGTCATCGCCATGCTCGAACGTCTCGATCGCGAGCTGGCCTCGCTGGCACCGGTCGATCGCGGCACGATCACTGCGCTCATCACCGGACTCAACGGATCGCCGCTCGAGTCGCCCATCGCGCACCGACCTGCCCGCCGTGCCGCGCGCCACGCCCGTCGCAACCTCATCGTGGTCGGCGTGACCGGAGCGCTCCTCGTCGCCGCAGGCGGTGTCGCCGCGGCATCTCCCGGCTCCTTCCTCTATCCCGTGCGCGAGGCCGCCTTCGGCACGGCACAAGAGCACGCGGTCCCCGAGAACCTCGCCGACGTCGAGAGCGAGCTTGATCGCATCGAGGTGCGGATCGGCGAGGCGCAGCAGGCCGGCGGAATCACCGAGTCCGCGCGTACAGCCCTCGCCCGACGGATGGGGACGATCCATCCCATCGTCGAGCGCGCCTCCGGTGACCAGGCCGATGCGCTGCGTGCCCGGTGGACCCGCGACGACCTCGTGCTCATCTCCCTGCCGCACCTCGGCGACCAGGCACCACCGCTCACCGCGACCCTGGCCCCCACTCCCACGTCGGACGGCACGGTGTCCGAGGAGCCGACTCCGTCGACCACCCCCGGCGCCTCGCACGACGGCGGCGCGGCACCCGCCAGCCCGCGAGCACATCCGTCTCAGTCACCCCAGCCGCACAGCAGTCACAGCGCGAGCACGCCGGGCGCGGGTCATGACTCACCGGCCGCGACGCCCACACCGAGCGCCTCGCACTCGCACGACGACGGCGAGCACCCGACCTCGACCCCGACCCCTGAGCCCACAAGGCCCCCGAAGCCGACGCCGACATCGACAGCCGGATCGGGCACGGGAGGCTCGGGCACCGGGGGCACTCAGGGCAAGAACGACTGAGCCGCGCCACATCTCGACGGGGGCCGACGAGCGGGTTTCAGCCGGCGATGGCGACGTCGTGCGCCGGCGTCGCCGCGAGGCGCCCGAGGAGCAGGTCGAGCGTGCCCGGTTCCATCCCGTGGTCGAGCAGCCACCGGTCCGCGCCGCCCTGCGCGGCCAGGTCGCCCAGGAAGAGCCGCATGGCTTCCGCAGACGGTGACTGCGCGACCCAGTCCGGTGTGGCCAGGTGTCGATAGGCCGGACGTGATCCGAGCCGAGCGATCACCGGGCGCACCGCCGCGGCCGTCATGAGGTGGTCTTCGACCACGGTCTGGTCGCTCGCCCCAGCGAGCTTGAGGAGCAGCGCGCAGACGACCCCCGTGCGGTCCTTGCCGACCGCACAGTGCACGTACATGGCCGAGTCCGACCAGGCGAAGCGCGACAGTGCAGCCGTGAGCTGCGCCGAGCCGTGCCTCAGATAGTGGGCGTAGCCGGCCGCCACGGTCTCCGGGTTGTTGACGTGGCCCACCGGGTCCAGCAACCACCGGTCCGGACCCACCAACGGCACCCGCTCGTGGGCGATCTCGCCGGAGGAGTAGAGCTCGTCGAGCGGACCGACTCCGTCAGCTGCTGCCTCGGAGAGCTCACGCAGGTCGAGCACCCGCTCGACCCCGTGGACACGCATCGCCTCGAGGCCTCGTGGGGTCAGGTGCACCACGGTCTCCCCACGAACCACGACGCGACGAGGGAAATCTCCGCCGCAGACGGGCAGTCCTCCGAGGTCCCGCACGTTGTGCATGCCGTCCATCGAGATCCAGCGATCAACCATGCGTCCAGGGTGACGGGTGTTGCTCACGATGCCCGAAGGCGACGGCAAACGTTGGTGGAACGCTCGGCGTACAACAGGTCTGACCCGACCTGAGCCGTCAACCGTTGCAGCAGGCTCCGGCTCCGAAAGGGCGGATCGGCGCCGAAGCCGACCGCTGCTGGCCCCGCTGGTCTAGCGTGTCGAGAGTTGTCGCCGGCACGGGCCGACGGGCAGACGCGGGGGTTCACAGTCGTGGTCAGGAGTCTCGGGTGCGCTGGCTGAGCTACGAGGTCGAGAACGCCCTCGGGGACGCCGCCCCGCAACAGCTCAAGCCGGTGCTGCGGATCGGACGTGACGTGCTGCGCGGCTTCTGGCCGCGCCAGGTCGCCGACTACCGCCTCGCGCACTGGCCGCGAGACCCGGAGCTGTTCAGCGAGAAGGTGCAGTATCGCGTCGCCTACGACCGACGCCCCCACCTCACCGTCTTCGCCGACAAGGCCGGAGTGCGTGACTTCGTCGCCGAGCGGGTCGGACCCCACCTGCTGACGACCTGCATCGGCATCTATGAGTCTGCCCGTGATGTGGCGTGGGCTGATCTACCGCGTGAGTACGCCATCAAGGCGACCCACGGGTCCGGCGGGATCGTGCTCGTGGCTGACTTCGCCGACGCCGACAACCGGTTGCCGACGAGCGGGCGCCACGTGGGTTGGGACCGCTATACCGTGCGCCCGGAACATGCAGAGCCGCAACGCATCGCGTCGATCGCCGACAAGTGGATGGCACTCGACTACGAGTACGGCACCGGTCGGCTTCCCGAGTTTGCCTACCGCGACGTCCCGCCGCGCATCCTGATCGAGAACCTCCTCGAGGACAGTCGCGGTCGCATCGCGTCCGACTGGAAGTGCTTCGTCTTCGACGGCGTCCTGCGCATCGTGACGATCGAGTCCGACCGCTACGGCGACCACCGGCAGGAGGTGTTCGACCGCGACGGCACTCGCCTGGGTCGCTTCTTGTCCGACCCACCCGACGAGCTGACGCCGTTGCCTGCCAACTTCGACGAGCTCGTGGCGGTGGCGGAGGCGCTGGGTCGCGGGATCGACTTCGTCCGGGTCGACCTCTATGACGTCGACGGCGACCGGATCGTGTTCGGTGAGCTCACCAACTATCCCGGTGCTGGTCGACAGACCTTCCCCGAGGAGTGGGACCGCAAGCTCGGTGCCTGGTGGACATTGGCGGTCTGAACGGTGATCAGCAGCCGCACGGGGCTAGCGTGACGGCATGTGCACCGCAGCCCAGCGCTGGCGCGACGATCTCGCCTCCTGGGCCATCCCCGACGAGATCCTCGCGGCGGCTGCGGAGTCGCCGTGGATCCACCCCGTCGAGATGTTCCTCGTCGGTGGCGCGGTGCCCGACTCGCCGTCGCACCAGCGCGCACGCGACGCCCTGGGCGATCACGGCGGCGTGCTCGACATCGGGTGCGGCGGTGGACGGGCCGCCCTGGCCCTCGTGCCGCAGGCCACGCACCTGATCGGGGTCGACCACCAGCAGGGCATGCTCGACCGCTTCACCGAGGCGGCAGCACGACACCGGGTGCCGAGCGACGGGATCCTCGGCGACTGGCCGGAGGCCGCGGACCGCACGCCGAGTGCCGACGTCGTGGTGTGCCACCACGTGCTCTACAACGTCGCTGACCTACCGCCCTTCCTGCACGCGCTCGCGGCTCACGCGAGGCGCCGCGTCGTCGTCGAGATCCCGATGCTGCATCCGCTGTCGCACATGGCACCGTTGTGGCGCGACTTCTGGGGGCTCGAGCGTCCCGTTCGACCGACTGCGTACGACGCGCTCGCGGTCGCGCGCGACGCCGGGATCGAAGCGCGCATCGACGTGTGGGACGACCAGCCCTTCACCTCGCGTACGTCAATCACGGCAGCTCAGCAGGCGCACTTCATGCGGGTCCGCCTGTGCTTGCCCGCCGAGCGGGAGGCCGACGTCGCTGCGGCGCTGACGTCCCACACGTCCGAGGGCCCGCGTCAGAGCGCGACGATCTGGTGGGACGTGACGGACGACGACCGACGCGACTGAGCGGCGGCTCAGCTGCGCAGCAGGACCGCGTCGGCCGACGCGGTGAGCACCGCGCGCAGCGCCGTGATCGGCACCGGGCGGCTGAACAGGTAGCCCTGGGCCAGGTCGCAACCCGCCCTGCGCAGCGCGTCGGATACCTCGCCCGTCTCCACGCCCTCGGCCACGACGCTCAGGGAGAGGTTGTGGGCGAGCTCGACGATCGAACGCACGATGGCCGCATGGGTGAGGTCGTGGGTCATGTCGGTGACGAAGCCTCGGTCGATCTTGAGCTCGTCCACCGGCAGCGTCGACAGGTAGGACAGCGAGGTCTGTCCGACACCGAAGTCGTCCAGGCTCACGCGTACGCCGAGCTCGCTGAGCTGACCGAGCACCGCGGCGGCTCTCCCCGGGTCGGCGAGGAGGGCCGTCTCGGTGATCTCCACGACGAGCCGCCTTGGTGCCACACCGAGATCGCCCAGCGTTGCAGCCACACGGGTCGCGAAGTCGTGCCGAGCGAGATTGCGGGCCGACACGTTGACCGCGACAGTGAGGTGCTCGTGGTCGTCGCCGAGGGAGACGAGATCGGCGAGCGCGCGGGCAAGGACCCACGCAGTCAGGTCGTCGATCAGGTCGGTCTGCTCGACCAACGGCACGAACCGGTCGGGCGCGAGCATGCCGTGGATCGGGTGCTCCCACCGCACGAGCGCCTCGAGGGCCACCACCCGTTCGTCATCCAGGCTCACCTTGGGCTGGTAGTGCAGGACGAGCTCGTCCTCACGGATGGCCCGGCGCATCTCGGCGAGCAGGGCGAGGTTGGCCGTGCTGTTGTGGTCGATCCCCGGCGTGTAGCGGATCACCCCGACATGGCGAGACTTCGCGACGTACATCGCGACGTCGGCGCGCTGGAGCAGGGTGTCGCAGTCCACGCCGTCGCTGGGCGAGACGGCATAGCCGATCGAGGAGTTGAGCGTGATCGGGAGGCCGTCGATCCGCACCTCGCTCTCGATGAGCTCGCGTACGCGCCACAGCGCGGTCTCCGGGTCGGTCGCGTCGCGCAGCACGATGCCGAACTCGTCGCCGCCGAGACGGGCGACGCGATCGCGGCCGCGGATGTGGTCGGAGAGCCGGTGTGCGAGCTCGGCCAGGAGATGGTCGCCGTACTGGTGCCCCAGGGTGTCGTTGACCTCTTTGAAGCGGTCGAGATCCACGATGGCCACCGCGATCGGACCGCTGTCGGCCGCGATGGCCGCAGTGACGAAGGCCTGGAACGCAGCGCGGTTCGGCAGGTCGGTGAGGGTGTCGTGCTCGGCGAGATAGCGGTTGAGCTGCACCAGCCGTCGCAGGCCTCGGCTGAGGTAGTAGGAGACCCCGAACAGCCCGAGCCACAAGATGGCGAGGCAGAGCACGAGGTCGCGATAGAGCGCAGCCATACCCGCGTCAACGTCTGCCGCGATCGGTGCGTACGGCAGGTAGATCTCGAGGATCCCGACCCGCCGCTTGCTGGCGCCGGCGTGCACAGGGGCGTATACCTCGACACCGTCGATGCCCTCGGGACCGACGTCGACGCTGTCGGTGTTGAGCTTCGTGACCAGGGCGACAGTCTCGCCCTTGGCCGCATCGAGGACCTCGTCGTCCGGAGTCCCCATGTAGCCGGACCCGTCGTCGGACCAGACGACCTTGCCACTGAGGTTGCGCAACCGGATCCGCAGGATCTCACCGGTGGAGACGGAGTGCTGAGCGAGGACCTCGAGGGTCGCCACCTCGGATGTCGAGAGTGGCTCGTAGAACGATCGACCGTCGAGATGTGCCTCGATGGCGGTCTGCTCGACGAGGAGCGCCTCGGTGGTGCCCTGAGCGAGCCCGCGGCGCTCGGCCTCGCCACGCATGCTGACCACCAGGACGGCGCCGAGCAGCAGCACGAGAGCCAGGCTCGCCGCGGCGTACGTCGCGAACAGCCTGGCCGTCGACGACGTGCTCACCGCCCCACCTGCCACCTCGTGGTCATCGGCAGCAGGTCAGGGTCACCTGAGTGCCCGGCCGCACCCGATCCGGCGAACGGCCCGGTCCGGGGCCGCCCCGGCACGAGTCCGTCAGGTCATCCGAACGGTGACCGTGGCTAGTACGAACGGGTGACGCCACCGAGGTGGCGAACCTCACTACGCGCGCAGTTCTGAGCACGATCGCTGCGGTTCATCCGGGTCGGTGACCGGACTCCGGACGGACCGGTTGCCGCGCCCCACGGGGCTCTACGTAGTGTCGAGGAGTTCGAACAACGTGAGCAGAGCACGTCGTGACGTCGCTGTAAAACCATGCGGCGCAACGATTGTGGCCATTCAGCGTCACACAACCGAATCGCAGACCCGCGGCATCGCGTCACAGCCGACGCCATCCCGCCGCACCGACGCGCCAGCCGTCGGCCTCCCACCCCGCGCCCTCGGCACTCCGGCCCACCGGTGCGCCCAGCGTCGCTTTCCCGAGCTGCCACCGTTCACCGTGCTGCCGCGTCCCCGCGCTCGCGCGCCCGTGCAGAGGACCCCCATGACACTGACCTTGTCCCGTGCTCCCCGCCGCCGCGAGGAGGTCGAGCCGGCAACGAACCCGCCCGTGCCGGAGGTGCCCGGCTATCACCTCCCGTCACCGCCGAGCGACGAGGAGAAGTACAGCTATTTCGGGGTCCAGCGCCGGTGGCCGTTCGTCTTCCTGTTCCTCTCGCAGGGCTGCCTGGTGTTCGCGTTCGTCAAGGTCATGCTGCACACGCCCGACACCGCGCTCGGCCTGATCTTCCTCACGGTCATGCTGCCGCCGATGGTCGTCAACCTGTGGCTACGGATGAAGAAGCGTCGACTGACCCTCGAGAGCCACGTCGTCGCGGTCGAGACGTGGCGCGCGGTGCAGGACGAGCTGCCGTCGATCGACGTGTTCCTGCCGACCTGTGGCGAGGACCCGATCGTCCTGGCCAACACCTTCACGCATGTCGCTGCCCTGGAGTGGGACGGTGACCTGCGCGTGCATGTTCTCGACGACGCCGACAGCGACGTCACACGCACGCTCGCGGACGAGTTCGGCTTCGACTACGTCGTGCGTCCCAACCGTGGCGAGTGGAAGAAGGCGGGCAATCTCATCGCCGCGTTCGGCATCACCTCCGCAGACCTCATCGCCGTCTTCGACGCCGACTTCGCCCCGCGCCCCGACTTCTTCTGGGAGACGGTGCCCTACATGGCCGACGAGAGCACCGGCGTCGTCCAGACCGCGCAGTACTTCGACGTCGACCGACGGGTCAACTACATCGCGCGCTATGCGGGCGCTCTCCAGGAGCTGTTCTTCCGCTGGATCCAGCCGGCACGCGACACCTGTGAGGCAGCGATCTGCGCCGGCACCAACGTCGTCTATCGCCGCGCTGCGGTCGAGAAGGCGGGCGGCTTCGCACAGGTGCCGATCGGCGAGGACGTGCACTCCGGTGTCAAGCTCTGGGTCGCGAGCTATCACACTCGCTATCTGCCGATGGTGCTAGCGAAGGGGCTCGCCCCTGACAGCTGGAACGCGCTCACCAATCAGCAGTACCGCTGGTGCCGCAGCTCGATGCTGCTCATGATGAGCTCCTTCTTCCGCCACGCGCCTTTCGACAAGAAGCAGCGCGTGTCGTTCTGGGCAGCGTTCCTCTACTACATGGCGTCGGCCTCGCTGCCGGTCACCTCGGTGCTGCCGACGCTCATCATGGTGTGGTTCTTCGCCGACACGATCACGCCGTCCAACTACCTGCTGATGATCCCCTCGGTCATCGCCACCCTGGTCGTCTTCCCGCTTGTCGCCCGGGGCTGGCGCCCGACGATCTATCGAATCGCCACCGTCAACAGCTTCTGTCACCTGCTCGCTGTCACCGATGCGCTGCGCAACCACGTCCAGAACTGGGTGCCGACCGGTGCTGCCGTCACGACGTCACGCGGCGGCGTGCCGGCACGCGTTGCGATCATGGGTCGGATCTGGCTGGTGCTCTCACAGGGCCTGCTCTGGGCCGGTCTCGCACGGCACGTGGCCGCGGGCTCGAACCCCTGGGTGCTGTGGCCAGCGGTCGTCCTCGGCGTGGTCCAGCTGTGGATGCTCGTCCCGATCCTGGTCGGCCTCGGACCGAAGGGTGATACGTATCCCGAGCGCACGACCGAGCTGCAGCATGCCGACCTTCGCCGCCTGGACCTCACCGACGCCAGGGTCGAGCGCATCGAGGTCTCCTCATGACGGCGATCCTCGACGTGCGTCCCGCACCGACACCCGTGATCGTCGGCTCCTCCGTGCCCGCGCGTGACTTCCGCCTCGATATCCAAGGACTACGCGCCGTCGCAGTGCTCCTCGTGGTTCTCTACCACGCGCGAGTGCCGGGAGTCAGCGGCGGCTATGTGGGCGTCGACGTCTTCTTCGTCATCAGCGGCTTCCTCATCACCGGACACATCCTGCGCGAGATCGCCGAGAACGGGCGGCTCTCCCTCGGGGCTTTCTACGCCCGCCGCGTTCGTCGCCTGATCCCCGCCGCGTTGGTCGTGGTGCTCACGACGCTCGTCGTCGCCCGCGTCTGGGGTCCGGCGCTTCAGGTGCGCACCACCGCGTGGGACGCGGTGTGGACCTCTGGCTACGCGCTCAACGTGCGCCTCGCGAGCGAAGGTGTCGACTACCAGCAGGTGAACGGGCCGCTGTCGCCGTTCCAGCACTTCTGGTCCCTGGCGGTCGAGGAGCAGTTCTATCTCGTCTGGCCGCTGGTGGTGCTGCTCACCGTCCTGGTGGCCCGTCGATTCGGCCGCCGGGCGCTGGGTGCCGTGCTCGTCGTCGGCATCGGTGGCTCGCTCTACCTCTCGGCCACGCTGACGCAGTCATCGGCTCCGCTGGCCTACTTCTCCGCGCAGACCCGCGCCTGGGAGTTCGGAGTCGGCGCCCTGGTGGCGTTGGCAGCCGCACGGCTCCCTCGCCTGCCCGACGAGCTGCGTCTCCTCGCGGCGTGGACCGGTCTGCTCGCCATCGTCGGCTCGGCGTTCGTCTTCGACGACTCCACGGCGTTCCCCGGAACCGCAGCTCTGGCACCAGTTCTTGGGTGTGCACTGCTGATCGCCGGTGGCACGGGGGCCGCAGTGCGCGGCAGCGTGGCCGCTGTCCTCGACCGCCGCCCGCTCCAGCTCGTGGGGCGGGTCTCCTATGGCTGGTATCTGTGGCACTGGCCGGTGCTGGTGCTGGCACCTCTCGTGCTGGGTCAGGACTTCTCCTGGATCCGCAACGTCGAGCTCTCCGTCCTGGCACTGTGGTTCGCCGCTCTCACCTATGTCATCGTCGAGCGCCCCACGCAGCGCGGGCGACTCGCCCCCCGTCGATGGCTCGGGCGCGGAGTGCTCATGTCGACGGCCACAGCCGGCGCCGCGCTGCTCGTCGTCGCGACCGCCCCGCTCATCGCCGGCAACGGAGCCTTCGCCGCTCCCCTGGAGCTGCGCTCCGACCCGGCGTCGACGCTGTCCGCCGCGCTGACCTCAGCGTCTGCCAACCGCGCGGTGCCGGGCAACCTCACGCCGGCGCTGGAGAAGGCCGGCGCCGACGTCCCCGCGACGGAGAGCGGTTGCCACCTCGGGTTCCTCCAGGTCGATCAGGCGCCCTGTGTCTACGGCGACCCGCAGGGCAAGCGCACGGTCGTGCTGTTCGGCGACTCGCACGCGCAGCAGTGGCAGGGCGCCCTCGACGCGGCCGCGAAGGCCAAGCACTGGAAGCTCGTGTCGTGGACCAAGGCTGCCTGCCCTGTCGCCGGCACCACGATCATCAACCCGTCGCTCAAGCGCGACTACACCGAGTGCGACACCTGGCGCACAGCCACCGTGGCAAGGATCCGCGCGCTGGACCCTGATCTGGTGATCGTCAGCCAGAGCGACTCGGTGCCTGGCCGCACCGTGAGCAACGACCACTGGGCGGCGACGACCCTCGACACGATGCAGCAGCTCGTCGCAGGCGGGCAGCCCGTGGAGTTCCTCGCGGACACGCCGTATCCCCAGTCCGACGTGCCCACTTGCGTCAGCGAGCACCTTGCCGACGTCCGCGCCTGTCAGGTGAAGCGGACGCAGGCGTATCACTCCTCCGCGCTCTACTCCGACCGGCACGCCCAGGTCGTCTCCACGCTCGAGCAGGCGCGGATCCCGGTCATCGATCCGATCGACTGGATCTGTTCGACGACCTCGTGCCCGGTCATCGTCGGCGACACGCTCGTCTACCGCGACGACAGCCACCTCAGCAACACCTACTCCACCGAGCTGGCACCGCTCCTCTCGCCGCTGCTCGTCACGCACGCCCCACCCCGCACCGCCCCGACTCGCGCTGCCCCGACCACCACCGCCTCAGGGAGCCCCACACCATGACCCGTCGTGAACGCGTCGCCTACGCCGCGCTCCTTGCCCTCGCTGCTGGATCGCTGCTGGCGTTCCTGGCCTGGTGGCTCGCCCCCGGTCACGTGGCGACCAACTTCACGGGTCGACGGCACATCGTCGACGTGGTGCTGTTCGCCTCGCTGACCCTGGTGTTCGGGCACCGGCTGTTCATGGATGCGTTCAGCTGGATCGTGGCGTGGGGCATGCGCCGGGAAGACACACCGCCGCGACCCGAGCCGGGTCTGCGCGTCGCGTTCATCACGACGTTCGTGCCGTCGTCCGAGCCGCTCGACATGCTGCGGACAACGCTGCCGGCGATGCTCGCCGTCGACTATCCCCACGACACCTGGGTGCTCGACGAGGGCGGAGTCGATGAGGTGCGCGAGCTCTGCGACGAGCTCGGGGTGCACTACTTCAGTCGGTCCGGCGTCCGTCGCTACAACCTGGTGGCCGGTCCGTACACGGCAAAGACCAAGGGCGGCAACCACAATGCGTGGTACGACTCGGTGGCTGACGACTACGACATCGTTGCGCAGATCGACACCGACTTCATCCCGCGCCACGACTTCCTGACCCGCACGCTCGGCCACTTCCGCGACCCGCGCATCGGATTCGTCGGCACCCCGCAGGTCTATGGCAACGGTGACGAGTCCTTCGTCGCCCGCGGGGCGTCGCAGCAGCAGTACTCCTTCTATGGACCGCTGCTGCGCGGTCTCGCCTCCCGTGGCCACGCCAACATGATCGGGGCCAACCACATCGTGCGGGTTGCGGCGCTGCGCGAGGTCGGGCTGTACGCCGGCCACCTGACCGAGGATCTCCTCACCGGGATGCGGCTGCACGCATCCGGCTGGCGCAGCACCTACGTCAGCGAGCCTCTGGCTGTTGGCGAAGGTCCGGTGACCTGGCAGGCCTACTTCAACCAGCAGACCCGCTGGGCCTTCGGGTGCATGGACATCCTTCGATGGCACACCCCGAGACTCGTCCGCTCGATGGGCCGTCGGCAGGCGGCGCTCTACGTCGCACTGCAGCAGCACTACTTCTCCGGCCTCGCGGCTGCGCTCGGCCTCGTGCTGCTCGTGCTGTACTTCGCAGCGGGAGTCGCGCCGGCCAGCGTCGGACTGGTCGAGATGCTGCTCTGGGTGACTCCTCTCGTCGTTGCGCGTCAGGCGGTCACTCTCTGGCTCCAGCGGTTCAATCCCGACCCGGCCAGAGACAGGGGCTGGCACCTGGCGGGCCGCTATATGTCGGTCGTCACGGCACCGGTCTACTTCCTGGCCGCCATCGGGGTGCTCCGTCAGAAGCGTCTGGTGTTCAAGGTGACTCCGAAGGGCGCCGGGCAGCGCGACCGCACACCGCTCGCGATGATCGCGCCGCACGCCCTCATCGGCATCGTCGCCGTCGGTTGTCTGGCATCGGCCTATGTCACCGGCCGGACGTCGATCCCGATGCTGTTCTGGGCCGGGCTCAACGCGCTGGTGATGCTGTCGTTCCTCGTGGTGGTGCTCGTCACCCGCACTCCCGACGCGACGGCCGGGCCCGCTCGGGTGATCGAGCTGGCGCGCGAGAGCGCCCTCGTGCACGGGCACCAGACACTGGTCGGTGCCCTCGGCTCGTCGGGTGGTCTGGGTCCGGTCGATCTCGGCCCGTCGAGCCGGCGCTCAGCTGTCCTGGTAGACGCGTACCCAGTCGACGACCATCTGCTGCGGCCAGACGCTGGTCGCTGAGGGGTTGCCCGGGAAGCTCCCGCCGACGGCGACGTCGAGCAGAAGATAGAAGGGCTGGTCATAGACCCAGCGGCCTGACTTCTCGACGTCGGCCCTCGTCACCGTGTTGTAGACGACGTCGTCGATCGCGAAGGCGACCGACGTGGCTGACCAGGTGGCCGAATAGACGTGGAAGTCGCTGGAGAGGTCCGAGGGCGCGGCGTACTTCCCTGTGATGCTGAAGGGCTTTCCGTCGGCAGTCGGACCGTGCAGGGTGCCGTGGGTGACGTTCTTCTCCTTGCCCACCACCTCGGAGACGTCGATCTCCCCGCTCGTCGGCCATCCGGCCGTGTCGTGGTTCTGCCCAAGGGCCCAGAACGCCGGCCATGCACCGTCGCCCGTGGGCATCTTGGCGCGGACCGAGAGCGTGCCGTGCTCGAACGTCTTGCGTCCCTGCGTCGAGAGCCGCGCCGACGTGTAGTCGTTGGTGCTGCCGTCCGAGCATGCGTGACCCTTCGTCTCCCGGGCAGAGATGACGAGGAATCCATTGCCGTCGAGGGCGCTGTTGTCACGTGAGTCGGTGTAGCACTCGAGCTCCTGGTTGCCCCAGCCCTTGCCACCCGTCATGGGTCCCCAGACGGCCGGGTCGGCCGGCGAGCCCGACGGCCCGGTGAACTCGTCAGACCAGACGAGGGTCGGCCCGCTCGAGCAGGCGGCGGAGGAGACGAGGACGAGCGCCGCACCAGCGGCAAGAGCCGCGGCACGTACGGAGGTGGATCGGCGACCGGGGCGCATGCGGGGATCCTCACGCTGGACTGCGGTCGGGGTGCGGGGCATCGATGACCCGGCGTGACCGGCGGGGTCACTGCTCCCGCTCTCGTCCCAGCCTATGTCTTACGCCGCCAAGCCTTCACCGCCTCCGCTGTGAAACCCCTTGTGAGAGAACACACGCAGCCTGCGGGCACAATCACGAGACAACCCCGTGACGCAGGGTCACGGGGTTGTCTCGTAGCGAGCGGGTCGGACGTCGGCTCAGCCGGCGGCCGGGATGTGGATCAGCTTGCGGTTGACGAACTCGTCGACGCCATTCGGGCCGAGCTCGCGGCCGACACCGGATCGCTTGGTCCCGCCGAACGGCAGGTCGGCCCCGCCGCCCTCGGGCTCGTTGATCCAGACCATGCCGGTGTCGAGCCGGTCCGCGAGGTCGAGGGCGAGCTGGTCGTCCTGGGTGTAGATCGCGCCGCCGAGGCCGAACGGGGTGTCGTTGGCGAGCGCGATCGCCTCGTCGGCGTCCTTCACCTTGTAGATGACGGCCACCGGGCCGAAGAGCTCTTCGCGGAAGGCACGCATGTCCGGCGTGACGCC
>JANXWJ010000116.1 GCA_025351185.1 Candidatus Nanopelagicales bacterium
GCCACGTGGGCGCGGCCGGCCTCGGTGAGGGCGAAGACGCGACGCCCCTCGATCTTCTCGTCGTCGGCGAGGCCCTCGTCCTGCAGCGCCGACAGCGCCGGGTAGACCGAGCCGGGGCTCGGCTTCCACGCACCGCCGCTGCGCTCGGTGATGTCCTGGATGATCTGGTAGCCGTGGCGCGGCGCCTCGCGGAGCAGCGCGAGGATCGCCGTACGCACCTCACCGCGACCGGCACGGGCGCGCGGTGCGTCGCCCCCGTCAGGACCGAAGGGCCAGCCTTGCCCCGGTCCGCCCGGTCCCCAGTCCTTCCAGGGTGCCCCGCCCGGAGCCCCCCCACGGGCCGCGTCGAGCGCCACCGCTCATCTGGGCGCGCAGCCGGCGCACCGTGTCCTCGACCTCGGGCAGCACGTCGAACCTCGGGTGCATGGTCGGGCCATCCGCTGCGTGCCCGACGAAGGCGGCGGCGAGCGCCGACGCGTCACCGAGGAGGCGCTCCGAGGCGGGCTACTGGGTGGCGGAGACGAGGGTGCCGAGGCCGAGGGCGGCGAGGATGGCGGCGCTGACCCGCTCGAGACCGTCGGCCACGCGCGGACGTCGCAGCCAGTCGACCGCTGTGCGGGCGACGAGGCTCAGCCCCGCGAGGTAGAGGCCGCCCACGACCGCGGTGATCGCACCGAGCAGCATCGTGGCCGCGAAGCCGGCGTGGTCGTCGCGCAGGAACTGAGGCACCACGGCGATGAAGAACAGCCCCACCTTGGGGTTCAGCGTGGTCGACACGAGCCCCGCGCGGAATGCCGACGCGGTCCTCACCTCGCGGCGCGGGGCGAGGTCGACGTCGTCGGCGCCGCTGCGCCGGTGCCGCACGAACGTCGACACCCCGAGCCACAGCAGGTAGAGGCCACCGGCGATCTTCACGACCCGGAACGCCACGGCCGACTGCTCGAGCACTGCAGCTAGCCCGAGGGACACTGCGACGGCCCACCCCAAGGTCGCGAGCGACGACCCGATGCCCGCGGCCACTCCCGCTCGTACGCTCGACATCGCGAAGCGGAGCACGAGGAAGCTGTCCGGCCCCGGTGTCACCGCGAGCAGGACGCACAGCAGCGTGAACGTCGTGAGCACCTGCCAGGACATGCGCCGAAGTCTGCCAGCACCACCCGCCGGGCGCGCTGTCTGCCGGTACCGGCGGGCCGGCTAGATGAGGTGCGGTGAGTCGGCGGATCAGGTGGTCGAAGCGACGACTTCGCGGATCCGCGAGACGAACGTGTCGACGTCACCTTCGGTCGTGGCCCACGACGTCATCCAGCGGACCTGGTGGGTCGCCTCGTTCCAGGTGTAGAACGCGAACTCGTCCTGCAGCGTCGCGATCGCCCGCGGGTCGAGGATCGCGAAGACGGCGTTGGCCTGGGGCACGTCGGTCACCTGGACCCCGGCGACGCCGTCGACACCCGCGGTCAGGCGCGCCGCCATCGCGTTGGCGTGCAAAGCATTTCGCCTCCACAGGTCGTCGCTGAGCAGTGCGACGAACTGAGCGGACACGAAGCGCATCTTCGAGGCCAGCTGCATCGCCTGCTTGCGGACGAACGGCATCGCTGGCACGAGCTCGGGACGCAGCACGACGACCGCCTCGGCACCGAGGGCGCCGTTCTTGGTCGCACCGAACGACAGCACGTCGACCCCGGCCGAGCGACCGAGCTCGCCGAGGTCGACGCCGAGCGACGCAGCCGCGTTGGCGATCCGAGCGCCGTCGAGGTGCAGCAGCATGTCCCGGTCATGGGCGTAGGAGGACAGCGCCCGGATCTCCTCGAGGGTGTAGACGGTGCCGAGCTCGGTGCTCTGGGTGATCGAGATGACCTTCGCCTGCACGTGGTGCGGATCACCGACTCCCCACCGCGCAGCGTCGACCAGGTCCGGCGTCAGCTTGCCGCCGACGGTCGCGACGTCGACGAGCTTGGCACCGAGGAACTTCTCCGGCGCACCGCACTCGTCGACGTTGATGTGCGCGGTCTCCGCGCAGATGATGCTCTCGAACGAGCGCACCATCGCCTGCAGGCCGACGACGTTGGCGCCGGTGCCGTTGAAGACGAAGGCGACCTCGGCGTCGTCGCCGAAGTGTGACCGCATCAGTCGCACCGCCTCAGCGGTCACGGCATCGTCGCCGTAGGCCGGCACCGCGCCGGTGTTGGCCTCGACGACCGCGGCGAGCACGTCCGGGTGGGCGCCGGCATGGTTGTCACTACCGAAGCTGATGGTGGTCACGCTGCTCCTCGCACGGGGGGGACGACGCTCCATCCTGACCCGTGGGTCAACACGGGGCGACACCGGTGGTCCGAACCGGTGGCCGACCAGGGATGCGACCAGTGGTCAGGCCTGAGCCACGATGCCGTCGAAGCCGATCCCGCCGCGGGTGCCTCCCGTGAGGTTGACCAGCGTGACGACGTGCGTGCCGCGTGCGGCGAACGTCGCCGTCCATGCCAGCTGCAGCGACGAGCGGTTGCCACGCAGGTTGAGGGTGGCCACCCGGTGACCGTCGAGATAGACCGCGACGTTGCCGTACGTCGTGCCCCGCGCCAGCAGGACACCGACACTGCGTCCGTAGACCTTGATCCGGACGGCCTGGCCCTTCTTGGTCGACGACATCACGCGTGCACCCGTCGTCCCGGTGCGCTTCACCGCGCGCCAGCCACGGGAGTAGGTCACCGAGGACCTGCTCGTCTCCGGCACATAGCGCGACTGCACCCGGCCGGTCGCAGTCACGACCGAGCCGTCGACAGCACGCGCCGCGGCACGATAGGACGACGCATACCAGCTGGTCGTGGAGGTGCGGGCGCGACTGACGACGGTCGCGGAGCTCACGGCCGCGGTCTGGCTCGGGTCAGCCGGCGGCCGGGTGACGATCCAGCGCCAGCGCACGGGCACGGTCGGCCCGGACGAGGTGGGGGTGCTCGTTCCCGGCGTGATCCGACCGGTCGGCACCGACACCGTGGGGCGCGGCGGCGCGACGTAGCGCGGGTCGGTCGAGGGCAGGCCGAGGCGATAGTCGATCACCGCGCCCGCAGCAGACTGCGAGGTGATGCGGATTCCCACTCGCCCGTCGGCGAAGTCGATCCAGGTGCCCGCGGGCATCACGGTGTGGGTGTTGCCGAACGACGGATCACTCGTCGCCGGGTCACCGTCGAGCAGATAGGACTCGTAGTTGGCGAACGCCGCAGCGCTGGGCTGGCTCGTGTCGAACTCGCGGCGCACGGTGACACCGGGTGCGCCCCAGCCGTTCACCGTCGCCATCCACGCATCGCGTCCCACCGCCTGGCGGAACTCCACGACATATTTCGTCGTGCCGTCCGACAGCGTGAGGACCCGAAGACCCGCACCGGTCTCGAGCGGCACGACGGTCGCTGTGCCGTCGACTGTGGGCGCGAGTTGCTCGCTCGATCCGAGGACGCCGAGGCGACGCAGGTGCGAGGCGTTGAGATAGCCCTGGATGCCCCAGGACACGGCCATGATGTCGTTGGTGTCCCAGTAGGAACGCGCGCTGCAGCTGGCGGCCGGGGCGTCGATGACGCGTACGCCGCTGATGCTGCAGTCGAGCTCCTGCGAGTGGCCGAGGCCGAGGTTGTGACCGAGCTCGTGCCCGATGACGCCGACGTCGTCGTAGCCGTTGGTCCACACGAGGCCACCGGATGCGACACCGCTCCCGACGGTGCCGAGCCCGGCGATGCCGCCGCACGCGCTGAACGTCGGGAAGTCGACGACGAGATGCTTGCCCGAGCCTCCGGTCCAGCCGGTGGCGGCCTCGATCTCGCTCCAGAACGCCATCGAGCTGCTGACGCTCCCGCCCGGCTGGCACGGTGCGTTGGTCGTCGTGACAACCGTGGGATACGCCGTGGCGGCGAAGCCGACGACTCCCCCGGTGACCTCGTCCCAATAGCCCGTCACGCCGGCGTTGATGGTCGAGGCGACAGCCGCCCCGGTGCTGGCCGATGCCGACGTGCCCGGCGGCTGCGCGATGACGACGAGCACGGTGTGCTGGACCGCTCCTGCCGCGACCGCAGTGTTGACGGGGGCGATACCGGTCCCGATCGCGACCTGGCCGGCTGCGGGCACCGCGTCGACCTCGACACTGCCGACACTCACCCCAGCCTCGGGGTTGCGCGCGTCGCCACCCGACAACGACGACGTGAGGGCGCCGGACGACGTGCGACGTATCCCGGCGGCCGACCGGAGTCGCAGCGTGACGGTCGCGCCGTTGACCACGTGCGCAAGGCTCGACGCCGGAACCTGGATCGCTCCGTCGGACGTGCGGAGGTAGGTGATCTCGTCGGCGTCGGCGGGCAGCGGGTGGGCGAAGTCGTCGAGGTGGAGTCGCTCGACGGTTCCGGTGATCGAGACAGGACCGCCGGCCGCACCGGAGCTTGCCCCCGAGGCGTTCGGCAGCACAGTCGCGGCGAGCACGCCCGCAACGCCGACCACCGTCAGCCCACGCCAGAGTCTGAACCTCACCGCATACCTCGCATGTCCCGGTGATCGGCACGATGCGACGTGCTCCTGAGCCGCCTGCGTCGAGCCGAGGCTGCTGCTGAGCCGTACGGGTGATCGGGCGGGGCGACGGCCGGCCAGCACCGCTGCCCTAGGGTGGGCGCCATGACCTCCCCCACCGAGCCGGACGCCGCAGCGCCCGCGGCCGCCCCCGTCGTCGCGAGCGGGAAAGCCAGCGACCGGATCGTCTGGGTCGACTGCGAGATGACGGGTCTGTCGCTGCAGACCGACGCGCTCGTCGAGGTGGCCTGCGTGGTCACCGATGCCGAGCTCAACGAGCTCGACGAGGGCGTCACTGTCGTCATCCGACCGCCCGACGCGCCGTTCGCCGACATGCCCGACATCGTCCGTGAGATGCACACGGCCTCGGGTCTCGTCGAGGAGATCCCCCTCGGCACGACCCTCGAGGTGGCCGAGGCGCTGGTGCTCGGCTACATCAAGACCCACATCTCCGAGCCGCGCAAGGCCCAGCTCGCCGGCTCGAGCGTCTACGTCGACCGCGGGTTCCTCGCGCGTGACATGCCGACCCTCGATGCCTACCTGCACTACCGGCTCATCGACGTGTCGAGCCTCAAGGAGCTCGTCCGTCGGTGGTATCCGAGGGTCTACTTCAACTCCCCGCCCAAGACCGGCAACCACCGGGCGCTCGCCGACGCGCGCGAGAGCATCGCCGAGCTGCGCTACTACCGCGAGGCCGTCATGGTCGCGCAGCCCGGTCCGGGCACCGACGCAGCGCGCGGTTTTGCCGCCCACCACGCCGTCGACCACCACGTCGTGACCGCGCCCACCGGCACGGAGAGCACCGCCGCAGACCCAGCCTGACCCGCGCCCCGGGCGAGCCCGATTGACCAGCCGGAGGCGCGTGACCAACCTCGGTACGGCGCACCCCTCCGGCCCCGGTACACTTTTCCACGGTCGTCACGCCCCGGGGGTTCACCTCCCGGGAACGTCACGGTCATGGTGGGTGTAGCTCAGCTGGTAGAGCACCTGGTTGTGGTCCCGGTGGTCGCGGGTTCAAGTCCCGTCATCCACCCCATACAGAAGCCGCGTCCCGTAGGGGCGCGGCTTCTGTCCTTCGTGGCGTTCGGACTTGGAAGGAGCACCCATCGCGTCGGCGTAGCCCACTGGCAGGAACCTTCGATGAGCATCAGTGAGGAATCTTCACGAGCGCCGTCACTGGTGCGCCTTCCGGTCGTGGTCAAGCAGGTCGTGAGGAATCACGGTTTCTCAGGTCGGTCGCTCACCGTTGACCGCCTCTGCATGCCTCCTCCCTTGTCCCACCTCGATACGTGGCGGCGTTCAGGCAGCCTGATCGCGCATTCACTGCCCGTTCTCGCTCGACAAAGTCGGGGCACCTTGGAGCGCGGTGAACCGCCCCACGGAACGAGACGGTTGTTGACCAGCCGACCTCCTTGATGCCCCGACTTGGCCGAAGGTGAGACATCCACCTGTCCCCACGTGCGAGCGCCGCATCAGCACACGTGACCCCTGGCATGGGTCACCCCGGACACGAGAAGGGGTGGCGCGACGGACAGGACTAATGCCAGGACCCGGCCCCCGCCACAGGGAGCCATGCGGGGGCCGAGCGTCTCACCTAGCGACCGGAGGTGATCCTCTCGATCAGTCGGTCTGGCGGTATCCGGGGGTCGACGCCTAGGGCGTCAGCTGGGAGATCCTGGTGGACCAGTTGCCCAGCGCCGTCCGGAGCCCTGTGCCCCCAGGGGACCCGGCACAGGTCCCGAGGAGGTTGTCACCGCTGCCGCCAACGAAATACGGTCCTCCCCACGCGGTGTAAGAACAGCTGCTCGCGATGTATTCGCTGGCGATCCAGATCGAGTTACCGTCCACGGCCGCCGCACCGTAGTCACCCCAGCGGGTGCGCGGCGGGTTCCCGACCTGCGACTTGTAGCTGGTGAACCCGTCGGCCTGCGCCTGTCCCTGTCCGCCCGGGACGACGTTCCACGGACCGACTCCGACGAGTGCGTCGATGCCCGCGTAGCCGGCGCTGGGGTTGAGCGTGTCACCGGTGGCGGTGAAGGCGATGACCCCCCGCCCGCTCGAGGTGACCGCGAGCGCCGGGTAGGTGAAGTCGTAGCCTGCGGCACCCAGGTAACCCTGCTTGACCATCGTCGCGTTGGACGGGTTGAGGACGAACCACGCGACGCCGGCGCGCTGCCCTCTGCCGTCAGGATTGATTGCCGTGTCGAGGGCCCCCCACAGCTTCCCGTTGGCGTAGGACACCTGCTGCATCCGGGTGTCGTTCGAGTCCGGCCTCGAGATCACCTCGTTGTGTGCAGGCTGGCCGCTGAAGAGGAACCGCCAACAGCCGACCCGGCCGTTGATCAGGGCCGTGGTCGTGTCGTTGATGCAGTACCCCTGCGGAGTGGACGCGAGAGCAGGAGTGCCCGAACCCGGCTGCTGCTGCTTCGGCGGGATGGCGTACTGCTCGCTGGCGATCAGCCTCGTGCTCACGCTCACTGCCGGCGCTGCCGTGTTCAGCGAGGCCGTGTTCGTCATCGTCCACTGGACGAGCTGACTCGACGTGTAGTCGCCACCGAAGCCGGCTGCGGGGTGAGTCGCCTCGTCAGCGGCGTTGGAGCTCAGGAAGTACTCCGTACCCCCGTTCGCCAGATTGAACGATCCAGTGCCCGGCGACTGCGCCGGCCATACGGTGAAGCCGGGCTGCGTCGGTCCGGCATCGCTCGGAGCAGGCACCAGCCCTGTCGTGTCGATGTGCTGCATCGCCACGGTCGAGGAACCCGCGGCCAGAGCCGCCTTGGACAAGGCATAGATCTGCGCACCCGCGAAGCCGTTGCAGCACCAGGGATATGCGTTGGTCGTGACGTAGAAGCCGTTGGCGTCCGCTCCGATGTGCGGGTAGTCGCCAAGGTACGGACCGGGGTTGTTCCCGCCGATGTTGGTGCCGTCGTTGGTGACATCGAGCTTGTAGATATTCCAGCCGCCTGTGGGGTTCGACGTCTGGCTGACGGCGATGTCGAGGTGGTTGACCAGGGTGAGGGTCCCGTTAGGGAGAGAGTCGAGGGTGAGCACCACGACGAACCAGCGCTGCGTGGCAGCGTCAAACAGACAGCTGGGGTCGGTCAGTGACGGCCCACGAGCACCCGTGCTCCGGTTGATCGCGGCCGGATAGCCGTAGAAAGAGTTCAGGTCCACTGCGTGGTTCACGTTCCTCGGAAAGCCCGACACGATATTGGTCGCCGTGTTGTCCGGCAGCGCCGACTGACCCGTAGGGGTGTAGATGTTCAGCACGTCGTTGACGGCTTCGAGCTCATAGCCGTTGCCAGCGCACAGCGCCTGGTCCGGTGGCTCGACGGTGAACTGGTTCCCGCCGCGCGCGTAGCGCTGCTGGTAGAGGTTCAAGCCTTCGAAGCCGACGTTGAACGTCGGGTTCGACTTCGCCTTCTTCCCGCTCGTCACCGAGACCCCGTGCCCGGTCCCGGTCGACAGGCTGCGGTCGACGGTCCGGCCCGGATAGCGACCAGGCTCCGCGCCGGAGTCCGTCTCGCCAACGAACTCGGCCTGCGTCGCATCTCCGGTCCCGGAGCCGATGAAGGCACCGGTCTGCACCGAACCTGTGCCTGACAACGACACCTGAGAGCTGCCCGAGCTGCCCGCAGCCGCTGGCATCGCGATGGCCACCGCCAATGTCACGGAGCCTGCGAACGCCACGATCGGAATCCTCTTTCTCATGCCTACACCACCCAGATCCTGGTTTACGGGGTCTCCCCCAGGTCCGCTCGCCGCCAGGCCGACGGTTCTCGCCCGGCCTGTGGCCTTGAACGGTTCACGGGGACGCTAGACCTGTACCGGACCGCTGCCAAGGTTCTTGGCAGAACGGATAACGGCGGACGGGTCCATCAATGACCTGTCCACTGAGGGGGCCCTAGTTCACCCAGCACCACCGCGAAGCCGATCACGAGGGCCTCGGGTTACACCACGCGGCGGGACGTGACCTGATCGCCACCCCTGGCCGCTCCCCACTCCGGCGGATCACACGTCGCGAAACGAGGGCGTCCCGACGGTGCCGGCTACACCCCCAGGGCTATCTGTCACATCGGTCGCGTTCGCCTCCCGGACGGACCAGACTGAGTGGGCCAGCAGTCAGACGACCCCCGGGAGCGCCAGATGATCGCCGCCATCCCCATCGACTCGGACGGCTGCGTCGGTCCCCGGTGGGGTCGGGCCGAGCGGGTCGCGATCGCGCACGCGTCGTCGGACCGGATCGCCCTGTGGGAGGAGCACGACGTCGCCTGGGACTCCGCTCACGACGAGGGGACCGAGGGTGCGCATCATGCACGGGTCGCCCGATTCCTTCGCGAGCACCACGTCGACTCCGTGGTCGCCGGGCACATGGGTGACGGCATGAGCCGCATGCTCACCACGATGGGTGTGCGCGTGACGCTGGGCGCCTCCGGCGATGCCCGCGAGCAGGTCCTCGCGGCCCTCGCCCAGCCGGCCGAGTCGTCGCAGGACTAGCGGGCGCGCTCACCGGGTGACTGAGTGACGGCCTGCAACCGCAGGTGCTCGCGGTCGCCGAGCAGCTCGAGACGGCGCCGCAGGACGCTGCCCGGGACGGCCTGCGACGGGTGCCGCGTGACGGCGACCAGCTGACGCTCGCGGGGCACCCGGAGCACGACGTCGATCTCGGCCGGCTCGTGACCCGCGAAGGCCACGCCGTACTCCGCCGCCAGCACCGTCAGCACGTCGGACGGCAGGGTCCAGCCGAGCACGCCGGCTCCGAGCTGTGCCCCCGCTGCCATCGCAGCCTCGGTGGCCCGGACATGGTCAGGGTGCCCGGTGACGCCGGAGAGGTCGAAGCCCAGGAGACCGTCAGCGTCTACCTCCTGGGCGACGTCGACGACGAGAGCCGCGAGCTCGTCGAGCGGGACGTCGGCGAGGCCGCCGTCGGCGTACGACGCGAGGCGGACGCGATCGATCCGCAGCTCGGCCGCCGCCGCCGTGAGCTCGAGCTCCCGGATCGTGCCGAGGTCGCCCTCGACACCGTGGAGCGTCGACGCCTCGCCGTGCGTGAAGCAGAGCACCGACACCCGGGATCCCCGCGACACGAACGCGTCGATCACCGCGCCGAGGCCGAACGACTCGTCGTCCGGGTGCGCCACCACCACGAGCACCGACGTCCAGTCCGGCAGGGAGCCGTGTACGGCGAGCGCGTTCACGATCGACCCTCCGACCCGGGCGCGCCCGCAGCAGGTGCTGATGTGTCCCTTGCGCGCTCTCGTACGTCCATGTCGTATCTCCTACCGAAAGGACCCACCATGCTCGTCAACGAGAGCCCGCTCGACCGCGGTCTGCGTGCCGTCGCTGCCGTCATCGCGTTCGTCGTCGCGTTCGTCGTCGGCGCCGGATCTGTCGCCGGCGTCATCCTCATCGTCGTCGCCGCCATCCTGGCCGTCACCGCGGCCGTCGGCTTCTGCCCGCTCTACCGCGTCTTCGGAATCCGTGCGGCGAAGCCCGAGGCGACCCTGCCGTCGTGACGGGTCGTCGTGCCGATGCGACGTGACATCAGCATACCCCCTGGGGTATGCTGATGTCCTTCGATCCCGAGCTGAGAGGCCCTCTCATGTGCAGTCCCGCCCTCTGCCGTTCCTGCGGCAAGGTCACGTACACCGGATGCGGCATGCATGTCGACCAGGTGATGGCCTCCGTGCAGCCAGCGAACCGCTGCACGTGCCGCTGAGCACACCAGGCCATCGCGTCACCACGTGATGCTCCACGACGCCGAGGGTCTCACCATGACCGAGGTCTCCCTCATCACCGACGTCACCCTCCCCGCAGCGAAGCAACGGCTGCGGCGCGGTCGTATGCTGCTGGTCAGCGTGCTGGCCGACGAACGCGGTGACAGCTCGACCGGCGTCCCGATGCGCTGCTGGGACGCGCGTCGTCGCGTCTCGGACTACATCGACGAGGACATCTCCGAGCGAGATCGCGGCCTGCTCGAGTTGCACCTCGCAGGGTGTCCGACCTGCCCGCCGCTCTACTCCGGCCTGGTCGGTGTACGAGAGGCGCTGGGGCGCATGAGAGATCCGGAAGACGTCGTACCTGACGGGGTCGCCGCCCGGATTCGCGAGGCGCTGCGACCGTGACGGAGCACGCCGTCCGCCGCGATGACTCCCCGTCGACCCGCTGCGCAGGTCCGCGCGCCGCTAGGGTCTGCCCGCCGAGGATCGCTCGCACCACGGCGTCACCACCACCGCGATGGAGACCGACATGACGCTCGACCTCGGCGTCCTCGTCGTCGCCGCAGCGCTGGGTCTTGTCATCGGCCTCCTCGGTGGCGGTGGCGGCATCCTCGCCGTCCCGTTGCTGGTTGCCCTCGGGCAGCCGTTCCTCGTCGCCTCCACGCAGTCGCTGGTCATCGTCGCCGCGGGAGCGAGCGCCGCTCTCATCCCTCACCATCGCGCACGACGGGTCGACTGGCACGTGGGTCTGGTGTTCGGAGGACTGGGCGCTGTCGGCGCCGTCGCCGGGGCGTGGTTCGCCCGGTCTATCAGCCCCGCCGTGCTGCTCGGCGGGCTCACCGTGCTTCTCGTCGGAGGCGCCGTGACGATGCTGCGTGCGGCCACCGGCGAGCACAGCCGTGCCGTCACGCACGCCGAGGAGCGGCTCGAGATGGCTGGCGGCGCCGTCGCCCCGCACCTCGCGGACGGATCCGCCACGACCGCATCCTCGGGCCGAGGTCGCGCACGCACCGTGGGGTTGGCGTCGTCCGTCGGGCTCGTCACGGGACTGCTCGGAGTCGGCGCCGGTTTCGTGGTCGTCCCTGCGCTCGTGTCGGCGATGCACCTGCCCGTGAAGCGAGCAACGGCAACCGGTCTCGTCGTCATCGTCATGAACAGCCTCGTCGCGCTCACCGTGCGGCACGGCTCGGCCGGCGGTCTCGGCACCGTCCTGGGGCTCGCCGTCGCAAGCGCGACGTTCGCGGTCATCGGTGCACTGCTGTCGAGGCGCATACCCGGTTGGGTGCTCTCGACCGCCTTCGGG
This sequence comes from Candidatus Nanopelagicales bacterium, assembly GCA_025351185.1. Lineage (GTDB taxonomy): Bacteria > Actinomycetota > Actinomycetes > S36-B12 > CAIYMF01 > Longivirga. The sequence continues at coordinate 11,560 of JANXWJ010000116.1, forward strand.
ATCCTCATGATCCTGGTCGCCGTCTACACGGTCATCCACACCGTCGTCACGGCGTAGCCGAGTCGCGCCAACGTCACCGGGGATGACCCTGGCCGGAATATACCCCCGGGGGTATACTGTTATCGTCTCGACAGTCCCGTCCGAGAGGAAACCGACATGGCCACGGTCGAGCTGACCGCTGAGAACTTCGAGGAGAAGGCGATCGGCGACGGCATCACGCTCGTCGACTTCTGGGCGTCGTGGTGCGGCCCCTGCCGCGCCTTCGCGCCCGTCTTCGAGAAGGCGTCCGAGACGCACCCCGACATCACGTTCGGCAAGGTCGACACCGAGGCGGAGCGCGCGCTCGCCGCGTCGGCCCAGATCTCGGCGATCCCGACTCTCATGGCCTTCCGTGACGGCGTCCTGGTCTACCGCGAGGCCGGCGCCCTCCCGGCACGCTCGCTCGAGGAGCTCATCACCTCGGTGCGCGAGCTCGACATGTCCGAGGCCAAGGCACGAGTAGCCCAGGCATGATCCGCACCTCCGGCGCAGTGCTCCTCGGGAACCCAGCAGGCGCGTTTCTCGTGGCCGCCCCTTCGATCAGCTCAGGAGCCCGACCGTGAAGAAGTTCCTCGCCCTGCTCGCCATGCTGGGCGCCCTCGTGCTGACCGGCTGCGGAGCCAGCGGTGGCACCGTCACGTCGGTGGACCCGGCGGCGTTCCTGACCACCTCCGCCCAGTCGGGTGTCGTCACCGTGGACGTGCGCACGCCGTCGGAGTACGCCGCCGGACATGTCGCGGGCGCGGTCAACGTCGACGTCGAGGCCACGACCTTCGACTCGCAGACCTCCGCGCTCGACAAGTCCGTGACCTACGCCGTCTACTGCCACAGCGGGCGCCGTTCGGCGCTCGCGACCGACGCCATGGCCAAGGCGGGGTTCACCCACGTCTACAACCTCACAGGCGGATTCCCCGACCTGGTGAACGCTGGAGCGAAGGTGGCGACGTCATGACCGACAACCCTCTCGAGGTCGTCTCGATCGAGACGCCCAACCTGGGCGACCGCAGCTATGTCGTGGGCCGCAACGGTTCTGCGATCGTGATCGACCCGCAGCGCGACATCGACCGGGTCCAGCAGGTCCTCGACGACCGCGGCTGGGCGACCTCGCACGTCCTCGAGACGCACTTCCACAACGACTACGTCAGCGGTGGTCTCGAGCTCGCTCGCGTCCTGGGCGCGGACTACGTCGTCCCGTCCGGCATGACCGTCTCCTTCCCGGCACGCCAGGTGAGCGACAAGACCGAGATCGATGCCGGGAGCGGGCTCATCCGCGTGCTGCACACTCCCGGGCACACACCCAACCACCTGTCGTTCGCGCTCAACGTCGGAGGCAAGGACCTCGCACTGTTCACCGGCGGGTCGCTCCTCTTCGGCAGCGTCGGTCGCCCCGACCTGCTTGGCCCTCAGCTCACCGAGCCGCTCGTACGCGCGCAGTGGAACTCCATGCGCCGGATCGCCGACGAGGTGACCCGGAGCGCGCAGGTCTACCCCACCCACGGGTTCGGTTCGTTCTGCAGCGCCACCGCCACGGTGGGCACCGCATCGACGCTCGCCGAGCAGATCCTGAGCAACCCGGCGTTCAGCGTGGACGAGGAGACGTTCGTCGCCGACCTGATCCGCGGGCTGGACACGTTCCCCGCCTACTACGCGCACATGGGGCCGGCCAACCAGGCAGGCGCCGGCCCGGTCGACCTCTCGCTCCCCCAGCTCGCTACGGCGCAGGACATCGCCCGTCGCATCGCAGCCGGCGAGTGGGTCGTCGACCTACGGCATCGCCGCATCTTCGCCGGCGAGCACATCCGTGGCTCGCTGTCGTTCGACGTGCACGGCAACGCGGTCACCTACCTCGGCTGGCTCATCGACTGGGGCACCCCGCTGACCCTCATCGGCGCGGAGGTCGAGGAGGTCGCCACGATGCAGCGCGAGCTCGTGCGCATCGGCATCGACCGTCCCGTCGCCTACGCCGTCGGAACCCCGACCGACTGGGCGACTTCCGACACACCCGTGTCCAGCTATCCGCGCGTCAGCCACCTGGAGCTGGCGGCGGCCCTGGCGGCTGACCCGACGCTGCCCATGCTCGACCTGCGTCGCAACAGCGAGTACGACGACGGCTTCGTGACGGGAGCCACGCACATCCCGCTCCACGAGCTCCGCGGACGCCTCGACGAGGTCGCTCCCTGGGCGGCAGCCCACGCCGAGCACGGCCCGCCGTGGCTTTACTGCGGCAGCGGCTTCCGGGCGTCGGTCGGGGCGTCGATCCTCGAGTCGGCCGGGATCGGTGTCGTCCACGTCGACGACGACTTCGCCAACGCCGCGACGGCAGGGCTGCCGATCAGCCACCCCGAGGTCGGTCACCGACTCGGCGCCACCTACACCGACTAGTCCTGAAAGGCGCTCACGCCCAGGCTGCCGCGCGTGGGCGACCGGGGTGTCGGGCCGACCTGGCAGGCTAGGCACATGGCCCCGCCGCGCCCGACCGCCACCGCACCGTCCCTGACGGGTTGTGAGGTGCCGTGAGCGCGCGTCCCCGCACCACCCATGCGTTCGTCCTTGCCGCGTCGGTCGCCGTCGTGATGGCGCTCGGCGCCTGCTCGTCGAGCGGGTCCGCGACTGCTCCCACTGCTGCAGGCCCGGCACAACCCACGTCGAGCACTGCGACCGCGACCCCGAGCAGCCCGGCACCCACGCCCACGCCGACTGCCACCACCACCCCTGGCTCGCCGTCCGGCGTCGTCATGCCGGCGGCCGAGCCGGCAGGGTGGACCCGCGTCTACGGCCGCGACACCTGGACGGCGCGCACCGTCTCGCGGGAGTTCACGGCGTACCCCTCGCGGTGGCGCGACACCTCCAACCACGGCCGCTACTCCGGCCTGGCCAAGGTGAGCGTGGCGCCCGGGCTGCTCGTGGTGAAGATCGGCTCGGACAAGACCGGCCCGCGCGTCACGGCGATCATGCCCAACCTCGGCAAGGGCCAGCGCAACGGCCGCTACAGCATCCGGGCCCGCACCGCTGCTGTCGGTACCGGCTACAAGACGACCTGGGTCCTCTGGCCCGACGACGAGCGCTGGCCGCTGCGCGGGAGCATGGCCTGGCCGGACGGTGCCATCACGGGAACTCCGACCGCGATCGTGCACTGGGCGACACCGGTCGGCGGGCAGGACACCTTCTCGCAGACGGCATCCAACACCGACTGGCACACCTACACGATCGAGTGGATCCCGGGCCGCGCGCAGTTCTTCCTCGACGGCGTCCTCGTCGGGACAGCGACGAACAAGATCCCGGCGACGTCGATGCACTGGGTGCTGCAGTCCGAGACCGTCCTCGGCGCGACGCCGCCGCTGCCGACCGCGTCGGCCACGATCCAGATCGACTGGATCACGATGGCCAAGCGCGCCTGACACCACTGCCATCGATAGCGTCAGCGCGGTCCATAGCCCGCGCTGACGCTATCGACCGGTTCAGGCGCTGGGCGCGACCGGCGTGGTGTTGACGACGGTGAAGCAGTCGCGACCCTGCAGGCCCTTGGCGAGCGCCAGCACCGGCAGCGTCGCCGGGTTGGCGTCGTCGACCTTGACGATCTTGAGGCAGTACTGCGCGGCGGCCGAGCCCGCAGGCACGGTGACGCTGGCTGCCCAGTTGCTGACGACCTTGCTCGCGCCCACCCGGCGGGCGGCGACTGTGAAGGTCAGGACCGGCATGCCGGTGACCTTCTCGACGACGACGATCTTCACGCTGGTCGGGTTGAACTTCTTGTCGAAGTCCTTCACCTGAACGTGCACCTTGATCGTGGCCGGCGCCTTGGTGACGTCATAGGTCACCGTCGAGCCGACGATCCCGAGCTTGCTGATGACGAACCTGGGCGCCGGTGCGGACTTCGACGGCGCGGCGGTCGCGGCAGCGAGCGGTGCCAGGACAAGAGCACCGGCGAGCGCGGTGGCGAGGATTGCCTTCTCGGTACGCATGACAGCAGTTCCCTTCATCGACGATCGGTGAGGACGTTCGTGGTCGGACGCGAGGCCTGCTCGCGTCTCGTAGGAGGAACGCCGCAACGCTTCCGGGTGTTACTCGCACCCCGTGGCGATGTCCCCCGGACGGCGCAAGCTGCCACGCGCAGAGGCGCGACCGCCGCTCGCGTCCACCCCCACCGCCGACCTGGGTGTTGTGGGTGCATCCGAGCCCGGGAAGCCCCCACGAGACCCAGGTCAGCGGTGAGGTTTACAGACCAGAGGCACACGGTGACGAGGCGTGTAGCTCCGCAGTACGGACAGGCCCCTGGCTCAGGCGCCCGCACTGGTGGAGGGCATGACGCCGTGGACCGGGTTTGCCGTGCCCTGGTGACTCTGGCCCGGGGGGGTCGTCGGCTTTCCGCCCTGTCCCGGAGGTGTCGACGGCTTGCCGCCGTTGCCAGGCTTGGCCACCGGCTTGTGTGACTGGCCGGGAGGAGTCGAGGGCTTCCCGACCTGACCCGGTGGGGTCGACGGTTTGCCACCGTGGCCGGCACCCGAAGCGCCCGCACCCGCGGTGCCGAAGGCATCCGCGCACAGTGCTGCGACAGAGAGACCACGTGCAGCTGCCGCAGCCGATAGCGCTTGGTACGCAACGGATCCAGTCGCTGGCTGACCTGCCGGTCGGTTCGCGAAGGCGCGACACAAACCCTGGAGCGGCAGCGCTGCCGGACCGCTAGTCCGTGGCGCAGGTACAGACGTCGGGGAGGTCAAGGGTGACCCACCCGCGCCGCCGGTCGGGTCGGTCGGATCGGGCGAGTCAGCCGGATCGGTCGGGCCGGTCCGGTCGGGCGCGCTTGCCGACGTCGCGGGGTCTTGGTCGTCTGCGGCTGGTGCCGGCGCACCGACGTAGGACTCGGCGAGGCGCTGCAGCGGAGCGGGGAGCGAGCCGGTGGCCGCGGCCGCAGCGGTGCCGGCAAGCATGGCTGTGACGGCCACGACGGAGCCGGCGACGATCGCCGCACGACGACGACGTACGGGCTCGAAGGGCACGACGACGGACCCCTTCTCCGACGACAGCGCCTTCTCCGGCAGGAGCGCCTTCTCCGACGACAGCGCCTTCTCCGAAAGGAGCGCCTTTCCCGACGACAGCGCCTTCTCCGAAAGGAGCGCCTTCTCCGAAAGGAGCGCCTTCTCCGAAAGGAGCGCCTTTTCCGAGAGGAGCGCCTTCTCCGACCACGTGGCGCGGGCGGCGGTGAGCAGGGCAGTGACAGCGGCGTCGGCGCCCCGCAGCTCGTCCGGGGTTCCCGGTGCCTGCAGCGCTGTGACGACGTGTGCCGCTCGCATCTCGTCCTCCGTCTCGGGGAGACGCCGACCGTCGAGAACCTCGTCCCACCGTGGGGTGGGCTGCTCGGTGCCAGTGTCCGACTGGTGAACGTCACGGCCGGTCATGGCGTTACTCCCGGAGTCTCGGAGCGGTCGCCGAGTTCGCTGGCGAGCCGACGTAGGCCGCGGTGGACGAGCACCCGGACAGCACCTGACGAACGTCCCATGACGAGCCCGACGTCGGCGTAGTCGAGCCCACCGACCACACGCAGGAGCACCGCCTCTGCCTGGTCGCGCGGCAGCGTCTGCACCGTGGCCAAGGCTCGATAGGTGTCGTCCATCTCGACCACGTCGTCGGCGATGTCGCGGGTGAGCGGCCCGACGTCGTCGGCGCCGTCCCACGTGCTCGACGGCCGCCGGGACTCGTACCGGATCCGGTCGATGAGCTTGCGCCGAGCGATCGTGAAGACCCACCCGCGAAACGCCGCCTCCGTGCCGGTGAAGGTCGGCAGGGACCGGGCGAGCTCGAGCCAGGTCTCCGAGCCGGCGTCCTCGGCGTGCTCCCAGGACATCGTCCGCAGATAGCGCAGCAGCGGCGGGTGCACGTCGCGGTAGAGCTCGGCGAAGGCAGCCTCCTGCCCCCGGGCCGCGTCGGCGAGGACGACATCGAAGCGATCGCCGATCATCCGCACCTCCTGGGCCCCTCGGTCACATCCGTCGCGACAGTCATCGACCGAACCCGTCAGCGGCTGAACGCATCACGCGCCGGTACTACACCACGGCTATCGATAGCGTCAGCGCAGTCCATAGCCCGCGCTGACGCTATCGACCGGCAGGGGATGACAGGGTGGCGTCCATGACTCAGGCGCTCATCGTCATCGACGTCCAGAACGAGTACGTCACGGGAGGGCTGCCCATCGTGCACCCGCCGGTCGACGGCTCCCTCGAGCGCATCGGGGAGGCGATCGACGCGGCGACGCAGCACGGCGTCCCCGTCGTGCTCGTACGCCACACCGAGCCGGACCCGTCCGGCGGCCTGTTCGTCGCCGGCACCCCCGCGTGGGAGCTCCACGACGTCGTCGCCTCGCGCCCGCACGCGGTCGTCATCGACAAGTCCCTGCCCGGCTCGTTCACCGGGACGGATCTGGCGACCTGGATAGCGGACCACGACGTCGACGCACTCGTGGTCGCGGGCTACATGACCCACATGTGCGTCGACACGACCACCCGCCAGGCCATGCACCTCGGGCTCGACGTCACGGTCCTCGACGACGCGACCGGGACGATCGACGTCTCGGCCGACCTGCCCGCCGCGCTCGTGCACCGCGTGGAGCTCGGAGTGCTCGGTGACGGTTTCGCCCAGGTGAGGACCACGTCGGACTGGGTCTCCTCGCTCGGCTGAGTGGTCTCGGGCACCCGCCGAACTCCATGCTCATGTCCGGTTTGCGGTGCGTGAAGCAGCCGGTCGTAGGACCCCCGTACTAGGACTTTCGGCGGGTCGGTATCAGCCGTTGGGCTGATAGGGGGACTTGGGTGTTCAGGACGTCGAACCGGGGGCACCCTTGAGTCAGAGCCTTACTTTCAGTGGCTGTGAGAACACGGAGAGCGACACGCCCACGAAGAGAGCAATCCTCCGATCAGACCACCCGTACGGCGCACCATGTTCGAGTCAGAAGTACCGAAACCTGTTCTGTGAGAGCGAGGAGGTGGACCACCATGACAACGCAGACGATTGCCGGACGTGACGTCGACGTGATGGAGATGCTGGCGCAGGGGGTGCCCCTGACGCTGCTCATGGATCTCGTGGACCCCTGGGGACCACGGTCCGACGAGCTGTACGTCGTCGAGGGACGCGCTGCCTGACCCCTCGCCCCTGGACCCGCAGCCAGTGCTCGTTGCGTCCCGCGACGCCGCGGGATCGGCCGCAGGCCGATGCCTCCGCTGACAGCCCTGATCGGATTTCACCCCCGCCGATGCCTCGGTGTATTCTTCGCGAGCACCAGCGCCGCTAGCTCAACTGGCAGAGCAGCGGACTCTTAATCCGCGGGTTGTAGGTTCAAGTCCTACGCGGCGCACGTGTGCAGAGGCTCGGTCTTCGGACCGGGCCTCTGCCGTTTCACCTGCGGCGATACCCGATTCGACGTCGTCATCCGACCCCGTAGATGGAGCCTCCAGAGCCCCTGTCTCGAGGGTGTTTTCGAGGGACCTGGGTTCATTCTGGGTTCGGCGGTCGGCGCGGGGCACAAGCGCTGCTGCGGCGGTGGCGGCTTGCTGGCCAACACCTTCGAGCAGGTGCGAGTAGGTGTCCGAGGTGATGGCGAGTGAGCTGTGTCCGAGTCGCTTGCTCACGACGGCCATCGGGACGCCGGCGGCGAGCATGAGGCTGGCTTGCCCGTGTCGCAGGTCGTGGAGTCGGACCGGCCGGAGCCCTGCAGCGTCGGAAAGTTCGCGGAAGCGTTTAGTGACGGTCTCGGGGTGAAGCGGTGAGCCGTCCTCCTTGGTGAAGACGTGGCCGCTGTCGACCCAGGCGGTCCCCCAGTCGTCGCGTTGCTGCTGCTGACGAAGTTGGTGGCTGAGCAGAGCACCGATGGTGGCTTCGTCGAGGTCGACGACGCGGTCCTGGCCGCTGGCGGTCTTCACGGGGCCGAGGTGGGTGGCGTGACCGAGCTGGACGATCTGACGGTGGACGACCAGGCGGGACCGTTCGACGTCGATGTCGACCCATTGCAATCCGAGGAGCTCACCGCGGCGTAGCCCGGTGAACGCGGCGACCTCGTAGAGCGGGCCGAGGGGGTCGGTGGCGCAGTGGTCGAGGAACGCGCCGAGCTCGTCGGCTTCCCAAGGTTGCACGTGGGGTCGGGTGGCCCTGGGGAGCTCGACGTCGACGGCGGGGTTGTAGGGGATGTAGCGGGCACGCTTCGCGCTGGCGAACGCGGAGCGCATGGTGGCGTGGATGCGGCGCACCGTCGCGGGTCCCGGCGTGCGCCCCTTCTCCTTCGGCACGGCGGCGAGGCGCAGCACTTCCTCGACGTGTGGGGGTCGCACGTCGCGCAGGCGGAGGTCACCGATGACGGGGTTGATGTAGCCGGTGATGTGCCAGCGGTAGGACCGTTCGGTCGTGGGCCGAAGTCCGTTGGCGACCTTCTTCGATAGCCAGTCGGTGAGGAACTCGTTCACTTTCAGGTGCCGGTCATCGGTCCACGCCCCGGTGTTGCGCGCCTCCGCGAACGCTGTCAGGGCGGCCTGGGCGTCGGCCTGGGTCGCGAAACCGCCCCGCTTGACCTGGGTGCGTTTCCCGTCGGTGCCGTGAGACTCGGCGGCGAAGTACCAGCTGCCGTGCTTGCGTTTGCACGCCAACACCTTCCCGCCCTCGTTCGTCACCGGCCGGCAGGAGCAGCGCTTGAACGTGAACCCGCCACTCATCCGACACCCCTCCCCGATCCGCTCACCCCGAGTGCCGACCCGCGCAGGTCGGTTCTGTCGCTGATTGTCGGCGCCGCTGCCGACAGCGGCAACGCCCCCAGGCGATCGGTGTGGACTCGCCGCACGTTCACGCCGACTCCTGGCCCTCGACGCCACCCTGCGGTGCACCACCGAGGAGCCGGACGAGGGGTTCGGTGGGGATCTTGATGAGTTTCCCGATGTGGAGGACTTGGGTGGGCCATTCGCCGCGGCGGACGAGGTCGTAGGCGAGGGAGCGTCCGATGCCGAGGACTTTCGCGGCGGTGGGGACGTCGAGGACGGGTGGGAGTGCGGCGAGCTGGTCTCGGTTCATGGCGGGCCTCCGGAGTCGGTGTCGCGGGCGGGGACCGTTGTCCCTCCTGATAGGTGTGCGCGACGGGCCGTCGAGAGCCCGGTGGCCCCGGGTCGTTGTGGCTGATGTCGCTCACCCCGGCCAGTAGTGGAGTAGGTAGGGGTTGCCGCGGGTCTGGCCATGCCCTGGCCCGCCCTGGCCATCGCCCTGGCCACCGCGTGGGGCCAGATGCTCGGAGGGGTTCGCGGCAGGGTCAGCGGTCGATCCCGTAGCCGCGGTCATTCTCACGGCCGTGGTAGTCGCGGCCGGAGTCGTAGCTGGGGGTGTGGTGGGGTGGGTCGTGGTCGACGGTGAACGGGTCCGGCGTCCACGCGAGTCGCGCAAGCTGGAGTCGGG